>NZ_JBHFJG010000047.1:195800-238928 GCF_057559155.1 Rhizobium moroccans | reverse complement strand
CCCTCTGGCCTGCCGGCCATCTCCCCCACAAGGGGGGGGGAGAAAACAAGCCGCCCCGCCTCCGTCCCCATCGGCACGGAAAACAGCGCGGCAGGTTAAGCCCCTCCCCCTTGTGGGGAGGGGTTGGGGAGGGGAATGCCCTCACACATACCGGTTGACGACGTTCTCCAGATATTCCTGACGGCCGGAGACCGGTTCCGGATTGATGTTTTCGCGCTCCACCATGGCGGCGATCTCATCGAGCTTGTATTCGCCGCGCAGCATCTTCTGGGCTTCCGGGCTTTCCCACTTCTCGTAGCGGGCATCGAGCGGCTTCTTCAGCGCGCCGTCCTCCAGCATCCGGGCGGCTGCCTTCAAGCCCCGCGCGCAGCAATCCATGCCGCCGATATGGCCGATCAGCAGATCCTGCGGATCGAGCGACTGGCGGCGCAGCTTGGCGTCGAAATTGGTGCCTCCGTTCTTGAAACCGCCGCCCGCCAGCACGTGATAATAGGCAAGCGCCATTTCCGGCACGTTGTTGGGGAACTGATCGGTATCCCAGCCGGACTGGTAGTCGTTGCGGTTCATGTCGATCGAGCCGAAAATGCCGAAGGCGTTCGCCATGGCGAGCTCATGCTCGAAGGAATGACCGGCCAGGATCGCATGGCCCTGCTCGATATTGACCTTCACTTCCTTCTCCAGCCCATGCTTCTGCAGGAAGGCATAGACGGTGGAAACGTCGTAATCGTACTGGTGCTTGGTGGGCTCCTGCGGCTTCGGCTCGATGAGGATCGTGCCCTCGAAGCCGATCTTGTACTTGTATTCGACGACGAGGTTGAGGAAGCGGCCCATCTGGTCGAGCTCGCGGGAGAAATCCGTGTTGAGGATGGTTTCATAGCCCTCGCGGCCGCCCCACAGCACATAGTTGGAACCGCCGAGGCGCTTGGTGGCATCGAGGCAGGTCTTCACCGTCGCCGCGGCGAAGGCAAAGACGTCCGGATCCGGATTGGTAGCCGCGCCCGCCATATAGCGGCGGTGCGAAAACATATTCGCCGTGCCCCAGAGGAGTTTCACGCCGGTTTCGGCCTGCTTCTTCTCGAAATAGTCGACGATCTCGTTGAGGTTCTTCGTGTTCTCCGCGAAATTATTGCCTTCCGGGCGAACGTCCGCGTCGTGGAAGCAATAGAAAGGCGCGCCGAGCAGCGAGAAGAATTCGAAGGCGACATCCGCCTTCATCTTCGCCGCTTCCATCGTGTCGGAGAACCAGGGGCGCTGGAAAGTCTGGCCGCCGAACGGATCGCCGCCCGGCCAGGTAAACGAATGCCAGTAAGCGACCGCGAAGCGCAGATGATCCTCCATGCGCTTGCCGGCGACGATCTCGTCCGGATTGTAGAAGCGGAAGGCCAGCGGATTGGTGCTGTCCGGTCCCTCGTATTTGATCTTCGAAATATCGCCGAAAAATCCTGTGCTCATGGTCATATCCTCCTTGGCAACTCGTTAAACTACGAAAAGTCCCCCTCTGCCTGCCGGCATCTCCCCACAAGGGGGAGAGGACCAGAGCATCGCCTGCCCATTCGGGAAAGCGAAGTTCGGGGCACTGGAGCCCCTCCCCCTTGTGGGGAGGGGTTGGGGAGGGGTCTTCACCCTTCCCGATCAGGATCAATTCAATGCGCCAGCGCCTTCAGCGCCGGATAGAGCGCCCGGTAGCGGGCATAAGCCGTCTCGTAGGCTTCCGAGAGCGGCCCGACCGGCTCGATCGTCTCGGCCGTCTCGGGTGCCGAGCACACCGCGAGCGGGTGCGCACCTGTCGCCGCGATGAGGCCGAGGCGTGCCGCGCCGAAGGCCGCGCCGAAATCGCCGTCCGCCGGGATATCCACCGGCACGCCGAGCGAGGTGGCGATCGAGGCAAGCCAGTAGCGGGAGCGCGAACCGCCGCCGATCGCCGTAACGCGGGAGATCGAGGTGCCGGCGGATTTCAGCGCTTCGAGATTATCCCTGATCGCAAAAGTGACGCCTTCCAGCACCGCCTGGGTCAGCACCGCGCGGCTCGATTCGTGCTCGAGCCCGATGAAGGCGCCGCGAATGGCGGCATCGTTGTGCGGCGTGCGCTCGCCGGAAAGATAGGGCAGGAAGGTGACGCCCGTCGGCGCTTTCAGTTTATCGCCGAGCTCGGCGGTAAGATCGGCGGCGGATTTGCCGGTCACATGCGAATGCCAGTTGAGCGCGTCGGTTGCCGACAGGATGACGCCCATCTGATGCCAGGTCTTCGGGAGCGCATGGCAGAAGGCGTGGACGGCGCTTTCCGGCTTCGGCAGATAGGAAGCGTTTGCGGCAAAGAGCACGCCGGAGGTCCCGAGCGAGACGAAGGCATGCCCCTCGCCGACCGTGCCCATGCCGCAGGCCGAGGCCGCGTTGTCCCCTGCCCCGCCGGCCACCACCACGCCTGCGCCCATGCCCCAGTTAAAGGCGAGTTCGCCGCGCAGCCTGCCGGCCTGATCGGTACCCTCGACCAGCGATGGCATCTGCCTTTCGGAAAGGCCGGTCGCAGCGAGCAGTTCGCCGGACCACTTGCGAGCCCCCGTATCGAGCCAGGAGGTGCCGGCCGAGTCCGACATTTCCGAAATGTGCTCGCCGGTCAGCCAGAGGCGCAGATAATCCTTCGGCAGCAGGACCTTGGCCACTTTTGCGAAGATTTCGGGTTCATGCTTCTTCACCCAGACGAGCTTGGGCGCGGTGAAGCCCGGAAACACGATATTGCCGGTGATCTGGCGGAACCGGGAATCGGCGTCGAGAGCCGCCGCCTCTTCATGGGAACGCGTATCGTTCCAGAGGATGCAGGGGCGCAGCACCTTGTCCTCGGCGTCGATGAGCGTCGCGCCATGCATCTGGCCGGAAAGGCCGATGCCCTTCACGGCGGCGAGCTCCTTCGGGAACTTGGCCTTCAGCCCGGCGACAGCTTCTTCGGTCGCGCGGATCCAGTGCGCCGGGTCCTGTTCCGACCAGCCCGAATGCAAGCGCGAGACTTCCAACGAGCCGCTGGCCGAACCGACGATCTTCTGATCGCCGTCGATCAGCATGGCCTTCACGCCGGAGGTTCCGAGGTCGAGCCCTAGATACATGGTGCTTCTCCTAATGGGATGCGCTGCCTCACGGCAGATTGTCTTTCAGGAATATGTCGATACGAATGCGCTCCTGCGCGGCGATCACCGGCAGGCCGTCCGCCTTGGCTTTCAGCACGCGGATCGCGCTTCTCACTTCGTGGCCGGCATCCTGATTGAGCACCGCATCGATCGTCCCATCCATGAGAGCGGCGCGCGTGGAGGCCGTCAGTTCGTGGGCGATCACCACCGGCCGCTCCCGCCTTGTCTGCACAGCCCGGATGAGACCGCGATTGCCCGCTCCGAGGCTGTAGATACCGGCGATATCGGGATGGTTCGCGAATGCTTCGGCAAGCGCCGTTTCGGCAAGCGTCGGGTCGTCCCTGCCCTCAAGCACCGGCAGGATGTCGAGATCGGGAAAAGAGCCCCCGACAACTGCCGAGAAACCTTCCAGCCGCTCGCGATGGTCGCGCACCAGCATGGAACCGGCAAGCACCGCGACCTTTGCCTTTCGGCCGGAGAGGAAACGTCCCATGAGGCCGGCGGCGGTGCGGCCGGCGGCGATATTGTCGATACCGGCATAATGGTCGCGACCCGAATCCGGCAGGTCGGAAACCAGAGTGACGACGGGAATACCGGCCGCCTGCAGCCGCTTGGCCGCCGCGCGCACTTCGGGCGTATCGATCGCCACGAAGGCGGCACCGGCCGGCCTGCTCTCCACCACCGCGTCAAGCGCGCAGACCAGCGCTGCCGGATCGAAGGGCGGCACCTCGATGATGCGGATATCGGTGCGCTCCGCACTGGAGCGGGCGATCGCCCCGCGTACTTCCTCGGCCAAACCGATCATGAAGGAATTGTCGTTGGCGGGAAGGATGAAGGTGAAGGCATAGGTCCGGCCCTTGGCGAGATTGGCGGCGGCGAGATCGCGCACATAGCCAAGCGTCGAGATTGCTTCCTCCACCCGGCCGCGGGTGATCTCGCGCACACCGGGCCGGCCGTTCAGCACGCGGTCCACCGTGGCGAGGCTGACGCCCGCGATCTTCGCGATGTCGTGGACAGTGGGCTTCATGTCTCCTCCGCCGACCTTCGTAGCCGAATTTCTGAGGTACGTAAATCAGAAATCTGAGGTACGCCCTTCAAAAATTGCGGGACGCGCAAAAGCAAAGGGCCGTCGCTTGCGCGGCGGCCCTCCGGCGGTGGATTTCCTTGAAATTCAATGGCCTCCGCCACCGCTTCCGGCCGGCGGCGCCGCGGGTTTGGAGATCAGCATGACGAGCAGGATGAGGCCTGCGAAGAGGCCGGTCAGCGTCAGGAACACGTCGATGAAGGACATCAGCCAGGCCTGCTGGGTAATCATGCCCGAGAGCCTCTGCATGGCCGCGGTGGCGCCGTCGAGGCCGTAGGAATCGAAATTGGCGCCGACGCTGTCGAGCCAGTCGAGAGCAGCCGGATTGCCGTAGTTCACGTGTTCGGAAAGGCGGGCATAGTGCTCGTCGCTCCGCTGGGTCAGCATGGTGTTGATGATCGCAAGACCGACCGCGCCGCCGAGGTTGCGGGTGAGATTAAAGAGGCCCGACGCATTGCGGATGCGGGCCGGCGGCAGCGTACCGAGCGCGATGTTGTTGATCGGCACCATGCACAGCATCATCGAGCAGCCGCGCAGGATCTGCGGGATCAGGAGTTCGTAGAAATCCCAGTCCTGGGTCAGCCCGGTCATCAGATAAGTGCCGAGCGCGAAGCCGCCGAAGCCGATCGCCATCATCAGGCGCGGATCGAGCTTGTTCGACAGAAAGCCCGCGACCGGCGCCGTGAAGAACATGGCCAGCCCCGAGACGAACATGGTCTCGCCGATCATCAGCGAATCGTAGCCGCGGATGCGTCCGAGATAGAGCGGATAGAGATAGGTGAGGCCGTAGAGACCGATGCCCATTACGAAGGAGAAGAGCGAGCCGAAGGCGAAGTTGCGGTTGGCGAAGGCGCGCAGATCCACCACGGGGAACTCCACCTTGAAGGCCCGGAAGAAGAACACCACCGCTCCGATCACCATCACGACGGAGCCGACGACGATATGCTCGTCGCTGAACCAATCCTTGTTGTTGCCCTCTTCCAGCACGTATTCCAGCGAGCCGAGAAAGAGGCCCATGGAGATGAGGCCCCACCAGTCGAACTTCTTCCAGAGGCTCATCTCGGGTTCGTCGAAATCGATCAGCAACCAGGCAAGCGCGGTGACGATGATGCCCGGCACGATGTTGACGAGGAACAGCCAGTGCCAGGAAAAGGCATGGCTGAGATAGCCGCCGACCGTCGGACCGATGGTTGGCGCAAGCGTGGCGACCAGGCCGATGATCGGTGAGACGATGGCGCGCTTGGAGGGCGGGAAGATGGTGAAGGCGGCCGCGAAGACCGAGGGGATCATGCCGCCGCCGATAAAGCCCTGGATCGCCCGATAGACAATCATCTGCTCGATATTGGTCGCGGTGGCGCAGAGCGCCGAGGCAAGGGTGAAGCCCGCCGCGCATATGGAAAAGAGCACGCGCGTGGAAAGGATGCGCGCAAGCGTGCCCGAAAGCGGGATCATGATGACTTCGGCGATCAGATAGGACGTCTGCACCCAGGCGACCTCATCCGAGCCGGCGGAAAGGCCGGCCTGGATTTCGGCGAGCGAGGCCGAGACGATCTGGATGTCCAGGATCGACATGAACATGCCGAGCACCATCGCGAAGAACGCGATGAGCTTGCGTCTGTCCATGGGTTGATCGGCGGAGCCTGCCTGAGAGGGGGCGCCCGCAACGGCCGTCGTTGCCATGGCCGTTCTCCTTGAAGCTTCGTCCGGTTACTTTACCGCCGCCACGGCATTGCCGCCGGCGGGCGCGGTACGGGTATCGACATCGACGACGACGCTCAGGCCCGCGCGCAGATGCTGCTGCTCGAGATCGTCCTTCGGAATGGAGATCCGGACCGGAACGCGCTGCACGACCTTGGTGAAGTTGCCGGTGGCGTTTTCAGGCGGCAGCAGCGAGAAGACCGCGCCCGAGGCAGGCGAAACGGATTCCACCGTGCCGATGATCGGACGATCCTCATAGGCATCCACATGCACGCGGACCTTCGAGCCGACCTCGATATGGCCGAGCTGCGTTTCCTTGAAATTGGCCGAGATGTAGAGTTCGGTCAGCGGAACGAGCGCCGCGAGACGCTTGCCGGCGGATACGAGATCGCCGGTCTGGACCGCCAGATTGCCGACGATACCGTCATAGGGCGCCTTGAGAACCGTGAAGTTCAGGTCGCGCTCGGCCTTGTCGCGGGCGATTTCCTGCACCCGGATGGTGTTGTCGGCCTCGTTGCGCTGGGCATGGAGAAGCTCGATATTGGCGCGAGCGGACGCGACATTCGCCTGGCCGGCGACAAGATTGGCCTTGGCCTCATCCAGCGCGATATTGGCCTTGTCGAGATCGGCCGTGGTGCCGACCGACTTGGAGGCGAGTTCGCTGGCGCGCTTCTGAGTGATCTCGGCGCCGCGGAGAGACGCTTCAAGCGCGCCCTGCTGCGCCTCGGCCTGCTTCAGCGTGGCCTGAGCGCCGACGATCTGGGCATCGATGCGGGAAACGGCGAGCCTGGCGCTCTCGATATTGGCGTTAGCCTGTTCGAGCGCGAGCCGGTAATCGCCGTCGTCCAGGGTAACGAGCGGATCGCCGGCCTTCACGGCCTGGTTCTCGACCACGTCGACCTTCGCGACATAGCCGGAAACCTTCGGCGAGATGATGGCGATATCGCCTTCGACATAGGCGTCGTCGGTGGTCACAAGGAACCGCCCGTCGGTCCACCAGTTGTAACCGTACCAGGCCGCCCCGCCGAGGAGCGCAACGACAAGGACGGGCAGAAGAAAGCCGCGGCGCTTCTTCTTCTGGGGTGGGCTGACGGCCGGCGCCGCGATTGCATCCGCCGGCGGTGCTGCGGTAGGCTGTTCGGCCGCCGGAGCCTGCTTGCGGGCTTCGACTTCAACAGATTCCGCGCTATCATTCGTCACGGCGCGCAGGGCGCCCGTATTATGGGAGGACGTCATTTTGGTTTACCGTCGTCGGAGGTGCTATCGTCTGTCGAACCGCTTGTCTCAATCGAACCGTTCGGTTCAGCGCCGCTTGACATAGGCCCTTCGGTACCACATATCAAGGGCAAATCGAACCGATCGGTTCGAAAAAGTTAAAGGGGCATGAAACATGACCAGAACGAGAAAGGACGAGCTCTGCGGGCAGGGCCCGCCGGGCCGTTTCGCCGCAGGCGAGGACCCGGCCAAACGCGAGCAGATCATTGACGGCGCCAAGCGCATATTCATGAAACTCGGCTTCGATGCCGCCAGCATGAACGACATCACGCGCGAGGCGGGCGTCTCGAAAGGCACCATCTACGTCTACTTCCAGAACAAGGAAGACCTTTTCGCGGCGATGGTGGAGCGTGAGCGGCAACGCATCACCTCTGCGATGCAGGACGTGCTGCAGGGCAGCGAGGAAGTCGAGGACGGCCTCTTCCGCTTCGGCATGGGCTTTGCGGCTCACACCACCTCGCCCGGCGTCATCAGGGCGATGCGGACGATGACCGGAGTGGTCGATCGCATGCCGGGGCTCTGTCAGCAGTTCTTCAGCTCACCGGCGAACATCCGCACAGTGCTGCAAGCCTTTATCGAGCGGCATGTGATGCTGGGCACGCTGAAGGTCGAGGATACGGACCTGGCGGCGCGCCAGTTCATCGAGCTTTCCAGCGGCATGTTCTTCAAGTTCCGCCTGTTCGGCGAACTCAACGACGTGCCGCCGAAGGAAGAACTCGAACGGGTGGTGAGAAGTGCCGTGAAGGTCTTCATGGCCGCCTATGGCACTGTCGAGAAACCCGCAATGGTGAAAATGGCGGAACCAGCCTGAATTCAGGCGGTTCCGCCGCAACTTCCCCTTGTCTTATTCACGCCGATCCTTAAATCGGACGGGGCAATATGCCTTGTGATCGAGAAAGGGACATTGGATGGATATCGCAGCGCTCGTCGCAGACCCCACCGCCTGGGTGGCGCTCGTCACCCTGGTGGTGATGGAAGTGGTACTGGGTATCGACAACCTCATCTTCATATCCATCCTCACCAACAAGCTTCCGCCCGAGCATCGCGACAGGGCACGCAAGATCGGCATCGGGCTTGCTCTCATCATGCGCCTGGCGCTTCTCGGCACCATCGCCTGGATCGTCCAGCTCACGCAGCCGGTCTTCACGCTGTTCGATCACGCCTTCTCCTGGAAGGACATGATCCTGATCGCCGGCGGTCTCTTCCTCGTCTGGAAGGCAACCAAGGAAGTTCATCACACCGTCGATCCCGTCGATCATAAGGAAGACATGGTCGGCGGCACCGCGGCCATGACCTTCGGCTCGGCGATCACACAGATCCTGATCCTCGATCTCGTCTTTTCGATCGACAGCATCATCACCGCCGTCGGCATGACTCCGCATGTGCCGATCATGTTCGTCGCCGTGATCGCGGCGGTCACCGTGATGCTGCTGGCGGCAACCCCGCTCGCCAACTTCATCGAGCGTAACCCCACCATCGTGATGCTGGCGCTCGCCTTCCTGCTGATGATCGGCACGACGCTGATCGCCGAGGGCATGGGCTTCCATGTGCCGAAGGGCTATGTCTACGCCGCTATGGCCTTCTCGGCGCTGGTCGAGGTCCTGAACATGTGGGCGCGCAACGCCCGGGAGAGAAAAAAGAAGGCAGGGCAGACGACGGTGCATTGATGCCTCTCACCTCCCCTTGAGGGGGGAGGTCGCCGCAAAGCGGCGGGTGGGTGACAAAACCCATAGACCGCTACTCGCACATATTACGGGTCACCCCACCCCGGACCTCCGGTTCTCAGGGGCGAGCCGCGTGTCTCGCCCCGTCCTCCGGACCCCACCTCAAGGGGAGGGTAAAAGCCCTTATCTCCGCGCCAGTTCCCGGTCGATCGCCGAGACGAGGCGGCTGTCGTCGGCCGTCACGTCCGGCGCGAAGCGGGCGGCGATCTCGCCGTTGCGGCCGATCAGGAACTTCTCGAAATTCCAGAGGATTTCGTTGTCGTCGGCAACCTCCATGCCGAGGCTGCGCAGACGCTCTTTCATGGGGCCATCCCCGGTCACCGGCGTGCCGGATGCCGTAAGTTGCTTGTACAGCGGATGCTTGTCCTCGCCCTTGACCGAAACCTTGGAAAAGATCGGGAACTTCACGTCATAGGTGGAGGTGCAGAATTCGACGATTTCGGCATCCGTGCCGGGCTCCTGGCCCTTGAAATTGTTGGCCGGAAAAGCAGCGATGACGAAGCCGCGCTCGCGCTTGTCCTCGTAAAGCTTCTCGAGGCCTTCGTATTGCTTGGTCAGCCCGCATTTCGAGGCGACGTTCACGACGAGCAGGACATTGCCCTTGTACTCGTTGAGCGAGGTCTCGCGCCCATCGGCAAGCTTTACCGGCACTTCCAGAATTCCACTCATTCGCAATCTCCATTAAACATGCGGCCGGGCCAAGTTATCCGGCTCCCGCCGAATGTCCAGCAACGTGACTGCACGCACCATGGCATTGATAACCGACGCAAAAGCGGCAAGTATCCCGCCGACAGCCCCATCACTTCCTCACCGCCCGGAGCAGCATGACCACAGACCAGATTTTCGCCTTCGCCGTCATCGCCGCGATGATGGCGGTCTTCATCTGGGATCGTTTCCGCTATGATGTCGTTGCCTGTTGTGCGCTGGTTCTGGCCGTCGTGCTGGGCGTCGTGCCGTTCGACAAGGCGTTTTCCGGATTTTCGGACGATATCGTCATCATCGTCGGCAGCGCGTTGATCGTCAGCGCCGGCGTGGCCCGTTCCGGCGTGGTCGATACCGCCATCAAGAAATTCTTCCCCAATCTGAATTCGGTGCGCACCCAGCTTGCGTTGCTGATGATCGTCGTCGCCGTGCTTTCCGCCTTCATCAAGAATATCGGGGCGCTGGCGATCATGATGCCGGTCGCCTTCCAGTTCTCGCGACGCTCCGGGGTTTCGCCATCGCTCTACCTGATGCCGATGGCCTTTTCCGCCTTGCTCGGCGGGCTGATGACGCAGATCGGTACCTCGCCCAATATCGTGGTCTCGCGGCTTCGCGAGGAGATGACCGGCACCTCCTTCACCATGTTCGACTTCACGCCGATGGGCGCGCTGCTGACGATCGTCGGCGTCACCTTTCTCCTGTTCTTTCACTGGCTGGTGCCGAGCCGCACGAAGCAGAACACGTCCATCGAAGACGTCATGGAGATCGCCAACTATACGTCGGAAGTCACCGTCACCGCCCAGTCCTCCGTAGTGGAAAAGCCTGTCAGCGCGCTCCTGAAGCTCGGCGACGGAGAGGTCATCGCCACAGCCGTGCTGCGCGGCACCACCCGCATGTCGCCTTTCCCGGACCTCACGCTGAAAGAGGGGGACGTGGTGCTGCTGGAGGGCTCGTCGGCAGCACTCGACCGCACGGTTTCGAGCGGCAGGCTGAAACTCTCCGGGAAACCGCTGACGGAGCGGGGCCAGGTACAGGCCGACATCATTTCCGTCGAGGCGATCATTTCGCAGGAATCCTCGCTGAAAGGGCTCTCGGCCAGGGAACTTGCGCTCTCCTACACCCGCGGCGTCAACCTGCTCGCCATCAGCCGGCGCGGCGAAAGGCTCACCGAGCGACTGGGCAGCATAACGCTGATGGCCGGCGACATTCTGGTTCTGCAGGGCAACCGCAGGAACCTGACCGCCGTGCTGCAGGATTTCTCGCTGCTGCCACTCGCCCAGCGCGAAGTGCTGCTCGGCACGCGCCGCCGCGCCTTCATTCCGCTCGTCATCCTGGCGCTCGCCATGGCGGCGACGGCGGTCGGCATCGCTCCGGTCTCGGTGGCATTCTTCGTGGCCGCGCTCGGCATGCTGGTCTTCCGCGCCATCCCGCTTGCCGACATCTACAAGTCCATCGACGGGCCGATCCTGGTCATGCTCGCGGCGCTGATCCCGGTTTCGGATTCGCTGCGCACCACCGGCGGTAGCGAGCTGATCGCCGGCTGGCTCGGCAATGCCGCGGCAAGCCTGCCCGCCTGGGGCGCGCTGGGCTTGATCCTGGTGACGACCATGGCGGTCACCCCCTTTCTCAACAATGCCGCGACGGTGCTGGTGATGGGGCCGATCGCGGCGAGCTTCGCCACCAATCTCGGCTTCAAGCCGGAGGCCTTCCTGATGGCGGTGGCGATCGGCGCGGGCTGCGACTTCCTCACTCCCGTCGGCCACCAGTGCAACACGCTGGTCTTCGGGCCGGGCGGCTACCGGTTCTCCGATTATCCACGCCTTGGACTGCCGCTTTCGTTCATCATCGTGCTCGTCAGCGTGCCGGCGCTGCTCTATGTCTGGCCGGTAGGGTAGCCATGCCGGCCAAAAACCTTGACGCCCGCGGCTGAATATGCGCTAAGGCCTGCCCAAATCGACATTCCCGCAAGCATGCACGCGCCGCTGAGGCGCCTGAAATCGAGCGACAATTCATGATCAATCCGACCCCGCGCGTCCGCATCGCCCCCTCGCCTACCGGCGAACCGCATGTCGGCACCGTCTACATCGCGCTTTTCAACTATCTCTTCGCCAAGAAGATGGGCGGCGAGTTCATCCTGCGCATCGAGGATACCGATGCGACGCGCTCGACGCCGGAATTCGAACAGAAAGTGCTCGACGCGCTGCGCTGGACGGGATTGACCTGGGCGGAAGGTCCCGATGTCGGAGGCCCCTATGGCCCCTACCGCCAGTCCGACCGCAAGGCGATGTACCAGCCCTATGCCCAGGAGCTTCTGGACAAGGGTCATGCCTTCCGCTGTTTCTGCACGCCGGAAAGGCTCGAACAGATGCGCGAGGCGCAGCGCGCTAGCGGCAAGCCGCCTAAATACGACGGTCTCTGCCTCAACCTCAAGGCCGAGGAAGTGACCGCGCGCTTGGGCGCAGGCGAAGCCTCCGTCATCCGCATGAAAATCCCGACCGAGGGCAACTGCGAATTCCATGACGGCGTCTACGGCGATGTCTCGATCCCGTGGGATTCGGTCGACATGCAGGTGCTGATCAAAGCCGACGGGATGCCCACCTATCACATGGCGAACGTCATCGACGACCACTTGATGAAGATCACCCATGTGGCGCGCGGCGAGGAATGGCTGGCGTCCGTGCCGAAGCACATCCTGCTCTACCGCTATTTCGAGTGGGAACAGCCGGTCTTCATGCATCTGTCGCTGATGCGCAATGCCGACAAGTCCAAGCTTTCGAAGCGCAAGAACCCGACCTCGATCTCCTACTATTCGGCGCTCGGCTATCTGCCGGAAGCGCTGATGAACTTCCTCGGCCTCTTCTTCATCCAGATTGCCGAGGGCGAGGAGCTTCTTTCTATGGAGGAGCTGGCGGAGAAGTTCGATCCGGACAACCTCTCCAAGGCCGGCGCGATCTTCGATATCCAGAAGCTCGACTGGCTGAACGGCCGCTGGCTGCGCGAGAAGCTGTCGCCGGAGGAATTCGTGGCGCGCACGCTCGAATGGGCATCGGAAAACAGCCGCCTGACGGAAGGCCTGAAGCTTTCGCAGAGCCGCATTTCCAAGCTCGGTGAACTGCCGCAGCTCGCGGGCTTCCTGCTTTCGAGCGATGTCGGCCTGGCGCCGGCCTCCTTCGCGGGTCTGAAGACCAGCCCGGCCGAGACGCTGGAGATCCTCAACACCGTGCAGGCCGATCTCGAAAAGATCCTGGAATGGAATGTCGAGACGATCGATGCGGAACTGCGCGCCGTTTCCGACAAGCTCGGCAAGAAGCTGCGCGTCGTTACCCCGCCGCTTTTCGTTGCCATGTCCGGGTCCTCGCGCTCGCTGCCGCTGTTCGACTCTATGGCGCTGCTCGGCCGCTCGGTCGTGCGCCAGCGGCTCAAGGTGGCCGCGACGGTAGTGGCGCAGATGGTGGGTGAAGGAAAGTAAAGGCATGCGCGACGGGTTCCCTCCCCCTTGTGGGGAGGGTTAGGGAGGGGTCTTTCTTTCCTAGTCGGAAACCCCTCCCCGTCGCTTCGCTCCGACCCTCCCCACAAGGGGGAGGGTTAAGCCCAGCCAGCCGCACCGGCGAAACAAGACAAACTTGCCTAAAGGCGAAACACGATGACCGAAACAAAGACCGAAACCGCCCTCTCCTCCGACGCGACGGAAGTCCGCGCCCAGAAGCTCAAGCTCCTGCGTGAGAAGATCGGCGACGTCTATCCGGCGCATTTCCACCGCACCATGACCAATGCGGAACTCGCGGAGAAATACCAGAACCTCGAGGCGGACGTGGAAACGCAGGATGTCGTGACGGTCGCCGGCCGCGTCTATTCCTCGCGCAATTCTGGCATGTTCATGGACATCCATGACGCATCCGGCAAGATCCAGATCTTCTCCCACAAGGATGTGACGCCGGAAGAAGCCCGTGACATGCTTCCGATGATCGATATCGGCGACATCATCGGCATCACCGGCACCGTGCGGCGCACCAAGCGCGGCGAGCTGTCGATCAACGCCCAGTCGATCATCATGCTCACCAAGTCGCTGCTGCCCATGCCGGAGAAGTGGCACGGTCTTTCCGATATCGAGCTGCGCTACCGCAAGCGCCATCTCGACATCATGACCAACGAGGAATCGAAGCTCCGCTTCCAGCAGCGTTCGAAGATCGTTTCCGGCATCCGCCGCTTCATGGAAAACGACGGCTTCATGGAAGTCGAGACGCCGATGCTGCAGGCGATCTACGGCGGCGCCACGGCCGAGCCCTTCAAGACGCATCACAACACGCTGAAGCTCGACATGTACCTGCGCATCGCGCCGGAACTGTTCCTGAAGCGCACGCTGGTCTCGGGGCTTACCGACAAGGTGTTCGAGATCAACCGCAATTTCAGGAACGAAGGCGTCTCCACCCGGCACAATCCGGAATTCACCATGATGGAGTGCTACTGGGCCTATGCGGATTACGAGGACATGATGGACCTCGTGGAGCGCATGTTCGCGCAGCTCGCCATGAGCATCCACGGTTCCACCGAGTTCAAGTTCCAGGACAAGGAGCTCTCCTTCAAGGGCCCGTTCAAGCGCGTTCCGATGCCGGACGCGGTGAAGGAAGCGACCGGCATAGACTTCCTCGCGATCAAAACCGACGAGGAAGCCCGCGCCGCTGCCAAGGGCGCCGGCTTCGAGGTGGAGAAGGACTGGACCTGGGGCGAATGCCTCGCCTTCATCTTCGAGGAGAAGGTCGAGGGCACGCTGATCCAGCCTTCCCACGTCACGCATTTTCCGAAGGACATCTCGCCCTTTGCCAAGGAAGTGCCGGGCGAGCCGCGCCTCGTCGAGCGCTTCGAGACCTATTGCAACACCTGGGAACTCGGCAACGCCTTCTCCGAGCTTAACGATCCGGAGGAGCAGCGCCGCCGCATGGTGGAGCAGCTCGATCAGGCCCATGTCCGCGGCGAAAAGGACAAGCAGCTCGATGACGAATTCCTCGACGCCATGGACCAGGGCATGCCGCCCGCCGGGGGCCTCGGCATCGGCGTCGACCGGCTGGTGATGCTGCTGACGGATTCTCCCTCGATCCGCGACGTGATCCTCTTCCCGGCGCGTCGCGCCAAGGCGGATTGAGCCGGTCTCGGCTGCAAGACGTACAATTCGAATGACTGAAGGCTCGTGCGTCTGAAGGCGCGCGAGCCTTTTCTTTTGCGTTCATCGCCGGTTCAGCGCCGAAGGCCGACCATGTTGCAATGGAAGGAGAAGGTCATGCGAACGCTTGTCCTGCTTGCCGCCGCCGCGATGACCGCAAGCCCGGCTCTGGCCGGAAGCCAGTCGTCGAACTCGAGTTCCAACAGCTCATCCGACAACGGTGTCGTGCGGGAGCGGCTGGTCGAAACCCATTGTGAAGACGGCTACTGCGAACGCTACGTCCGCAAACGCGTGTCCCGCGACGACGGACGACGCTACGAAAGCGAGCGGCTCCGGCGATATCGCGCCTATGACGATTGACGCCGGCAAGCTCTACCCGAGCCCGAATTCCCGTCAGCCGTCGTGCCCCGGCACAGGCTCTCCATGAGCGGTGACCGGCGCGCCATGCTCCGCCGTCACCGCTACCGCGTTCGGATCGATGCAATCCGCATCGTCGGTAAACGCCGCCACCATCGGCTTGACGTCCTCCAGCGGAAGATCGAAGCGGATTCCGTAATATTCTCCGGCCTCGCTCGCCGGACCGTCGAGATAATAGGCGGTATAGACTTGCGAGGCGGCGCCTTCCGGCACCTTCGAGAGATCGGGAATGTAGACGACCTGCGCGCCGATCATCCTTCCGCGCATCAGCGCTCGGTCCTTCGGACCGGCAGGGTCGAGCACCGTGACCTGGACGAGATCCGCCTTTTCATGCGCCTGAACGCTACGAGCCACGCGCAACGCCGTCCTCACCCGCGACATACCGTCGGCCCGCTTGTCCGCCGTCACGTATTTGCGCACCCAATACGTGCCGTCCCGCTTGATCCGGGCGGTCTGGACGGTGGTGCATTTGAGGCCGTTCGTCCCGGAAAAGGATGGACCGAGAAGCCGGTCGGCGCCGATAAATACGGCCGCCGTTCCGCTTGCGCTGCAAAGCACGAGAACGCCGCCGAAGGCGAGGAAGAGCGTCCGCGAGAAATTCAATCTCCGGACATTCACGGGCCGGACTCCGGCATGGTCAACTCCAATCTACGCAACACAAAGGTCATGGAACGGAGCGATCCTGCCGCATTCTAATTGAGGAAGCTTTAATTCATCCGCGGTTCGTATTTTCTGGAACTTCCTTTTTGCGAATGAGTTGCAATAGCATTGACAGCACGAAAAAGGTCGCTAGTTTGGATTGCGAATGAATTGCAAAAGGAGTTCAGCCCGCCATGGGTGCCAGGAAGTTCGTTATTGCCTTTGCCGCCCTGCTTCTTTCCCCGCTTGCCGCCTGGTCGCAGGAAGAAAAGCCGAAAGTGGTCACCACCTTCACCGTCATCGCCGACATGGCGAAGAATGTCGCCGGCGATGCGGCCGATGTGGAAAGCATCACCAAGCCTGGCGCTGAAATCCATAACTACCAGCCGACCCCGCGCGACCTTTTGCGCGCCCGCGATGCGGACCTCGTGCTGCGCAACGGGCTGAACCTCGAACTCTGGTTCGAAAAATTCCTCACCAATCTCGGCGACGTGCCGAGCATCACCGTGAGCGACGGCGTGGAGCCCATGTCGATCGCCGGCGGCGCCTATCAGGGCAAGCCCAACCCGCATGCCTGGATGTCACCGGAAAATGCGGTCATCTACGTGGAGAACATCCGCAAGGGGCTGACGGAGATCGATCCCGCCCATGCGGAAGTCTATGCCGCCAACGCCAAGGCCTATACGGACAAGATCCGCGCCGCGATCCAGCCGATCCGCGACGAGCTCGCCGCCCTTCCCGAGGATCACCGATGGCTGGTGACGAGCGAAGGCGCCTTCTCCTATCTTGCCCGTGATTTCGGCCTGAAGGAGCTTTACCTCTGGCCGGTCAATGCCGACGCTCAGGGCACGCCTCAACAGGTGAAGGCCGTGATCGACGCCATGCGCGAGCACAAGATCAACGTGATCTTCAGCGAAAGCACGGTTTCCGCCGAGCCCGCCGAGCAGGTCGCCCGCGAGACCGGAGCGAAATATGGCGGCGTTCTCTATGTCGACTCGCTGAGCGAGGAAGGCGGGCCGGTGCCCACCTATCTCGACCTTCTGCGCGTCACTTCGGAGACCATTGCAAAGGGACTTGCCCAATGATGATGGGAAAGACGAGGCCGGCCAGCGCCGGCCTCAGGATCGACAACATCACGGTCGCCTACCGCACGGGCCTCACGGCCCTGCGGCAGGCGAGCTTCACTGTTCCGCGCGGCACGATCACCGCGCTCGTCGGCGTTAACGGGGCTGGCAAATCGACGCTCTTCAAGGCGATCATGGGCTTCGTGCCGCTGGCCGAGGGCTCGGTGGAAATTCTCGGAATGCCCGCCCGCGAGGCGCTGAAGAAGAACCTCGTCGCCTATGTGCCGCAGGCCGAGGAGGTGGACTGGGACTTTCCGGTTCTCGTCGAGGACGTGGTGATGATGGGCCGTTACGGCCACATGAATTTCCTGCGCATTCCTTCCCGCCGCGACCACGAGATGGTGACCCAGGCGCTGCGGCGCGTGAACATGGAAGAATATCGTAAGCGCCAGATCGGCGAGCTTTCCGGCGGCCAGAGGAAACGTGTCTTTCTCGCCCGCGCGCTCGCCCAGGAGGGGCAGATCATCCTGCTCGACGAGCCCTTCACCGGCGTCGATGTGACGACCGAGGAGCAGATCGTCACGCTCCTGAAATCGCTGCGCGACGAGGGCCGGGTGATGCTGGTCTCCACCCATAACCTCGGCAGCGTGCCGGATTTCTGCGACCGCACCGTCTTCGTGAAGGGCACCGTGCTCGCCTACGGCAAGACGGAGGACACGTTCAACGAGGCCAATCTGGAAAAGGCCTTCGGCGGCGTGCTGCGCCACTTCATCCTCGGCGGCTCCGACCTGCACGAGGATGCCGACGAGCGGCGCGTGAAGGTCATCACCGACGACGAGCGCCCCTTCGTGACCTATGGCAGCAACGGCAACAAGCCGAAGGAGAAGGCGGATGCTCCAGACGCTTCTTGAACCCTTCACCTACGGCTACATGACCAACGCCATCTGGGTAAGCGCGCTGGTCGGCGGCGTCTGCGGCTTTCTCTCCGCCTACCTGATGCTGAAGGGCTGGTCGCTGATCGGCGATGCGCTCTCCCACTCCATCGTGCCGGGCGTTGCCGGCGCCTATATGCTAGGCCTCCCCTTTTCGCTCGGCGCCTTCATTTCCGGCGGGCTCGCGGCCGGCGCCATGCTCTTCCTCAACCAGCGAACAAGGCTCAAGGAAGACGCCATTATCGGCCTCATCTTCACCTCCTTCTTCGGCCTTGGCCTCTTCATGGTGTCGCTCTCGCCGACCTCGGTGAACATCCAGACCATCGTTCTCGGCAATATCCTCGCCATCACGCCGGCCGATACGCTGCAGCTCGTCATCATCGGCGGCGTCAGCCTCGCCGTCCTCGCGCTGAAATGGAAGGATCTGATGGTGGCCTTCTTCGATGAGAACCATGCCCGCACCATCGGCCTCAATCCGGATTTCCTGAAAGTGCTGTTCTTTACGCTGCTTTCGGCCTCCACCGTCGCGGCGCTGCAGACGGTCGGCGCTTTCCTTGTCATCGCCATGGTGGTGACGCCGGGCGCGACCGCCTACCTGCTCACCGACCGGTTCGAGCGGCTGATCCTGCTGGGGCTGGTGATCGGCGCGGCCACGAGCTTCATCGGCGCTTATCTCAGCTATTTCCTGAACGGCGCGACGGGCGGCATCATCGTCGTGCTGCAGACCGCGCTCTTCCTGATCGCCTTCCTGTTTGCGCCCAAGCACGGCATGCTGGCCGCCCGCCGACGGCTGCGCAGGACGCTCAAGGAGACGACATCATGAGCGGCTTTCTCGATTTCATCGATCTCGCGACCTTCCCCTTCCAGATCGATTTCATGCAGCGCGCCTTCATCGTGACGCTGATGATCGCCATACCCATGGCGATGCTCTCCTGCTTCCTGGTGCTGAAAGGCTGGTCGCTGATGGGCGACGCGGTCTCGCACGCCGTGCTGCCAGGTGTGGTGATCGCCTATATGCTGTCGATCCCGTTTGCGATCGGCGCCTTTGTGGCCGGCATGATCTGCGCGCTGGCGACGGGGTTCCTCAAGGAGAACAGCCGCATCAAGGAAGATACGGTGCTCGGCATCGTTTTTTCCGGCATGTTCGGGCTGGGTCTGGTGCTGTTCGTGAAGGTGCAGTCTGACGTGCACCTCGACCATATCCTCTTCGGCGATATGCTCGGCATCCTGCCTTCCGATCTCGTGGAGACGGGGCTGATCGCGCTTGTTGCAACACTCTTCCTCGTCATCCTGCGCAAGGACCTGCTGGTGCATTCCTTCGACGAACAGCATGCGAGGGCGATAGGTCTGCCCGTCCGGCTTCTGCATTACGGGTTGCTCGCGGTGCTCTCGCTCGCCGTCGTCGGCGCGCTGAAGGCGGTCGGCATCATCCTGTCTGTGGCCATGCTGGTAGCGCCCGGCGCCATCGCCTTCCTCCTGACACGCCGCTTCACCGCCATGCTGCTGACGGCCGTGGCGATTGCCGCCGGCTCTTCCGTTCTCGGCATCTATGTGAGCTTCTTCCTCGACAGCGCCCCTGCCCCGACCATCGTTCTTCTGATGACCGCGCTCTTCATCTTCGCTTTCGTGAAGACCACCATGACGGCCCGCACGGCAAGTTCGCGCTGACCCTCTTGCGCAGCTCAAGTCGCGGGTATATACCCGCGTCATGCCAAGCGAAACCTGCCACTGCATCGTGCTGCGCCAAGCCTCCCGGAAGGTCTCGTCCTACTATGACGAGGCGCTGGCTCCGCTCGGCGTGAACATCGGCCAGTTCAGCCTGCTACGCAATATCAACCGGCTGGCGCCCGTCTCGCTCACCGAGCTTGCCGGCAAGGTGGATCTCGATCGGTCGACAGTCGGCCGCAATGCGAAAGTGCTGGAGCGCATGGGTCTGGTCGCGATCGGTCACGGAGAAGACCAGCGGGAAGCCATGCTGACCTTGACCGAAAAGGGCCGCCATCTGCTCGAGAAAGGCGCGCCCCTCTGGGACGGCGTTCAGGAAGATATCGAGGTTCGGCTCGGGCCGGACAAGACGAGGCAACTGCTGGAGCTGCTCAAGGAGCTCTGATTCTTTTATTCAAAAGCGGGCATATACCCGCAAATCCCGCTGCAGCCGCGGCAACGATCAGGAAAGGGACGACAAGATGATCTCCACCAGCGCCGCCCGATGGATGGCCGGCAGAAACCTGCACTACGGGTGGGTGGTCGCCGCCACCACCTTCCTCACCATGCTGGCGACGGCGGGCGCCATGGGCTCGGCAGGCGTGATGATCCAGCCGCTGCACCAGGAATTCGGCTGGGATATCGCCGATATTTCCTCGGCCATGGCGGTCCGTCTCGTGCTCTTCGGCCTGCTCGGGCCTTTCGCCGCCGCCTTCATGAACCATTTCGGCATCCGCCAGGTGGTTTCGACGGCACTCGGCATGATCATGTTCGGCATCGTCGCGTCCTTCTTCATGACCGAGGTCTGGCAACTGCTGTTGCTCTGGGGCGTCGTCATCGGCATCGGCACCGGCATGACGGCGCTGGTTCTGGGCGCAACCGTCGCCGCCCGTTGGTTTTCGAAGCGCCGCGGTCTCGTCGTCGGTTTGATGACGGCGAGCAACGCTACCGGCCAGCTCGTCTTTCTCCCTATTCTGGCGGCCCTCACCGAAGCCTATGGCTGGCGCACCGCGCTGACGCTTGCGGTCGCCATCATCGCCACCGCCATGGTCCTCGTGCTTCTGCTGATGCGCGACTACCCGGCGGATGTCGGCCTGCCGGCCTATGGCGAAACGACGGTTTCGAAGCCCCCGAAGCAGGACCACAAGCTGCTGACGACGCTCGCTTCCCCGATCGTCACCCTGTACAGCGTCTCCGGCAACCCCGTTTTCTGGGTTCTGTTCGGCACGTTCTTCGTCTGCGGACTTTCGACCAACGGCCTGATCCAAACTCACTGGATCTCGATCTGCGGCGATTTCGGCATGGCAGCGGTAACGGCCGCCGGCACGCTTGCCGTCATCGGCATCTTCGATTTCTTCGGCACGATCTTCGCCGGATGGCTATCCGACCGGTTCGACAACCGTTTCCTGCTCTTCTGGTTCTACGGCCTGCGCGGTCTGTCGCTGATCTATCTCTCCTTCTCGGGCTTCAGCTTCGTGGAACTGTCGATCTTCGCGGTCTTCTACGGGCTCGACTGGGTGGCGACCGTTCCGCCGACCGTAAAGCTCGCGGCGGAGAACTTCGGCCGCGAAAAGGCGGGCCTCGTCTTCGGCTGGGTGTTTGCGGGCCATCAGCTTGGCGCGGCGACCGCTGCCTTCGGCGCGGGCTTCTTCAAGAGCGACTTCAATACCTACATGCCCGCACTGCAGATCGCCGGCGTCGCCTGCATGATCGCGGCGATTTCGGTCCTGCTGCTCAGAAAGCCCGGCTCCACGACGGCAGTGCCGCAGGCGGCTTGACCCATCCAAGCTCCTGGCGGCCAAATCGCGGCCGCCGGGAGGCCTGTTGCCAAAGACAGAATTCGCCGCCAGATTCGACGCAAGAACTACCGCTCGGACTGGAGGAACCATGTCGTCGATCGTCTCAGGCACCGCCGCACAATATGCCGACAGCCGCAGGCTCGCGGCCCGCGGGCGCCTCAACAGGGAATATACGATCGCGGAGATCGGCTGGTTTTCCTGGGTCGCACGGCAACTCCCGCTTGATCCCGGTGATCGCGTTCTCGATATCGGCTGCGGACCCGGCTGGTTCTGGGCTTCCGTCATCGGCGATGTGCCCGGAAATCTCGACCTGACATTGGCCGACCAGTCTGCCGGCATGGTCGAGGAAGCGGTGAACCGCTGCCGGACCTTGCCCTTCGGTTCAGTGGCAGGCCGGCAGGCCGAGGTCACCGCCCTCCCTTTCGATGACGGTTCTTTCGATGCCGTCATCGCCATGCACATGCTTTACCATGTGCCCGATCCAGTTACCGGAATGGCGGAAATGTTTCGCGTCCTGAAACCCGGCGGCGTGCTTGCGGTAACGACAAACGGTATCGGCAACATGCGCGAAATCTACGAACTGACGACCGTTTTCGGTAGCTCGCCGGTTGATCCCGGCGGCGCAGCTTTCGGGTACCAGAAGGCCGAGGAACTGATGGCCGCTCAGTTCGGCAACGTTACTTTCTCCGAGCATCCGGCACGCATGCGGATCACCGAGCCGGAGGACGTGTTCCTGGCGCTGACATCCTACCCGCCGGGAGACGGCGCAAGCGAAACGCAGCTCGCCGCCTTCCGCGAGGCGATTGCCGAAGCCTTCGAACGTGGCGGCGGCGTGCTCGAGGCTAGGAAGGAGACCGGCCTGTTCCTCAGCAGAAAAGCTTAGGCCATAGGCGCCATCCCGCCAAAAAGAAAAGGCCCGGAGCGATCCGGGCCTTTTGCCTTTCAGTACCTTCTGCTCGCTCAAGCCGCAGCGAGCGTCAGTTCCTTCTTGACCATGCTGCGCAGCGCCACAAGATCCTTGGCGAAGAGGCGGATGCCTTCGGAAAGCTTTTCCGTCGCCATCTGGTCCTCGTTGAGCGCCCAGCGGAACTGCTTCTCGTCGAGCGACTGGAGCGGCTCGGCCTTGAAGGTTTCCGGCGAAAGCTTGCGGTCGAGCGTGCCGTCGGCCTTATCCAGTTCTTCCAGAAGCGCGGGGCTGATCGTCAGACGATCGCAGCCGGCCAGAGCCTCGATCTCGCCAATGTTTCGGAACGATGCGCCCATGACGATCGTGGAGATGCCGTTCGCCTTGTAATAGTTGTAGATCTGACGGACGGAAACGACGCCCGGATCGGTCTCGGCGGTGTAATCCTGGCCGGTCGACTTCTTGTACCAGTCGAGAATGCGGCCGACGAAAGGCGAAATCAGGAAGACCTTCGCTTCCGCGCAGGCGATTGCCTGTGCCATGGAGAAGAGAAGCGTCAGGTTGCAGTCGATGCCTTCTCGCTGCAGCACTTCCGCCGCGCGAATGCCTTCCCAGGTGGAGGCGAGCTTGATGAGAATGCGCTCGCGCTCGATGCCGCGCTCCTTGTAGGCGGCGATGATCGAACGCGCCTTAGCGATCGACGCTTCGGTGTCGAAGGAGAGGTCGGCATCGACTTCCGTCGATACGCGGCCGGGCACGATTTCCGCAAGCGCCGCACCCACATCGATGGCGAGCCTGTCGGCAACCGCCGCGACGACCGCATCGTCCTGGCTGCCCTGCTTGCGGCCCCAGGCGATCGCGTCCTTCACCTTGTCGGCAAAGGCCGGCGTGCCAAGCGCTTTCAACACGATCGTGGGGTTCGTGGTGCAATCCACCGGTTTCAGGCGTGCGACCGCTTCGATGTCGCCGGTATCGGCGACGACCGTGGTCATGGAACGAAGTTGCTCAAGTTTCGACGTCATCCGAATAGTCCTCGATATGGAGATAAAACGCCTGTCGCGCGATTTTGCTCCCCCGGCGCCCTGCACAAACTATCGTCTGCGAGCCGCAGGGAAGTCAAGACATTTGTACATCGGAATTGACATATGTTTCACCTGTGGTGATATCATGGCCTTTATCGGGAAAGATA
Source organism: Rhizobium moroccans (assembly GCF_057559155.1). Lineage (NCBI taxonomy): Bacteria > Pseudomonadati > Pseudomonadota > Alphaproteobacteria > Hyphomicrobiales > Rhizobiaceae > Rhizobium > Rhizobium moroccans. The sequence goes on along the minus strand of NZ_JBHFJG010000047.1, from coordinate 215,520 downwards.
GAGGCTTCCGCCAGGGCGGAAAGATATCGGAGGTGTTTTGGCAAGGCTTAGACGGGAAACCCACACCGCATATTCCGACGCCGCCTCGCTGAGGCTGCGGGCCGCCTGGCTCTATTACAACCAGGGCCTGACGCAGAAGGACGTGGCCGAAAGGCTCGGCATCAGCCGTTCGACGGTGATCCGCATGCTCGACGAGGCGCTGAAGCGCTCCGAGGTGCAGATCTGGATCAGCGAGGGCATCGACGGCTGCGTGGAACTTTCGACCCGGCTGGAACAGGCCTATGGCCTGGATGAGGCAATCGTCGTGCCCGCGCCGCGCGATGACAGCCCGGCGGCGATGGCAAGCGCGGTAGGGTTGGCTCTCGGGCAGTTCCTGTCGGAAGTCGTGCAGGACGGTATGACGCTCGGGGTGGGCTGGGGCCGAACCATGACGGCCTCGCTCGCAAGCTTCCGTCCGCCGCGGCGCCAGGATTGCAAGGTGGTTTCCCTGCTCGGCGGGATCGTCGCCGTGCACCAGACCAACCCGATCGATTACACCTGGCGGCTCGCAAGCCAGCTCGATGCGGAATGCTACATGTTCCTCGCGCCGCTCCTGGTGGATTCGGTCGCCACCAAGCGGGCGCTGATCGAGGAATGCGGGCTGAAGACCCTCTACAATCTGGCAGAAAACCTCGACCTTGCGGTGGTGAGCTGCGGGGATATCGGCCCGCATTCGACCTCGCTTTCGGAAGGCTTCATTTCGAAGCGGGAACTTCAGGATTTGATCGCCGCCGGCTGCGTCTGCGACACCATGTTCAACTTCCTCGATGCCGAAGGCCGGTCGATCGCCCACCCGATCAATGAGCGGGTGATGTCCATCGATCTCGACACGCTGAAGAAGGCCCGGCACATCGTGCTCTCCTCCGGTGGGGCGCACCGGGCGGTCGCCATCCGCGCCACCATCCGGCGGATCGGCTGCAATACGCTGATTACCGACGAGAGCGCGGCACGGGAGCTGTTGAGGCTGGCGGAAGCTGAAACAAGGGCCGTAGTGTGACCCCCTCTGGCCTGCCGGCCATCTCCCCCACAAGGGGGGGAGAAAACCCGCGGCACGACCTCACCTCAACAGCGACCGGAGAACGGGGCAGTCAAGCCCCTCCCCTTGTGGGGAGGGGCTGGGGAGGGGATTTCAGAAACTCAAGCATTCCCCGCTTCCCAGCCGAGGATCGCCCGCTTGCGGGTGAGACCCCAGTGATAGCCGGTGAGCGCGCCGCTTTTGCCGAGCGCCCGGTGACAGGGCACCACGAAGGAAAGCGGGTTGCGGCCGATGGCGGCGCCCACCGCGCGGCTGGCGCTCGGCTGGCCGATATCGCGCGCGACGTCGGAATAGGTGACCGCCTTGCCGAAGGGGATCTTCAACAGGCTCTGCCAGACGCGTATCTGGAAGTCCGAGCCGATCAGCACGACGTTCAGCGGCTGCTCGGCCGACCATTTCGAACGGTCGAAGATGCGGCGAATGTAATGTGCGGTATCTTCGCGGTCCTCCACGAAATTCGCATTCGGCCAGCGGCGGGCCATATCCTCGAAACAGGGCTTCTCGCCGCCCTGATCGGCAAAGGCGAGGCCGGCCAGGCCGCGATCGGTCGCCATGACCAGCGCTATCCCGAAGGGCGAGGGATGGAAGCCGTAGCGGATGGTGAGCCCCTCGCCGCGCGCCTTCCACTCGCCGGGCGACATGGCCTCATGGGTGACGAAGAGATCGTGCAGCCGGCCGGGGCCGGAAAGGCCAAGTTCGTAGGAGGTCTCCAGCAGCGGCAGGCCCTCCTTGCCGAGCAGCCGCTTGGCATGGTCGAGCGTGACCGCCTGCAGGAAGGCCTTGGGTGACAGGCCCGCCCAGCGGGTGAAGACCTTCTGGAGCTGGGTCGGCGACTGGTCGAGTTCGGCGGCGATCGCCTCCAGCGACGGCTGATCGCGATAATCGAGCGTGATCATCTCGATCACGCGGCGCACGGTCTCGTAATCGGAGCCATCCGGCGTCACGTCGATGGCGGGTGCGTCGATCTGGGCAAGAGCATTCATGGTCTTTCTCCTTTGCCCCTAAAATGATCGCTAAGGACCGTCAAAACCACCCGTTTCTTGCCGATTTCCCTCATTTTGCACGTTTCTACAGCTTCTGTTTCACCGTCGCGAGCGCCCCGCCGAAGGCTTTGGCGAAGCTCTCGCGGTCATCCGGGTTGAGGAAGGAGCCGACATCCGTTCCGCGTCCCTCGCCCGTCACCTGCATGGAGGTGATGCCGAATTCCTCGTGCCGGTTGACGCGGAAGCGCGCCCAGAACGGGTTGAAACGGTGCTCCACCATGCGCCCACGTGGCGAGAACTTGCGGATCGACAGATTGGTGCGCGAAACGCTGACTTCCTCGCGCGCCTTGCCCGACCAGTAGCTCAGCTTGAAAGCTCCATAGAGCAGCAGGAAATCCAGCCCGAAGAAGAAGCCGATCGGCCAGGCGCCGGTCGCCATGAAGAAGACGCCGTAGAGGAAGCAGATGCCGCCGGAAAGAACGAGCAGCACGCGAAAACCCTTCCGGCCGAGCGAACGGTGAGGCGTGAGCTCGGCGGCGAAAACAGGCCTGTCTTCCGAAACGTCCACGTTGCTTTCCCTCATGCAAGCTGGGTATTAGACGGATATGGCGACTCCGAAATCCAAATCCAGCATCAGCATGTCACAAAAGTCAAACGGTGCTACGGCCCGCAAGCCGAAGCGGTATAAGTCCGCCTATTCGAAAGCCGAGCTGGAGGAGATCTTCCGCCGCTTTTCCGTGCAGCGGCCGGAGCCGAAGGGCGAGCTCGAGCATGTGAACCCCTTCACGCTGGTGGTGGCGGTAGCGCTTTCGGCGCAGGCGACCGATGCCGGCGTCAACAAGGCGACGCGCGGGCTCTTCAAAGTGGCCGACACGCCGGAAAAGATGCTGGCGCTCGGCGAGGAAGGCGTGACCCGGTACATCAAGACAATCGGCCTCTACCGCAACAAGGCGAAAAACGTGATCGCGCTCTCGCGCATGCTGATAGACGAATTCGGCTCGGAAGTGCCGAAGACCCGCGAAGAGCTGATGCGGCTGCCGGGCGTCGGCCGCAAGACGGCGAATGTGGTGATGTCCATGGCCTTCGGCATCCCGACGCTCGCCGTCGATACGCATGTCTTCCGCATCGCCAACCGGCTTCTGATCGCCCCCGGCAGGACGCCGGACGAGGTGGAGGAACATTTCCTCAAGGTCATTCCCCACCAGTATCTTTATCACGCGCATCATTGGCTGATCCTGCATGGTCGCTACACCTGCAAGGCGCGCAAGCCGGAATGCGAGCGCTGCGTCATCGCCGATCTCTGTCGATCGCCGGAAAAGACCTGCGATGTGCCGGCCCCTCTGGTGGAACTACCGCCCCAGCAGATCGGCGTGGCCGAGGCCGTCGAGTAGGGCCGCGATCGCCGCCTCGTAATCCTTCCGGCTTTCCCCGGCATCGATGGCGATCGCCGCGCGGTCGAAGGCAGCCGAGATCAGCGCCGTCAGCGGATCGAGAAGCCTTTGGCTTTCGGTGCCCGCAAGCAGCTCGGAAAGCCCGATCTTGAGGCTGGCCTCGGCCGGTTCGTCGGCAAGCAGCGCCGGCGCTTCGAGCAGCAGAAGCTTCGTGCGGCCGGGCACCGCCATGGCATCGAAATAGGCCGAGGCGCCCTGCAGCAGCGCATCCCGTGCCGACGTCGCATCGGCGGACCTTTCCTCGATCGCCTTGCCCACTTCCGCCGCCTCGCGCTCCACCACAGCGGCAAAAAGCGCCTTCTTGTCTTCGAAATGGTGATAGAGGGCGCCGCGTGTGACGTTCGCCGCCGCGACGATATCCGGCGTGGCGGTCTCGGCGTAACCCTTTTCCACGAAAAGTGCCCGTGCGGCATCAAGGAGGGCCGCGCGGGTGGCATCGGTGCGTTCGCGGTTGCTGCGCGGCATTTTCTTTCCTTCCCCATTTACATACAAACAGAATGTATTTATAAGAAAACATACAGACCGAATGTATCTTAAGGAACGAGGGAGTGAAAGCCATGAAATGCACGAGCTACTATCCCGTCATCATGACAGACGACGTGGCCGCCACGGCAGCCTTCTATCAGGAGCATTTCGCTTTCGAGGCGCTGTTCACTGCTGATTGGTACGTGCACCTGCAATCGAAGGAGAGCGAGCATGTGACGCTGGCGATCCTCGACGGCAGCCATGAAACGATCCCGGAAGACGGCCGCGGCAAGGTCTCCGGCCTCATCCTCAATTTCGAGGTGGAGGATGTGGATGCGATTTACGAGCGCCTGAAGAAGGCCGGATTGCCGATCCGGCTGGATATCCGCGACGAGGATTTCGGCCAGCGGCATTTCATCATCGCCGATCCGAACGGCGTGCTGATCGACATCGTCAAGCCGATCCCGCCGAGCGCCGAATTCGCGGCCATGTATGAGGCTTCGGCGCTGCCGGGTTAGGCTTTAAAGGAAGGATCGCGGCGGGAGATCGCCTTGTGGAGATGTACCATGAGGCCCGCCGCGAAGAGCGGCGTCAAAAGGTTGACGATCGGGATCGCCAGGAAACAGGCGATCAGGAGCCCCGCCATGAAGACGGTGGAGGAATGTTTCGACCGGAAGGCACGAGCCTCGACCGGCGGGCGGAATCGCATGGCCGCGAACTCGAAGAATTCGCGCCCGAGCAGATAGCCGTTCACCAGGAAGAAGGCGACGAGATTAACGCCCGGAATGAAGAGCAGCAGGAGCGCGACGATATTGCCGACGATCACCACGCCCAAGAACTTGATGGAACTGGCGATCGCCTCACCGAGCGGCATGGCCTTGCCGGGTGGATCGTTCGGATAGTCGCGCTTTTCCACCACTTCCGCCACGTCGTCGAGAAAAAGGCCGGCGATCAGCGCGGTGATCGGCGCGATCAGCAGCGCCAACGCGAGCGCCAGGCCGATGCTGGCGAGGATCGCCGCGAAGAAGGTGAACCAGCCCGTCCAATCCGGCGTGGCCGGAAAGAAGCCCGCGAGCCATGGCCAGGCATAAAAGGCGAAAAGCTCGCGCAGGCCGAACCATACGCCGATGAGAACGAGGATGGTGAGCCCCAGCGTCTTCCAGAAGACGGCGCGCGTCTCCGGCGCGAAGAGGTTGGCAAGCGAAAGTCTCGCAGCGTCGAGGATCATCGGCGTCTCCGTGTGTGGCCGCAGAGATGTAGGTGGGAGAAGCCGGAGCGGCAAGGCGATCCGCGAATTAGCTCGCTCCGGGTCCAAAGCGCCCCTCGTCAGTCCGTCGATGCGCCGGTGAAAACCGCCAACTGAGCGTCGAAAGCACGCTTATATGCGGGCCGCGCTTCGCCGCGGGCGACATAGGCGGAGAGGTTCGGATATTCGTCCAGTATATCCGAGCTCTGCAACCGGCGCAGCACCGTCACCATCAGCAGGTCACCGGCGCTGAACGCACCATCGAGCCAATCGGCATCGCCGAGGTGACCGGAAAGGCCGTCCAGCCGCTTCCGTATGTCCTTCTCCAGGGCATGCATGCGCTGCTCGTACCAGGGCTCGTCACGCTCGAGTATCCTGGCAAGGGCGCGCTCGAAGACTGGCGGCTCCACCGTGTTGAGCGCGGCAAACATCCACATGATCGCCCGCGCCCGGGCATTCGCATCGTCCGGCAAGAGGCTCCCATGGCGCTCGGCGATATGGAGCACGATCGCGCCCGACTCGAAGAGGGCGAGATCGCCTTCCTCATAGGTCGGGATCTGCCCGAATGGATGAAGCGCGAGATGCGCGGGTTCCTTCATGGTTTTGAACGAAACAAGGCGAACGTCGTAGGGCTGCCCTGCTTCTTCGAGCGCCCAGCGAACGCGCATGTCGCGCGCCAGGCCGTTGCCACGATCGGGGGAGCGTTCAAAGGCGGTAATGGTGATGGTCATCGTTGTTCTCCATGGCTTGCCTGCCTTGAAGACGGCCGGCTAAGCGAGATTCCGACACCCGATGCTCGCAATAATCCTCGCGATCACCTACCCCAGCTCCTTCAGCTCCTCCCGATGTCTCAGCATCGCGAGAAACCGCCGGTAATCGCGCTCGTATTTCTGCGCCCGCGCCGGGTCGCGCCGCCGCTCCGTGCCGCCGCCATCCATGGCGTGGCCGGCGGCAAAGAGATTTTCGTGGACGCCGCCGGCAACCGCCGCGGCCATGGCGGTGCCGAGCAGCACCGCATCGCGCGTCTCGGGCACGACCACATTGCGGCCCGTCGCATCGGCATAAAGCTCCACGAGGAGCGGATTGTTCACGTGCCCGCCGGTGACGTGCAGCGTCTCGAACCGGTAGCCGTAGCCTTCGAGCGTCTCCAGGATGTGGCGGATGCCGAGTGCGATGCCGACGCAGGAGCGCCAATAGAGCCGGCAGAGCCCGTCGAAGGATGTATCGAGCGTCAGGCCGCTGACGACTCCGGTGGCATGCGGATCGGCAAGCGGCGAGCGGTTGCCGTGGAAATCCGGCAGCACATGGAGGTCGGGCGCGATCTCGCCGCCTTTCTCGGCGCGCAGTTCCGCGATCCGGGTGATGATGCGCCCATGCAGATCGACGGAAGGCTCGCCGCCGGCGGCGTGCATCCGGACGACATGGTCGAGCAGGGCGCCGGTCGCCGATTGCCCGCCTTCCACCAGCCAGTGCTCGGGCAGGACCGCGCCGTGATAGGGGCCCCAGAGGCTGCGGCCGGGCTTCGGTTCATGCGTGAAGGCGACGATGCAGCTCGACGTGCCGCCGATCAGCGCCACGTGACTTTCGAGGCCTCGCCCATCCGCTACCCCGCCGAGCACGCCGCCAAGAACACCAAAAGCGCCGGCATAGGCGTCGATCAGGCCGGGCGCTACATGCACGCCGGTGTCGAGGCCGAGTTCCGCCGCCGCCTTTTCGCCAAGCGTGCCGATGCTCTCCCCTGCCCTTACGGTTTCTTCCGGCAGGCCGGCCTTTTCCCTCAGGTCTTCGAGGCCCGCAAGCCGCAGGAAGTCGGCGTTCCAGCCGGGATTTTCATGGGCGAGATAGTTCCACTTGGCGGTCAGCGTGCAGCGGGAACGCGCCGCCGAGCCGGTCGCCTTCCAGGTGAGGAAATCCGCAAGATCGAAGAAAGAGCCTGCCCTTGCCCAGGTCTCCGGCAGGCGCCTCTTCACCCACATGAGCTTCGGCATCTCCATCTCGGGCGAGAGCGAGCCGCCGGAGAATTCGAGAACCGGATGACCGGTGGCGGAAAGCTCGTCCGCTTCCTCTATCGCCCGGTGATCGAGCCAGACGATGGTATCGCGGCGATCCTCCCCTGTCGTGGAAACGGTGAGCTGATGACCGTCGCGATCCCGCGCCACAAGAGAACAGGTGGCGTCGAAGCCGATCGCGGCAACGCCGGAGGCCGGAATGCCGGCCTCCCTCACGGCCTCTCGGACGGCGCCGCATGTGGCCGCCCAGATATCCTCGGAATCGTGCTCGGCGTGGTTTTCCCTCGGCCGGAACATCAGGATCGGGCGTTTCGCCTTGGCGAGCAGGCGTCCATCGCGATCGAAGACGCCGGCGCGGGCGCTGCCCGTGCCGATATCGACCGCAACGAGATGATCACGCATCCGGATTTGTTTCCTGTCCCATTGTTCGCTGCGGCTAGCGCGACCCTTTTAGGCCCGCTTCGCGGCGATCCTCCAAATGTTTTTGGACAAGGTGGATCAAATCCGGCATCGCGTCAAACACCACCTCGGGCGCCAGCGCTTCTATGCGCTCGCGATAGCCGGGAACGCCGGCATGCGAACCGCCGGTGAAAGCGAAGGTGGCCATGCCGGCGCGATGCGCCGCCTCGATACCGGCCGGGCTGTCCTCGATGACGATGCAGTTTGCGGGGTCCGCATTCATTTCGCTCGCGGCATGCAGGAAAAGATCGGGCGCCGGCTTGCCCCGCGCCACCATGGCCGCGCTGAAAATGTCCGGCTCCAGCCGGTCGATGAGCCCGGTGATCGTCAGCGACAGACGGATGCGCTCGGGCTGGCTGGACGAGGCGACGCAACGCCGCCACGTCATGCGGTCGAGCGTCTCCCCGATGCCGGGGATCGGCCGCAGTTCCTTTCGGAAGCGCGCGTAGAGATCGTGACGCATGTCATCGAGGAAACTCTCGTCGGCTTCGATGCCGAATTCGTCCCGCATGATCCGGGTGACGGTCGCAAGGCTGCGGCCCAGAAAGCGGCGATAGACCTCCTCCTCTTCGATCATCAGGCCCTTGCGGCGGAGCGCATCCATGAGCACACGCACGGAAACGGGTTCGCTGTCGACGAGGACCCCGTCGCAATCGAAGATCACCAATGGTCCCGCCGTATCGAGCACTTTTTCCACCGTTACTTGACGAGCTCGTCCGCCAGATAGAGTTCGAGCGTTTTAGCAGTCCCCTCTTTCCAAAGCGTTTGAAGCGCATGGGCGAAACGCTTGCGGAACAGTTCGGATTTAGAGACCGCCCCGAATATCTCGTCGAAGGCAAGGAAGGCGTCCGGATCGTCCTTGGCCTTCAAGGCAGCCGCATGCAGGCGGTCGGCGCTCGCATCGTTGAAGACGATCGTCTTGCCGCTGTCGGAAGTGCCCGCGAAATAGCGGCACCAGAGCGCCGAGACGAGCGACAAGCCGACGATGTCGAGGCCGTTCGCTAGCCGGTCGGCGGTGGACGGCAGGATGAATTTCGGCTGCCGGTTGGAGCCGTCTTGCGCGAGCCGCGGGATCGTGTCGCCGATCTTCGGGTTCAGGAACCGCCGCTCGATCAGCGCGAAGTATTCCTCAAGGCTGGTATCCGGCACCGGCGGGATGATCGGGATGATCTCCTCCTTCTCCAGCTTGGCGAGGAAAGCGCGGATCAGCGGATGTTCCATGGCCTCATGAACGAAATGCACGTCGAGAAGCGCTGCCGGATAGGCGATCGCCGCATGACCGCCGTTCAGGATGCGGATCTTCATATGCTCATAGGGCGCGACATCCGGCACGAACTGCACGCCCACCTCTTCGAGAGCGGGGCGCCCGGCGGGGAACTTGTCCTCCATCACCCACTGCTTGAACTCCTCGCAGAAGACCGGCCAGTTGTCCTCGATGCCGAAATCATTGCGCAGGATATCGATCTCGCGGGTTCCCGTGGCCGGAGTGATGCGATCCACCATGGAATTCGGAAAGGCGACGTTGCCGTGAATCCAGTGAGCGAAATCCGGATCGGAGAGCTTGGCCAGTCCCACGACCGCGTTTTCCGTCACCTCGCCGTTTCCGGGGATGTTGTCGCAGGACATGATGGTGAATGGCCGGATGCCGCGGCTCTTTCGCAGCTTCAAACCCGCCAGGATCAGCCCGAATACGGTCTTCGGGTTCTCCGGGTTCCTGCCGTCCTCGGCGATTGCCGGATGGGCCGGGTTGAACTGGCCGGACGCGTCGATGAAATAGCCGCCCTCGGTGATCGTCATGGAGACGATGCGGATCGCCGGATCGGCGAGCCTCTCGATCAATGCTTTCTTCTGATCCGGCGCGATGATGTCGATCATCGGCCCGGTGACGCGCGCGGCCGTCTTGTTATTGTCCTGCTCGACGACGGTGGTGAGATAATCCTGAGCCTTCAGCTTGTCGCGCATGGCGGCATCGGAGGGCAGCACGCCGGCGCCCACGATCGCCCAGTCATGATCCCCGCCGAGATTGAAGAGGTCGTCGAGATAGACGGCCTGATGGGCGCGATGGAAGTTGCCTACGCCGAAATGCACGATCCCGGCGGAAAGTGTTTCCCTGTCATAAGCCGGCACGGCGGCGGTTGCCGCGGCATCCTTCAGGCTCGCCAGCGAAAGCTTCACAGTCATTTATCAGTACTCCAGTGTGGACCGAGAAATCTCAGGCCAATAAAACAGGCCAACACCACCCCAACCTCCGTCGCAACGCCCCGGTTTGATGGCACGTTGCATTCCTCTCGCCGTCATCCTCGGGCTTGTCCCGAGGATCTGTCCACGTCGAGACAATCGAGCCGTTTGCAGATGCTCGGGACAAGCCCGAGCATGACGACAGAGCATTCGCAGCCTCGCCACAATCTCAGGCCCTGATGGCCATGCCCTTGTCGTCGAAGCGATGTATCCGGTCCTCATTGGGCGTGAGATAGATCCGGTCGCCGTGATGCACGCCGAACTCGCCGTCGCAGCGGGCGGTGATCGACCCGATGCCCTCCACATCCACATGCAGGAAGGTATCGGCGCCGAGATGCTCGGCGACCGTCACCTTGCCCGTCCACTCGCCGCTGTCCTTCGAAAGACCGATATGCTCCGGCCGCACGCCGGCCGTGCTCGCGCCCTTCGACTGCGCGAATGCGCCCTCGATCAAGTTCATGCGCGGCGAGCCGATGAAGCCGGCGACGAAGAGATTGCGCGGATTGCGGTAGAGCTCCAGCGGCGAGCCGACCTGCTCGATATTGCCGCGGTTCAGGACAACGATCTTGTCGGCCATGGTCATGGCTTCCACCTGGTCGTGAGTGACGTAGACCATCGTCGTCTTGAGCTGGTGATGCAGCTGGCTGATCTCGAGGCGCATGGTGCCGCGCAGCGCCGCGTCGAGGTTCGAAAGCGGCTCGTCGAACAGGAAGGCGGAAGGTTCGCGCACGATGGCGCGGCCGATCGCGACGCGCTGGCGCTGCCCGCCCGAAAGCTGCGAGGGACGCCGCTCCAGATAATCCGTGAGGTTGAGCACGCGCGCGGCATCCTCCACCTTCCTGTCGATGGCCGCCTTGTCGAGCTTGGCCATCTTCAGCGGGAAGGCGATGTTGTTGCGCACGCTCATATGCGGATAGAGCGCATAGGACTGGAAGACCATGGCGAGCCCGCGCTCGGCCGGCGCATTCTCGGTCACGTCCTTGCCGTCGATCATGATCGAACCGCCGGTAACGTCCTCCAGGCCCGCGATCAGGCGCAGGAGCGTGGACTTGCCGCAGCCGGACGGGCCGACGAAGACGACGAACTCGCCGTCATGGATTTCGAGGTCGATCGAGGGGATGACCTTGGCTTCGCCGAAGGTCTTCGACACCTTGTTGAGGGTTATGCTTCCCATGTCGTTCTTGTCCTTGCTTGACCGCGCCGCCTACTTGACCGCACCGAAGGTGAGGCCGCGAACGAGTTGCTTCTGGCTGAACCAGCCGAGGATGAGGATCGGCGCGATCGCCATGGTGGAGGCCGCCGAAAGTTTCGCCCAGAACAGTCCCTGAGGACTGGAGAAGGAGGCGATGAAAGCCGTCAGCGGCGCCGCATTGGTAGTCGTCAGCCGGATGGTCCAGAAGGACTCGTTCCAGGCGAGGATGACGTTGAGGAGCAGCGTCGAGGCGATGCCGGGAACCGCCATCGGCGTCAGCACGTAGACGATCTCCTGCCAGAGCCCTGCCCCATCCATCCGCGCCGCTTCCAGGATCTCGCCGGGGATTTCGCGGAAATAGGTGTAGAGCATCCACACCACGATCGGCAGGTTAATGAGGGTGAGCATGACCGTGAGCCCGATGCGGCTGTCCAGCAGGCCGAAATCGCGGAACATCAGGTAGATCGGCACGAGCACTGCGACCGCCGGCATCATCTTGGTGGAGAGCATCCACATCAGGATGTCCTTGGTGCGCTTGGTCGGCGAAAACGCCATCGCCCAGGCGGCCGGGATCGCGATGATGAGCGCCAGGATCGTGGAGCCCACCGACAGCACGACCGAGTTCATGAACGGCTTCAAGTAATCGCGCTGCGTCTGCACCGTGACGTAGTTCTCGAAGGTGCCGGAGGGGATGAGGCTGAAGCCCGCGATCGCTTCCGGCTCGGTCTTGATGCTGGTGATGAGCGTGTAGAGGATCGGGAAGAAGATCACCAGCGCGACGATCCAGGCGGCGATCGTGGCGGTGACCTTGTGGCGTGTCGTGACTGAGCGAGCCATGAAGTGACCTCCTTACCGGTCCAGGTTGCGGCCGACGGCGCGCATCAGGAAAAAGGCGACGATATTGGCGAGGATGACCGCGATGATGCCGCCCGCTGATGCCCCGCCCACGTCATAGCCGAGAAGCGCGGTGCGGTAGATTAGGAAGGCAAGATTGGTTGACGCGTAGCCCGGGCCGCCATTGGTGGTGACGAGAATTTCCGCATAGACGCCGAGCAGGAAGATCGTCTGGATCAGGATCACGACCGTGATGGCGCGGGCAAGATGCGGCAGCGTCAGATAGATGAAGCGGTTGAGGAAATTGGCGCCGTCCATCTCGGCCGCTTCCTTCTGCTCGCTGTCGAGCGATTGCAGCGCGGTGAGCAGGATGAGGGTCGCGAAGGGCAGCCATTGCCAGGCGACGATGATGATGATCGCCAGCAGCGGATATTGCGCAAACCAGTCGACCGGCTGGAACCCCAATGCCTTGTTGATATCGGCCAGCACCCCATAGCCCGGATGCATGATCATGTTCTTCCAGATCAGCGCCGCGACCGGCGGCATGACGAAGAACGGCGAGATGACGAGGATGCGCACGATCCCGTGCCCGAAGATCGGCTGATCGAGAAGGAGCGCGATCGCGATGCCGCCGATGACGGTGATCAAGAGCACGCCGCCGACGATCATGAGAGTGTTCCAGATCGACTGGAAGAATGCCGGATCGGTGTAGAAGAAGCGGTAGTTGAACAGGCCCGTGAAGCTCACATTGGCGGGATTCAAGAGATTGTAGTTCTGAAACGAGAACCACAACGTCATCGCCAGAGGAACGATCATCCAGACCAGGAGAAGCAAAACGGAGGGCGCCATCATGAGCCGCGCCAGAGTCCTGGTGTTCTGCGTTGCCATTCTGCACCCTCCCTGAATTGGCCGCGCATCTCATTTGGGCGGGAGACGTGGCGCGGCCGGGCTTTTCTTGTTGTTTCGGCAGAGTTTGAAAAGGGGTCGCCCGACCCGAAGGCAGGCGACCCAGGCTCGGGAGGAACTACTTGATGTAGCCGGCGCGAGTCATTTCACGCACCGTGGCGGTTTGCGCCTGCGTGAGCGCATCATCGACCGAGGATTGACCCGCCACAACCGCCGAGAAGAGCTGGCCGACATTCGTGCCGATCGCCTGGAATTCCGGGATCGCCACGAACTGGCCGCCTGTATAGGGCACCGGCTTCACGGTCGGCTTGGTGATGTCGGCTGCCTGCATGGCGGCGAGCGTCGGCTCGGCGAAGGAGGCGGCCTTCTTGTATTCCTCGTTCTCATAGAGCGAGGTGCGGGTGCCCGGCGGCACGTTCGCCCAGCCCTCCTTCGAAGCGACGAGCTCGGTATATTCCTTGCTGGTCGCCCAGGCGATGAACTTCTGCGCGGCCTCGCCCTTCGTGGAGCTTGCCGGGATTGCGAGGTTCCACGACCACAGCCAGTTGCCGTGGTTGTTCACGCCCTCCTTGGTCGGGAAGATCGCATAGCCGACCTTGTCGGCGACCGTCGAATCCTTCGGGTCGGAGACGAAGGAGGCCGCGACCGTCGCGTCGATCCACATGCCGCACTTGCCCTGCTGGAAGAGGGTGAGGTTCTCGTTGAAGCCGTTGGAGGAAGCACCGGCCGGGCCTGCATCCTTCATGAGATCCACATAGAACTGCAGCGCGTCCTTCCATTCGGGCTGATCGAACTGCGGCTGCCAGTTTTCGTCGAACCACCGGCCGCCGTAGGAATTGGCGAGAGCCGTGACGAAGGCCATGTTCTCGCCCCAGCCGGCCTTGCCGCGCAAGCAGATGCCGTTGATGTCGGCGGAACGGTCGGTGATCTTGCGGGCGGCCTCGCCGATGAAGTCCCAGGTCGGGTTTTCCGGCATCTTCAGCCCGGCCTTCTCGAAGAGGTCCGTGCGGTACATGATCATCGCGGATTCACCGTAGAACGGCGAGGCATAGAGCTTGCCGTCCACGGTGAGGCCGCCGCGGATCGACGGCAACAGGTCATCCACGTCGTAGGCATCGCCCAGATTGTTGAGTTCCAGAAGCCAGCCCTGCTTGGCCCAGATCGGAACCTCGTAGTTGCCGATCGTCAGGATGTCGTACTGTCCGCCCTTGGTGGCGATGTCGGTCGTGACGCGCTCGCGCAGGACATTTTCCTCAAGCGTCACCCATTCGACCTGAATATCCGGGTTCTTCGCGGTAAACTCGGACGTCAGACCCTGCATACGGATCATGTCGCCGTTGTTGACCGTCGCGATCGTGAGAGTTTCGGCCGAAGCCCCGGTGGAAAAAACTCCGGCAAAAACCAGCGCCGAGCAGGCGCCCAGCAAAACCGTCTTCAATGTCATATCTTCCTCCCAGAAGATGAGTAACGAGCATTCGCTTTGCTCATGAGCAATTACCCACTAGCGGGCAGTCAAAGTCAATCTCCATTCGTCGCTGCAGCGCAACGGCAAACATAATCTCTTGATTTTAAACCGGTAATTTTTGCTCACATGGAGAGCAATTGCTCCGCGGTCGCCTCATCGGTGATGACGCCGTTGATGAGCCTCCCGTCGAGGGCGGCGCCAAGCGCGACCACCTTCTTGCGCCCCTGCGCGATGCCGATGACGGACGAGGTCTCCCGCGAAGGAATCGGCACGCTCGCAACCCGGTCGTTTATGGAGCTTTCCACCAACCTGCCCTTATGGTCGAAGATCCAGCCGCAGATCTCGCCGGCGGCCCCCTCCTCCACCAGCTTCATCATCTCGTCGCGGCCCAGGAAGCCGTCGACGCAGAGCGGACCGTCCACCCCGAGTTCGCCGATGCCTACGAAGGTGACATCCGCCTTGGCGCCGAGCGCGATGGTGGAGCGCACCAGCGCCTGGTCATGCAGCGTCTCGCGCTCTTCCGCCGAAGAGCACAGAACCGGCAGCGGCATGGGAAAATGCCGCGCCTTGATGGCATCGGCCATGGAAAAGATGACGTTGTAGAAGGCCGCCGACCCGTCCGGCCCGATATTGCCGGTGAGCGACACGATACGGTGCTGCGGGCATTCCATCGGCGGCAACTGGTCGACCGCGGCTTTCAGCGTGCGGCCCGTGCCGATCGCGACGATGATCGGGTCCGGACGTTTCAGCCAGCGCTCGATCTCGGCCGCCGCCGCTTCCGCGATGCCGACCGTGGTGGAGACGCCGGCCGGATCGCTCGGCACCACCTCTGCATGCTTGAGATCGTATCTTTGCCTGAGAGCCTCGGCCAGCTCCAGACAGGCCGAGATCGGATGGTCGAGCCGCACCTTGATCAGCCGTTCGGCAACCGCAAGCGACACCAGCCGCTGCGCCGACTGCCGGGAAATGCTCATGGCCGCGGCGATTTCGTCCTGGGTGCGGCCCGCCACATAATAGAGCCAGCCGGCCCGCGCCGCATCATCGAGCCGCCCTTGCGTATCAGACCGTTTTGCCATGGCAGAAATTCTCCTCCGCCCGTTGCTGCCATGTTTTCGGAGTTTCTGTCAAACGGTTGGCGGCGTCCGACGCAAGGCATCGCCTATCACCTGCCCCATGAGATCGTAACGAGCGCGATGCGCTTCTTTCGATGCAGCCAGCCAGCCCGCAGCTTCGATCTTGGTAAGGTCGAGAGGATGCCCGGCCTGTTCCGCAAGCTGTTTGAGATACAGCAGCTGCGTGCGGCCGTTCCCCTCCCGGAATGGGTGGACATAATTGACATCGCCGATGATTTTACCGGCTTCGGCCGCGAAGACCGATTGCTCGAGACCTCGCAGAAAATCCGATTTCATGAGGCGGCGGTGAACATCCGCCATGCCTGTTTCGATATACTGCTGGAACTGGAACTGGCTGCCGCCCTTGGATATCTCGACGGTGCGAATTTGCCCCGCCCATTCGAAAATGTCCTGGAAAAGATGGCGATGGATCGCCTTGAGATGCTGAAGGTCGAAGTTGCCTGACGGGATGCCCTCACCCACCCGCATTGTGACTATTTCGCGCTCGTAATAGTCAAGCTTCTCGGCATCCTGAATGCCGAGTTTGTTTCTGAGAACACCGGTTCCGGGATAGACGTATGGGTCGCTCATTCCGCCGCGTGAGGTGTGGCGGCAGCACGCGCCCGCTCAAGGATATACGCACGGCGCTTTTCCTGGGACCACCCCTCGCGAGCAAACATTTCAAACATGGCGATCTGCTCCGCATCGAGGGGATTTCCCTCGATCGCCTGGAGATGAGCGGCTTCGCGGGTGCGTAGCCGGATCGTGTTCTTGTCGTTCATGTCGGAGCTTTTCCTCCTGGCCAAACCGCCGGGTCATCCGGATATCAACTGATTGAAGGATATCAGAAATCCGGATGCCCGGCAAACTCACGCCACCTGCACCAGATGCCCCTCCGAAACCTCCCGGTACTCCCGCTTCGGCGGCACGTAGTCGACGGACCGGATCGGGCTCTTGATCTCGTCGGTGGACATGTTGCGCTTGATCTTGCGGCGCGAGGGATCAGGCACCGGAACCGCCGACATCAGCTTCCTCGTATAGGAATGCTGCGGGTTGTCGAACACCGCCGCACGCGGACCGATCTCGACGATCTCGCCGAGATACATCACCGCAACACGATGGCTCACCCGCTCCACCACCGCCATATCGTGGCTGATGAAGAGGAAGGCAAGGTTGAGGCTCTGCTGCAGGTCGAGGAGCAGATTGCAGACCTGCGCCTTGATGGAGACGTCGAGCGCCGAGACCGCCTCGTCTGCGACAATCACCTTCGGGTCAAGCATCAGGGCGCGGGCGATCGCGATGCGTTGGCGCTGACCGCCGGAGAACTCATGCGGGAAGCGCTTCATCATGTCGGCCGACAGGCCGACCTTTTCGAGCAGATTGGCCGTCTTTTCGCGGGCCTGGGCTTTCGTACCGAGATTGTGCTCGATGAAGGGCTCCATCACCGCCGCGCCGATGCTCATGCGCGGATTGAGGCTGGCGAAAGGGTCCTGGAACACCATCTGGATCGACCGCCGCATGCTGCGCAAGCTCGACTGATCGAGCTTCATGACGTCATAGCCGTCGAGAGTGACGTCGCCGCTCGTCGGCGTGATGAGCCGCGTGACGGAACGCCCGGTGGTGGATTTTCCGCAACCCGATTCGCCGACCAGCGAAAGCGTCTCACCCTCGAACAGGTTGAAGGAGACTTTCTCCACCGCATGCACGGCGCCTGTCTTGCGGCCGAACAGGCCGGAGCGGATGTCGAACCGGGTCGTCAGTTCCTTGACGTCGAGGATCGGCGTCCTGCCCTTGCCGACCGTATCATCGACATCCTTGAGGGGTTGCTGCTCGCCGGTCTTCACATCGATGATCGGAAACCGCTGCGGCAGCACCCGCCCGCTCATGGAGCCGAGCTTCGGCACCGCCGAAAGAAGCGCCCGCGTATAGGGGTGCTTGCCGCGATGGAAGATGTCGTCCGTGGAGCCGGTTTCCACCGCTTCGCCGCGATACATGACGATAGTTCGATCGGCGACCTCCGCCACCACGCCCATGTCGTGGGTGATGAAGAGAACCGACATGCCTTCCTCTTCCTGCAGCACTTTGATGAGATCGAGGATCTGGCCCTGGATCGTCACGTCGAGTGCGGTCGTCGGCTCGTCGGCGATCAGGAGTTTCGGTTTCGAGGCGAGCGCCATGGCGATCATCACGCGCTGGCGCATGCCGCCGGAGAACTGATGCGGATATTCGTCGAAACGATTTTTCGCGTTCGGAATTCTCACCTTTTCGAGGAGCCGGACCACCTCCGCCTTGGCCTCGGCCTTGGTAATGTCCTTGTGGACGGTCAAGGCTTCCGCGATCTGCTTGCCGATCGGGAAGATCGGGTTGAGGCTCGTCATCGGCTCCTGAAAGATCATCGAGATCTCGTTGCCGCGTACATGCCGCATCTGCTCCTCCGGCAGCGCCAGGAGCTCCCGTCCGCTTAAGAAAACCTTGCCTTCGATCCGGCTCGAATTCTTCGGCAGGAGCCGCATGATCGAGAGCGAGGTCACGCTCTTGCCGGAACCGCTCTCGCCCACGATCGCAACCGTCTCGCGCGGCGCCACATCGAAGGAAATGTTGCGCACGACGGACTTCCATTCGTCGCCGACGCGGAAGGAGGTCGTGAGGTTCTGGACCGAAAGCACAGGCGCGACCGAGCCGCCGGTCTGCTCCATTGCCGTTGCACCAAGCAGCATGGGATTCTCCTTGTTCGAACGGTTGGAAGGATCAGGCTGCGAGCGCCGTTTCGGCAAGCGTCACCCAATAGCTGACGCCATAGGGGATGGCCTCGTCGTTGAAATCGTAGGCCGGGTTATGGAGAGTGGCCGTATCGCCGTTGCCGATGAAGATGAAGGCGCCGGGCCGCTTCTCGAGCATGTAGGAGAAATCCTCCGCTCCCATATGCGGCGGCGCATCCGTCGTCACCGCCTTGCCGCCCGCGATCCTGCTGGCGATCTCGATCGCGAAATCGGTCTCGTCGGCATGGTTGAAGGTGACGGGATAGCCGCGGCGATAGACGACCTCTGCCGTCGCGCCATGGGCGATCGCCGTCGACTGCGCCACTTCGGTCAGGCGCTTTTCGGCGAAATCGCGGGTTTCTGGAAGCAGCGTACGCACCGTGCCCGTCAGCTTTACGAAGCCGGGGATGACATTGTTCGCCTCCCCGCCATGGGTCGTCGCCACGGTGACGACCAGCGATTTCAGCGGATCGGTCTCGCGCGACACGATGGATTGCAGCGCGATGATGATATGGGCCGAGGCAAGCACCGGATCGACGGAAAGATGGGGCTGCGCGGCATGGCTGCCGCGGCCGTGAATGGTGATCTCGAAAGAATCGGCTGCGGCCATGACCGAGCCCTTGCGGATCGAGAAATGGCCGACCGGCAGGCGCGGCTCGTTGTGCATGCCATAGACCTGTTTGATGCCGAATTTCTCCATGAGCCCGTCGTCGATCATGGCAAGCGCGCCAGCGCCGCCCTCTTCGGCAGGCTGGAAGATTACCGCGACGGAGCCGGAGAAGTTGCGGGTCTCGGCAAGGTACTGCGCCGCGCCGAGCAGCATGGCGGTGTGCCCGTCATGGCCGCAGGAATGCGCCTTGCCGGGCGTCTTCGAAGCCCAGGGCTTGCCGCTCGTCTCCAGGATGGGCAGCGCATCCATGTCGGCACGGAAGCCGATCACCGGGCCGTCGCCCCGCCTGCCCTTGATGATCCCGACGACGCCGGTCTTGCCGATGCCCGTTTCCACCACGTCGCAGCCGAAGGATTTCAGCTTCTCGGCCACGAATTTCGCCGTCTCGTGAACCTCGTAGAGGATCTCGGGATTCTGGTGGATGTGGCGCCTCCATTCAGCGACTTCGTCCTGCATTTCGGCGACGCGATTGAGTACCGGCATAGGTGCAAACTCCGCAATTTTTGGTGTTTCCCATTCTTGTTTGGCGGGATATTGCGATGCGAAGTTGGGTTTTTGCAAGCTTCAATTTTCCGGCTTGAACGGAAAATAGGCCTATGCTTAGATAGCTCAAAATTTGGTCACGCCTGACTGGGAAGGCGCGATCCTCGCTGTGCCAAAACCTGCTTGAACGGAGGGAGGACAGTTAATTCCACTGTAAAATCAAAAGCTTGATAAAGCTGCCTTGCAGTGCGAACAGCTATAGCACCGGCTTGCGCCGGACTGGCAAACCATGCAACCCAACGAGAAAATAAAGGGGAATACTCGCATGAACAAGCTCAATATCCTTCTGGCAGGCTCCGTGGGGGGGGGGGGG
>NZ_JBHFJG010000047.1:182904-195780 GCF_057559155.1 Rhizobium moroccans | reverse complement strand
GGCAGGCTCCGTGGCGGCGCTTGCGTTCGGCGCAACCGCCGCCCAGGCCGAGAGGGGCACCGACGGGGATCTCAAGATCCTCTTCTGGCAGGCGGTTTCGACCATGAATCCGTATCTCTCCGGCGGCACGAAGGAAGTCTACGCCTCCTCCATGGTGATCGAGCCGCTGGCCCGCTACGACGAAAAGGGCGAGCTCGTCCCGACGCTGGTCACCGAGATCCCGACGATCGAGAACGGCGGCGTGGCGCAGGACCTGCTCAGCATGACCTGGAAGCTGAAGCCGGACGTGAAGTGGTCCGACGGCACCCCGCTCACCGCCAACGATCTCATCTTCACCTGGAAATACTGCACCGCGCCGGATGGCGGCTGCGCGCAGGCTGCCCAGTATGAAGGGGTCAAGAACGTCGAGGCGGTCGACCCGCACACCGTCAAGATCACCTTCGAAGAGCCAAAGCCCTACCCCTACAGCGCCTTCGTCGGCGCCCAGTCGCCCGTCATCCAGGCGGCTCAATTCAAGGATTGCGTAGGCGCAAGGGCCCCGGAATGCACCTCGGCCAACTTCATGCCGATCGGCACCGGCCCCTTCGTCGTGAAGGATTTCAAACCGAACGACGTCATTTCCTTCGAAGCCAATCCGAATTACCGCGATCCGGCCAAGCCCGCTTTCGCGACCGCGACGCTGAAGGGCGGCGGCGACGCCGCGTCAGCGGCCCGGGCGGTGCTCGAAACCGGCGAGTTCGACTATGCCTGGAACATGCAGGTGGAGCCGGAAGTGCTGGCGACCATGCTCGCCGCCGGCAAGGGCCAGTTGGTGACCGCCTTCGGCACGCAGGTCGAGCGTATCAACCTCAACCACTACAATGCCGATCCGGCGCTCGGCTCCAAGCGTTCAACCAAGGAAGCAGGGCCGCATCCCGCGCTCTCCGATCCGGCCGTGCGCAGGGCTCTTTCGATGGCGATCGACCGCGACATCATCGATGAGGCGGGTTACGGCGAAGCTGGCAGGCCGACCTGCAACATCGTCCCCGCCCCGGAAGCCTACGCGTCCACAGGAAACGATGACTGGTGCCTGAAGCAGGACGTCGAAGGCGCCAACAAGCTGCTGGACGAGGCAGGCTGGGTTCCCGGCTCTGACGGCATCCGCGCCAAGGACGGCGTTCGCCTCTCCTTCCTCTACTCCACCTCCACCAACTCCGTTCGCCAGGCGACCCAGGAACTGGTGAAGGATATGTGGTCGCAGATCGGCGTGGATGCGGAACTGCGCAATGTCAGCGCCTCGGTCTTCTTCGGCGGCGATCCGGCAAGCCCGGATACCTTCCAGAAGTTCTATGCCGATGTGGAAATGTACACCAACAACTTCGATGGCACCGATCCGGAAAAATACCTGGCCGAATGGTTGTGCGACAAGGTCCCGGCACCGGAAAACGGCTGGCAGGGCCAGAACATTCCGCGTTACTGCAACCCGGAATATGACAAGCTGGTTGGTGAACTCGCCAAGACTGCCGACCTTGAAATGCGAGCCGAACTCGCCAAGAAGCTCAACGACATGCTGACCGAGGAGGGTGCGCATATCCCGCTCATCCATCGCGGCCAGCTCTCCTCGCATTCCGTCACGCTCGAAGGCGTGAAGATGAACGCGTGGGATTCCGAACTCTGGAACGTCGCCGACTGGTCTCGCAAGAAGTGACCCCGTTCGCCGGGCCTGCCGAATAGCACCGGCCCGGCGTCCGCATTTCTCCGCGAAGCCAGGAGACTTTTGAATGTTCACATATACCCTACGGCGATTGCTCTTCGCGATCCCGACCCTGCTGGTCATCAGTTTCGTGATTTTCGCGCTGCTCGACCTGGCGCCCAACGACCCGACCGGCGATTTGCCGCTCACCATTCCGCCGGAAGTTCGCGAACAGATACGCGCCTCGCTCGGCCTCGATCAGCCCTTCCTGATCCGCTACCTCAAATGGCTGCAGCAATTCTTCGTCAATGAACCGCTGAATATCCTCGAAAGCCTGACGGGCTGGCAGTTCGGCGACGGAGAGCGGATGCGCGTGCTCTCCTGGGCGACGCGAAGCCCGGTCGTCGATCTCATCGTGCAGCGCCTGCCGCAGACGCTCTGGGTCGTGGGTCTCGCCTATCTCTTCGGCATCATGATCGCGATCCCGATCGGCGTGATCTCCGCCTACAAGCAGTATTCGATCTTCGACCAGATCGGCACCTTCGTCTCGATGGTCGGCTATTCGGTGCCGACCTTCTTCACCGGCGTGCTGCTGATCGTCATCTTCTCCTCCTACCTGCAATGGTTTCCCTCCGTCTACGACACCAATCTCCGGGTCACGGATTTTGCGAGCTTCATGGCCCAGATAAAGCAGATGGCGCTGCCGGTGGCGGTGCTGGCGCTCTACAATGCCTCGCAGATCGCCCGCTTCGTGCGCGCCTCCATGCTCGACAACCTGAACCAGGATTATGTAAGGACCGCGCGGGCAAAGGGGGTCAAGGAAAAGACCGTGCTGCTCGTGCACGTGCTGCGCAACAGCCTGATCCCGGTGGTGACGGTCATCGCGCTCGGGGTGCCGACGATCTTCTCGGGCGCCATCATCACCGAGCAGATCTTCCGCGTGAACGGCCTCGGCCAACTGCTCATCACCGCGATCCAGGGCGCCGACATACCGCTCGTGCAGACGCTGACCTTCATCTTCGCGGTCCTGATCGTGCTCTTCAATCTCATTGCCGATGTTCTCTACGGCATTCTTGACCCGAGGATCCGGTATGACTGACGCAGCCATCGCGGTGCCGACCGCCGCCTCCACCCCGACACGCTCCGTCCTCGCCGACATCTGGCGGCAGTTCCGCGCCCACAAGGGGGGCGTGGCTGGTCTGATCGTGTTCGTATTCATCCTGCTTGCGGTCTATGTCGGGCCCTATATCCACACCGTCGCGCCCAACACGATCAATGTACGCGCCAGGAACCAGTGGCCCTCGCTCGCCCACCCCTTCGGCACCGACAATCTCGGCAAGGACATGCTGGCCCAGGTGCTTGCCGGCGGGCGCATCTCGCTTGCGGTCGGAATCACCGCCATGCTGATCGCCGTATCGCTTGGAACGTTGGTGGGCGTCCTTTCCGGCTATCTGCGGCGGCTGGACGGGCCGCTGATGCGCGTGACGGACCTCTTCCTCGCCCTCCCTCTCCTGCCGCTGCTTCTCGTCATCATCATGCTTTTCCGCGATACGCTGAGGGCCGCCTTCGGGCCGGAGACCGGTATCTTCATCCTCATCGTCTCGGTGATCGGCATCACGAGCTGGATGCACACCGCCCGCATCGTGCGCGGCGACGTGCTTGCCGTCAAAAGCCAGGAATTCATCCTGGCTGCGAAGTCGAGCGGCATGCGCGAACATCGCATCATTCTGCGCCATATCCTGCCCAACGTGCTGAGCTCGATCATGGTTTCGGCGACGCTCGGCATCGCCTCCGCGATCATCACGGAATCGGCGCTGAGCTTCCTGGGCTTGGGCTTCCCCTCGGATTTCCCGACTTGGGGGCGGCTTCTGTTCGACGGCGCCAACTTCCTGCAGCTCACTCCATCGCGGGTACTCTGGCCGGGTCTGGCGATTTCGCTCACGGTCCTGAGCGTCAATTATATCGGCGATGCAATCCGCGACGCGCTCGATCCTCGCACGCTGAAAAGGTGAGCCCCACCTTCCCGGAAGGGCGAGTTTCGCCTTTCCGGGTAGCCATTCCGAGGAACAAGACAGCTTCTTCTTAGTTCGAACCAAGACGGAATCGTCCGTTTTTAATCGAACCAGGGAGAGAGAAGCCATGAATTGGGATCAGGTCGAAGGCAACTGGAAGCAGTTCAAGGGCAAGGTTCAGTCTCAGTGGGGCAAACTCACCGATGACGATCTCGATGTCATCGCCGGCGATCGCAAGCAGTTGGCAGGCAAAATCCAGGAACGCTACGGCAAGGTCCAGGAAGAGGCTGACCGCGAGGTGGACGACTGGCTTTCGCGGCACTGAGGCGTTTGAGAAAAAATAAGCGCCGTTAACTTTTTTTCGGAACCGAGGGAACCAAAGGAAAGCAAGCTCGTTATGCGAGTGCCTGGGAGCTACCCCCCGTCCCCCGCCCTACAAAGCTTCCAGGCGAACTCTTCAATCCCCCTCGAAGAGAAAATGAGATGGCTCGGTTTCGCAACGGAACCGGGCCAACTCATTTTTGGGCTGGTTGCCATTACCGGAGAGCCGTCAATCACCCACCTCTATGGGAAAGACCAGGCGATAGGTGATCTTCTCCTCGGAAATGGAATAGTTCGCCTTGCCGTTGACCGAGGCCGGTACTACGCGCTCCAGCACGGTGCTGCCGAAATGCGCCTTGAGGCTCTCGGTATTCGCCTCGCCCTGAGTTTCGGCCTCGAGCGGCTCGTCCCACATCATCTCCAGCGAATCGTGCCCATCCACCTGAAGCCGGGTGCACGTGACCCTGATCGGCCTGCCACCGCGCAGAAGAGAGCCGTGGCTGACCGCGTTGACGATCAGTTCGTGCACCGCGAGGCCGACATGCAGGGAAG
This sequence comes from Rhizobium moroccans, assembly GCF_057559155.1. Classification (NCBI taxonomy): domain Bacteria; kingdom Pseudomonadati; phylum Pseudomonadota; class Alphaproteobacteria; order Hyphomicrobiales; family Rhizobiaceae; genus Rhizobium; species Rhizobium moroccans. The sequence goes on along the minus strand of NZ_JBHFJG010000047.1, from coordinate 191,223 downwards.
CGTTCGGCGTCAGCAGGACATTGTCGCCCGTTACCCGCACCAGATGCCGATTTTCGGGAAGGTATTTCTCGGTCTGGTGCTGGACCAGTTCGTAGAAATAGGCGCCCCGCCAGCTTGAATCGGTAATCAGGTCCTGGGACTGGGAGAGTGAATACAGCCTGCCGCGGAATTTATGCAGGAAGAGATCCAGTGAGCCCGAATAGCGGGCAGTCTGCAGCGCGATGCTCTGGATGATCGCAAGCAGGTTCTTCGAACGGTGGCTGACCTCGCGAAGCAGCGCCCGGAGCAGGCGCTCGCGATGCCTTTCTTCCGACCGGTCGACGATGGTGGTGATAAGGTGGACGCCGCTTTTAGGCAGTTCCACCGCCTGCACGCGGAATTCGTAGACCTGTTCAGAACCGACGGTGACCTCGACATGCCCCTTGTGTCCGGCTGCCCTCATGTCCGCCTTGAGGGCGGAGAGCCTTCCGGCGACCTCCTCGCCAAAAAGGGAGAGGTCGTTCAGCTTGGCCGCGGAACGGTCGATCGGCCAAGTCTCCGGCAGATTGGTCACGAAGAGATAGTTGTGATCGGCATCCTGGATGATGATGCTCGCGCCGAGATCTACCAGAGCGGGCAGCAGAAATTCGCGCAATCCGTCATCGCTCTGACCCGCTTGCTGCCATGTCAGCGGATGCACCAATTTCCTCACTCCGTCTGCGGGATATCTGGAAGGGACCCGTGGATGCCGCGGCATCCGGCGGGGCCCTTCTTATAGGGCGTCAGACGCGCCGGAACAATCCGACGACGAGCGATATGACCAGCAGCGCCAGGAAGATGAAGAACAGGATCTGGGCGATACTGGTGGCCGCTCCTGCTATCCCGCCAAAGCCGAGCACGCCGGCGATGAGCGCGATGATCAGGAACACGAGGGCGTAATACAACATGGCGGTCTCCTAGCGGATGATGCGCGAGGGAAAACACCGTGCCTGCCATATTTGTTCCCGATCTCGACTGCCCCTGCCTCAAGCAAGTCAAGCGGCGGCCTTGACCGCCTCGTTGAAGAACAGGGCCTGGCTGATCAAGGCCTTGACCATGTCCGGGTTGAACGGCTTGGTGACGAGGAAGGCCGGTTCCGGGCGCTCGCCCGTCAGCAGGCGTTCCGGGAAGGCGGTGATGAAAATCACCGGGACGGAGGAGGCCTTCAGGATTTCGTTGACCGCATCGATGCCCGAGCTGCCATCGGCAAGCTGGATATCGGCGAGCACCATTTTCGGATGAGACGTCTGGAAAAGTGAAACCGCCTCCTTGTGCGTGCGGGCGATGCCGGTGACGCGATGGCCGAGTTCCTGCACCATCTGCTCGATGTCGAGCGCGATCAGCGGCTCGTCTTCGATGATCATGATGTCGGTCGCGACCTGACGGGAAATCTCCTTGGAGGCGTCGTCGAGCAAGCGGTTGACATCATCGACCGTGACATCGAGCACTTCTGCGGTCTCCTCGATGGTGAAACCCTCGACCGAGACGAGAAGGAAGGCGTGGCGGGCCTTGGAAGGAAGGGTTGCGAGATTGGCGGCTGCACGTTGTTCCCAGGCGAACGGGGATTCTATCGGCCTGATCTCCACGTCAGTGGAACCAAAAATCGCAACGAAGAGTTTATAGAGCGAAACACGGTCCTTGGACGTTTCCGGGAAAATGGAAACATCTGCGATCAAAGCTTCCAGGACCGCCGCGACATAGGCATCACCCGAAGTCTGCGATCCGGTGACAGCCCTGGCGTAACGACGCAGATATGGAAGGTGAGACGCAACGCGTGTGGTAAGTGACATTCAAAATCTCCCCTGTGCCCTGAGGGCAATTGACGCGATATCAACGCGGGCATGTAAAAAAAGTTCCGCCGATGGGGGAACTTTTTTTGCCCGAAAGCATTTCTTGACCCGACGATATCGCAACAGGCTGCCCGCGTGATGAGTGAAGAAAATAGAAAAAAAAATGAGATGAACACAGCACACCCTCAGGAAATCAAACCAGGATCGATGCCCCCCAATGCTTCGATCTCGCGGAAATTGCGCGAATTCTACAACGCGGTGCAGGAAGAAGGCATTCCGGATCGTTTTCTCGACCTTCTCGAAAGACTGGAGCAGGCCGAGAAGAATGCGAAATCGGTGAATGTAAAATGAAGAAGCAGGACGAGAACGATGATCGCGTTTTCAAACGCGACCTCCTTGCTTCGCTGCCGAATCTGCGCGCATTCGCGGTATCGCTGACCGGCCGCCACGACAAGGCGGACGATCTCGTGCAGGATACGATCATGAAGGCCTGGGCCAACCAGGCGAGCTTCACCGCCGGCACGAACATGCGCGCCTGGCTCTTCACCATCCTGCGTAACGAATTCTACAGCCAGATGCGCAAGCGCGGCCGCGAGGTGCAGGACAGCGACGGGCTCTTCAGCGAGCGCTTCTCGGTCCACCCCGAGCAATATGGCCGCCTTGACCTGCAGGACTTCCGCAAGGCGCTCGAAAAGCTCCCTGACGACCAGCGCGAGGCGATCGTGCTCGTGGGCGCGGCGGGCTTCGCCTATGAGGAAGCCGCCGCCATCTGCGGCTGCGCGGTCGGCACCATCAAGAGCCGCGTCAGCCGCGCGCGCTCGCGGCTGCAGGAGCTTCTCGGCGTTTCCGGCGAGGGCGATTTCGGTCCCGATCCCGGGGATGCCGCCATCACCCAGCGCGCTTTCGGAAGTTGAGCCCTCGACAGGGGCTCAATTCGAAGCAATCGCCTTTCCGACCGCTCGGACGAGCTGCCCTTCCCGGAACGGCTTTTGGACGATTGCAAGCCCTTCGAAGCCGGGCACCCCTTCGAGTTCGGCATCAAGCGTCGTGAACACGATCGCGGCAGCGGCGTTTTCTATTCGCCGTGCCGCCTCTCCCTGCCCGTCGGCCAACAGGCTCGCATCGATGACGATCACCGCAAAGCCGCCCTTTTCCAGCGCGAGCGGATAATTGTACGGCGTTGCGATCTCGACCTCGCAGCCAAAGGCTTCCTCGAGAATGCGCTCCACCTCCATGGCCACCAGATATTCCGGGTCTATTACGAGTACGCGCACGCTTACATCCCTCACTGATCATGAAGGCTAGATCATCGAAAGAAGATGCCGTCATTTAAAAAAGACACAGACGGGCGGGTTTTCACCGGCTATGTTGATCATTCCTCATCCGGGCCGAGATCATGGCAAACTCAATAACGATCGCTTCTCCGCGCATTACCTGCGAGCAATGCCCTATACGCGGCCTTTCGACGTTCCGCGACTTTTCCCCCGAGGAGCTTTCCTTTGTCATGAGCTTCCGGCAGGGGGAGCATTCCGCCGATCCGGGCATGGCGATCATCGTGGAGGGAGAGCGCAATCCACGGCTCTATACCGTGCTGACCGGCTGGGGTTTCCGCTACAAGATCCTGGAGGATGGCCGGCGCCAGATCCTCAACTATGTCCTGCCGGGCGATATGGTGGGGCTTCAGGGAAACCTGATGACGGAAATGCAGCATTCCGTCGAAGCGCTCACGCCCATGACGCTCTGCCTGTTCGAAAGGGAACGGCTTGCTTCGCTCTATCGCGGGCATCCTTCGCTCGCCTACGACATCACCTGGATCGCCGCGCGGGAGGAAAGCATTCTCGATGAGCATCTGCTGAGCATCGGCAGGCGCAGCGCGCGAGAGCGCGCCGCCTATCTCCTCGCCTTTCTCGATGCGCGCGCCAAGGCGAGCGGCATCGCCAAACGCGGCCGGCCGGTGACCCTGCCGCTGACGCAGAGCCATGTGGCGGATACGCTCGGCCTTTCGCTGGTCCACACCAACAAGACGCTGCGCAAGCTTTACCAGCTCGGCCTCATCCGCTGGCTGGACCGGGGCTGCGAGGTGCTGGATACGGAGGGTCTATATCAGATGGCGGGCTGGCGGCCGCCCGCGGAAGGCAGGCGGCCTTTCATCTGATCAAATCATTCTCCAGGCTGGGGAGAGTCGCGGTCGTGCCTCGACATGGTCGAGCCGGTGCCGTCCTTGTTCCTGAGCGCCAGGAAGCCGAGTCCGCCGAGAATGGAAGCCACGAGCAGCGGACGCGATTTGAGCAGGAGCGGCAGCGCCGTTATCGCGGCCGTCGCCATGAGCGCCCGGCTGCCGCTCGCGGCGGCGGCCTCCCGCTTGCGCCTCTGCTCCGAGCTGTTCAGGATGAGGACGATCGTGAACATGACGATCGCCAGCAGGAAGGCGCCGGAAGCGATTGCCACGAGGGCCATGGCCGGCCCCCAGACGCTGGCGAGGAAGACCGCCATGGCAGCGACCGCCGCCACATAGCCGGTCAGCAGGAATACCAGAGCAAAGGCGTAGAATACCGCGTTCCGCTTCAGACGCTGGGTGAAGGCTGCCAGATCGACAGCCGCCAGCGAGGCAAGAAGAGGGCCCAATCCGGCCATCATCAGCGCCGCGTCATCAGCGCGAGAAGAAAGCCGACGCCTGCGGCGATCGCTACGGCCTGTATAGGGTTTGTCCGTATCTGGCGCTCGAGATCCTTCTCCATCGAGAGCGCCTGCTCGCGCGCCGCCTCCACCATGTGCAAGGAGGCATCCGCCGCGTCACTGGTGGCCCGGCGAACCTTGCCGCGATATTGGCTCGCCTTGTCGCTGCCGGCGGAAGCCGCGCTGCGGGCAAGCACCGCGATATCATCCCGGAGTTGTTGAAGCTGTGCTTCGATATCTCGCGACGAGGCGGAACCGCTGCCGTTGCGGCCAACTTCATTCTGTGCGTTCGCAGGTGCCATCTTCCATCTCCTATGGTTTTGAGCCTAGGGCATGGCCGGTTGTCCGGCTTTTCGTCGCCGGTATCCGAACGGCAGCCGACGCCCATCGCTTTTTCTTGCTGCGGGCGGTGAACGCAGAGCAGGCGCGATTGTTCCCGCCGGAGCAGTCGATGCGGAGACGGAATGCCGGCTGCGCGGAAGGTCAGGCTGCGGCTGGAGGTTCCGGCCATGCGGCGATCCCGCCGATCCAGCTTTCGAAGGCGCGGGAGAGCTTCAGGACACGCAAGTCATCGAAGCGTGGCCCGACGATCTGCAGACCGATCGGCATGCCGGAGCGGGAAAAGCCGCAATTGATGGAAGCGGCCGGCTGTTCCGACATGTTCCACGGAACCGTGAAGGCAATATGCTCGAAAGGATGCGCCGGGTCGTTGGTGGGAGAGGCCCATTCCGCCGGATAGGAAACGACCGGATTGGTGGGCGAAAGCAGGGCATCGATGCCACTGAAGAGCTTGGCGCAGGCCCTGCGCATCTCGAATGTCTGGTTGAAGCCGCGCACCGCCTCGACGCCGGATATTGCCGCGCCTCCCTCCGCCCACTGATAGATATAGGGCAGGATCGACGCCCGCCGCTCCGCACCCAGGGTCTCGATATCAGCCCAGAAACGGGCGCGCCAGAACTTGTCGAGACCGTCCAGCATCTGCCGGGTCAGCACCGGCCCCACCGGCACGATTTCCGCTCCCGCCTTTTCGAAATGCTCCGCCGCCGTGGCCACCGCCTGCCTGACCTCGTCTTCCGCCGGCAGGCCGGTGCCCGCATCGAGCATGAGCCCGATCTTCATACCCCTGATATCGATATCGAAATCCAGCCAGTCGAATGTGTTCGGCGGAAGGCTGGTCGCGTCGCGCCAGTCCGGACGGCTGAGCGTCGCCATGGAATAGGCGGCGTCTTCCACCGTGCGCGTCATCGGCCCGGCACAACGGCCGACGTAATAGGGATCGATCGGGATGCGGCCATTACTCGGCTTGAAGCCAAAGAGCCCCGTCCAGCCGGCTGGCAAACGCACCGACCCGCCGATATCCGTGCCGATATGCAAAGGACCGTAGCTCGCCGCCCCGGCCGAAGACGCGCCGGCGCTTGATCCGCCGGGGTTTTTCGAAAGATCCCAGGGATTGCGGCTCAGCGGATGGAAGCTCGACAGGCCGGAAGAAAGCATGCCGTAATCCGGGCAGGTGGTCTTGGCGAAGATCACCGCGCCGTCTTCCCGCATCCGCGCCGCGATCGGTGCATCCTCGGCGGCTGGCACGAGTTCCACTGCGCTGGTGCCGAGCGGCACCGGCTGCCCCTTGGTCGCGATCAGCTCCTTGAGCGTGACGGGAACGCCGTCGAGGAGCCCGCGCGGTTCGCCCTTCATCCACCGCTCGGTGGAAGCGGCTGCCTGCGCCCGCGCGCTATCCGGATCGTAGAGGTAGAGCGCCTGCACATGCGGCTCGAAGGCGGCCACGCGCTCCTCCACCGCCAGCCAGTATTCAAAGGGCGAAAGCTTCTTCGCGCCGTAGAGGCCGGTCAATTCACGGATCGTCAGTTTCAAAAGATCGTTCATGGCAAATCACTTCGTCAGATCATGAATTATCGCGCGGGTCGAAAATGTCGCGCAGCCCATCACCCAGCATGTTGAGGCCCATGACGGAAAGCGCGATCGCAAGCCCCGGCATCAGAGCCAACCATGGCGCCTGGCCTAGATAAGTCTGGGATTCCGCGAGCATCCGCCCCCAGGTAGGGGCCGGTGGCGCCATACCGAGACCGAGAAAGCTCAGGCCCGCTTCGGTCAGGATCGCAAGCCCCAGCTGGATCGTCACCTGCACGATGATCTGGTTGGAGATATTCGGCAGGACGTGCACGAGCGTGATCTTCTCCGCAGGCCGGCCCATGCCGATCGCCGCCGTGACATAGTCCCGCGTCCAGATCTGCAGCGCCGCCCCGAGCGTCAGCCGTGCGAAGACCGGCACCATGAAGGTCGCGATCGCGATGATGGCGGTGAACCGGCCGGAGCCGATGAAGGCGCCGAGCATCATGGCCGAAAGGATCGGCGGCACGGCGAAAATGATATCGCAGCCGCGCATGACGATGATTTCCAGCCATCCGCGCCGCATCGCCACGATGACTCCGATCGCCGTGCCGATGGTCGCGCCGATGGCGACCGCCAGGATGGAGGTGGAGAGTGAGTTCCAGGCCCCCACCATCAGCCTGGAAGCGACATCGCGGCCGAGCTGATCCGTGCCGAAGAAACCGGAGGCGAGCGGCGGCTTCAGCTTGTCGGCGATGGCAAGCCGCGTCGGCGAAACCGGCGTCCAGACCAGCGAGATGAGCGCGACCGCAAAGAGAGCGAGCGTGATGACGATGCCTGCAAGGAGCACGGGACGGCGGGAGAGCTTTCTCATTGCGCTCCGGCCCTCAAACGGGGATCGACCACCAGATATGCAAGATCGACCAGGAAGTTCACGAGGATCACGAGGGCGGAGAAGAATAGCACCACATCCTGCATGACGATCACGTCGCGCTGTGAGAGTGCCTGATAGGCCAGACGGCCGAGCCCCGGCAGGTTGAAGACGTTCTCGACCAGCACCGCGCCGGCGATCAGGAAGGTGAATTGCAGGCCGAGAATGGTAATCACCGGTATCAGCGCGTTCGGCATCGCATGGCGCCAAAGAGCAGCGCTCTCGCTGATGCCCTTGCCGCGCGCGGTGCGCACGAAGTCCTCGTTCATCACTTCCAGCACCGCCGAGCGGGTGACGCGCGTCAGCACGCCCGCCTGCGGGAGGGCAAGGGCGATCGCCGGCAGCAGCAGCGCTTTCAGTGCCGGAACGAACCCAGCGCTCCAGCCGGGGAAACCGCCAGCCGGCATCCAGCCGAGCGTGGTGGAGAAGAGAATGATAAGGAGCAGACCGACGAAGAAGGCCGGCACGGCGATACCGACATGCGAGAAGAGACCGGCGAGAAGATCGACCGCGCCGTTGCGATGCCGGGCGGCCTGTACGCCGAGCGGAATGGCTATCGCTATGGAAATGAGGATCGCCATCAACGCGAGCGGCAGCGTGACCGCAAGCCGCTCCGCGATCAGTCCCGCGACCGGCACGCCATAGGTATAGGACTGGCCGAGATCGCCCTGGAACACGCCCGCAAGCCAGGCGAGGTAACGGACGGGCAGCGGTTGATCGAGGCCGAGCTCTTTCTGGAGCGCGGCAAGCGTTTCCGGGCTCGCAGAGGTGCCGAGCATGATCGCAGCCGGATCGCCGGGCAGCAGGTCCATGACCAGGAAGATCAGCAGCGAAACGACCAGCAGGGTAACGGCGAGGCTTAAAATTCGGCGGAGGAGGACGGAGATCATGCTTTGCCATACCCCCTCTGCCCTGCCGGCTTGCCGGGGCCGAGCCACGTGTCTCGTCCCGCTCTTCGAGCCCCCCATAAGGGGGGAGAAAACTCGCGGCGCCGTCTCAGCCCGATTGAGACTCCAACGGTGCGGCAGGTGCCCACCTCCCCCTTGAGGGGGGAGGTCG
>NZ_JBHFJG010000047.1:169226-182884 GCF_057559155.1 Rhizobium moroccans | reverse complement strand
CCCAACTCAAAACCTCGTGACCGCTGAGGATTGTCACCCCACCCCGGAGCTTCGCTCCGACCCTCCCCCTCAAGGGGAGGGCGAGCCGCCGCAATCACCCCGCTTCGCTCCATCACACAGGCTCACTCTTCCCAATAAACCTCGGTGAGCACGTTGGAGGGAATGGGCTCGTTTTCCCAAAGCCCCTTCACCTTCCCATCCCAGATGCCGAGCTTGGGCATGACGAAGAGGAAGAGCGCCGGCACGTCGTTCGCGAGAATCGTCTGCGCCTCGCCGTAGAGCTTTTCCTGTTCCGTGGGATCGGCGGTCAGCTCCACCTTCTTCAGGACGTCGCCGAAAGCCGGGTTCTTGTAGTTGAAGTAATAAGGATCGCGGGCATAGATATCGATATCCATCGGCTCGGCATGGGCCACGATGGTCATGTCGTAATCGGCCGCCTTCAGCACGTCCGCCACCCATTTGGCCGGGAACTCGGTGGTCTCGATGTTCATCGTCACGCCGATTTCCGCCAGCATCGCCTGCAGCACCTGCGAGGTGCGCTGCGCATAGGCCATCTGCGGCGTCTTGATGGTGAAGGTGAAGCCGTCCGGATAACCGGCCTCCTCCAGCAGGGCCTTCGCCTTTTCCGGATCGTAAGGGTAGGTCCCGGTGAGATCGATATAGCCGCGATCGTTCGGCGTGTAATGGCTGCCGATCGGCGTGCCGTAGCCGGACCATGCGCCTTCCACGACGCCGGCGCGATCGACCGCCATCATCAACGCCTGGCGCACGCGCTTGTCGTCGAAGGGCTTGCGGGCATTGTTCATGCCGGCGACGACCTTGAGCTCCGTATTGCCGATCACCGTGACGAGGCGGCTGTCGCCCTCGAAGGAGCTGACGAGTTCTGGTGCGGCAAATTCCGGAAAGGCGTCGACATCCCCTGCCTTCAAGGCCGCGGCCTGGGCCTGCGGATCGCCGATGAAGCGGAAGGTGGCCGCTTCCAGTTTCACCGCCACATCCTTGTTCCAGTAATCTGGATTTTTCGCGAGTTCGACCTTGTCGCCCTTGGCCCAATTGACGAACCTGAACGGACCGGTGCCGACGGGTGCCGTCTTGTTGTTCTCGGCCGATTTCGGCGCAACCATGCTGGAGGACGGCCAGCCCAGCCAATAGAGCAGGCTGCCGGCCGGTTCCTTGAGTTTCAGAACCAGCGTTGCCGGATCGGGCGTTTCCACCGCGTCGATCGACGCGAAATAACGCTTCTGAGGATTGACGGAATCCGCTCCTCGGGCGCGATCGATCGAGAACTTAGCGACGGAGGAATCGAAAGCCTCGCCATCGTGGAATTTCACGCCCTGACGCAGCTTGAAGGTATAGGTCTTGCCGTCCGGAGAAATCTCCCAGCTTTCGGCAAGCTGTGGCTGTACCTTGCCGTCGCGGTCGATGGTCGTCAGCCCTTCGAAAATGTTCTGCCAGGTCACCTGCCCGATCGCCACCGGCGCGGCTATGGTCGGATCGAGGCCCGCAGGCTCGATCGTCATGCCGAGCGTCAGCGTGGTCTTCGGCGCCGCTTCGGCCATGCCGTGGCCGGAGAAGATCAATCCCGCCGCAAGCGCCGCTCCCAAGAGCACGCGCCGCGAACATGAAATGCTGCCGATAACCCCTGCCATGCCCGTCAGTCTCCCCTGGTGAAGATGTCGCCCGTCTTGTGCCATCGGCATCCGATCACACGGATTATGGTCATTTCGCAGGTGCACACAACGTGAAAATTGTACGCGCCCATCGCCGGTCAACCGCGGCGGAAACCCTCGCTGGCGACAAGCAGACGATGCGTATAATCGGCTGAAAAGGCCCGTTTTTCCAAGGCCTCCACCGGCATCGTCTCGACGACTTCTCCGCCCTTCATCACCGCCAGCCGCTCGCACATATGGCTCACGACACCGAGATCGTGGCTGACCATCACGAAGGTCAGGTTCCGGTCGCGCCGCGCCTGTTCCAGAAGGTTGAGAATTTCCGCCTGGATCGACGCGTCGAGCGCCGAAGTTGGCTCGTCGAGAAGCAGGATTTTCGGCTCCAGAATGAGCGCTCGAGCGATTGCGATGCGCTGTCGTTGACCGCCGGAAAGCTGATGCGAATAGCGGAAACGGAAGCCGTTGCCGAGGCCAACCTCGTCGAGCGCGCGGGCGATACGTACATCGATATCGGAAAAGCCGTGGATGAGAAGCGGCTCCAGAAGCAGCCGGTCCACCGTCTGCCGCGGATGGAGCGAGCCATAGGGATCCTGAAAGACCATCTGGACGGTTCGGTAGAACTCTTTGTCTCGCTTGCGGCCGGAGTAATTCCTGCCGCTCACAGTGAGCGAGCCTTCGTCAAAGCCGACGAGACCGGCAATGGCACGCAGGAGAGTCGACTTGCCGGAACCGGATTCCCCGACGATGCCGAAGGACTCGCCTTGGCCGACATCGACGCTCACGCGTTTCAGCGCGGTGAAATCCTCAAAAGTCACGACCATGTTTCGGACGGAAAGCGCCTGGCTCATGCGGCCCACTCCGGCTTGCGTTCGAGGACCGGCAGCGGGTGGCGGTCGGAGCCGATCTGCGGCAGGCAGTTCAGGAGACCCTGCGTATAGGGATGCTTCGCGCTGGCGAGATCGGCCGAGGGCAGTTCTTCGACAACTTTACCCGCATACATGACGATCACCCGGTCGCAGAAGGAGGAGACGAGGCGCAGGTCGTGCGAGATGAAGATCAGCCCCATGCCGCGCTCGGCCACCAGCTTGTCGAGGATCGAGAGCACTTCGAGCTGCACGGTGACGTCGAGCGCCGAGGTCGGCTCGTCGGCGATCAGCAGTTCCGGCCCGCAGATCAGCATCATCGCGATCATCGCGCGCTGGCCCATGCCGCCGGAAACCTCGTGCGGATAGAGATCGAAGACGCGCTCCGGATCGCGGATCTGCACCGCCTCCAGCATGGAAAGGGTTCGGGCTCTCGCTTCCGCGTGAGTGATCTTTTCGTGCTGGCGAAGCGCCTCGATGATCTGCCGGCCGATGGTCATCACCGGGTTCAGCGAATATTTCGGGTCCTGGAGGATCATCGCGATCCGCCTACCCCGCAGCGCCCGCCTTTGCCTGACGCCGGCCGAAAGCAGGTCGATGCCGTCGAAGGCGAGCCTGTTCGCCGTGATCTTCGCGTGGCCGGGCGTGAGCCCCATGATGGCCCGACCCGTCTGCGATTTGCCGGAGCCGCTCTCGCCGACGATGCCGAGCCGTTCCTTGCCGAGCGTGAACGAGACGCCGCGCACGGCCTGCACCTCTCCGGTGCGGGTCGGAAAAGTGACGCGCAAGTCATCGACCGTCAGAAGCGGGGTTACGGTCATTGGCCTGCCTCCTTCGGGTCGAGCGCATCGCGCAGCCCGTCGCCGAGAAGGTTGAAGCCGAGGCTGACGATCAGGATCGCCGCACCCGGCATGGCAGCCACCCACCATTGGTCGAGGATGAAGCGGCGGCCGGAAGCGATCATCGCGCCCCATTCGGGAAGCGGCGGCTGCGCGCCGAGGCCGAGGAAGCCGAGGCCCGCCGCCGTCAGAATGATGCCCGCCATGTCGAGCGTCACGCGCACGATCAGCGACGACAGGCAGAGCGGCATGACATGGCGCAGGACAATGCGGAAGGGCGAGGCGCCCATCAGTTGAACAGCCGCGATGAATTCCGAATTGCGAAAGGTCATGGTTTCCGCCCGCGCGATACGGGCATAAGGCGGCCAGGAGGTGACGGCGATCGCCAGGACCGCGTTCTCGATGCCGGGTCCCAGCGCGGCGACCAGAGCCAGCGCCAGCACGAGCTTCGGGAAGGCGAGGAAGATATCGGTGATGCGCATCAGGATCGCATCGACCCAGCCGCCGGCATAGCCGGAAACCGTACCGACGATGAGGCCGACGGGAGCAGCGATGATCGCCACCAGCACGACAACGAACAGGGTGAGCCGCGAACCGTGAATGAGGCGCGAGAGGATATCGCGGCCCTGATCGTCGGTGCCGAGCAGATAGCCCGCAGTACCGGGCGGCAGCAGACGAGCATTGCGCAGGTCGCCCTGCACCGGATCGTGCGGCGCGAGCACATTCGCGAAAGCCGCAACGAAGAGCAGGCCGATGATGATCGCAAGCCCGAGAAGCGCCAGCCGGTTTTCCGAAAAGCGCCGCCAGATGACATAGGCTCTTCCGAGGCGCGCCTGCTTGCGCGAGGCGGGGCGATCGGAAAGCAGCCACTCGCGGCTATACGGTTTGGGTGAGGTTTCAGCAATGCTCATCGGCTGCGCGTCCTGGGATCGAGCGTCCGGTAGAGAAGATCGGACAGGAGATTGATGCCGACGAAGACCGCACCGATGACGATCGTTCCACCAAGCACCGCGTTCATGTCGGCGTTCTGCAGCGAATTGGTGATGTAGAGGCCGAGCCCCGGCCAGGAGAAGATCGTCTCCGTCAGCACCGAGCCTTCGAGCAACCCGGCATAGGAAAGCGCGATCACCGTCACCAGCGGCACGGCGGCATTGCGCAGCGCGTGGAACCAGATGATGCGCGTCTCCGAAAGCCCCTTGGCGCGGGCAGCCACCACATATTCCTGGGAAAGCTCGTTCAGCATGAAGCTGCGCGTCATGCGGCTGATATAGGCGAGCGAGAAATAGCCGAGCAGCGAACCGGGCAGGATGATGTGCCGGAAGAGGTCCCACAGCACGTCCCACTGACGCTGCCAGGCGGCGTCGATGAGGAAGAAGCCGGTGATCGGCGTGAACGTGTATTCGTAGACGATATCGATGCGACCGGGATAGGCCACCCAGCGAAGCTTGGCATAGAACAGCACCAGCGTCAGCAGGCCGAGCCAGAAGATCGGCACGGAATAGCCGATGAGGCCGATCACTCGGACAATCTGATCGGCGATGCTGCCGCGCTTGACTGCGGCGAGTACGCCGAGCGGCACGCCGAACACCGCGCCGATGATGGTGCCGATCGTGGCAAGCTCGATCGTCGCCGGAAAGACGCGCGCGATATCCGTCATCACCGGATTGGTGGTGAGCACGGACGTGCCGAAATCGCCGGAGAGTGCCTGTTTCACATAGATGTAGAACTGCTGGTAGAGCGGCAGATTAAGGCCGAGCTCTTCCCTCACCCGCTCCACCACGTGGTTGGGCGCCCGGTCGCCCACGATGGCGAGCGCCGGGTCGATGGGCACGACGCGGCCGATGAAGAAGGTGACGGCAAGCAGACCGAGAAAGGTCGTGACGACCGTCACCGCAAAACGCAGGACGGACTTCGCGAAGGACGAGGCACGGCGCCGGTTGCGCCGTGTCGTCACCGATGTTTCAGGCAAGGTCAAGGAAGCTGCCCGCTATTCCTTGGAGACCTGATAGACGAAGTTGGTGTCGAAGCTCGGGCCGAGTTTGAAATCCTTGAGCTTCGAGGAATGGCCGGCCACTTCCGTCTGCTGGAAGACGATTACGAAGGGGCTGGTGGCGAGCACCTTGCGCTGCAGATCCTCATAGGTCGCCGCGCGCTTGGCGCTGTCCTTTTCCAGAAGCGCGCCCTTTGCCGCATCGCTGAGTTCGGCCGGAACGTCCCAGGCATTGCGCCATGCGAGCGTCTTGTTGGTGCCCTCGTCGGAATTGTCCGGGTTGATGGTGAAGGTCTCGGCATTCGAGTTCGGGTCGAAATAGTCAGAGCCCCACTGGCCGATATAGATATCGTGCTGGCGGGCGCGGAACTTGGTCAGCGTCTGCTTTCCGTCGCCGGGGATGATCTCCAGCTTGATGCCGGCCTGGGCGAGCGTCTGTTGTACGCTTTCGGCAATGCCGGTGACCGGCTGCGTGTTGCGCACGTCCATGGTGACGGTGAAGCCGTCGGGAAGGCCCGCCTTCGCGAGCAGTTCCTTGGCCTTGGCGACGTCGAGCTTGTACGGCTTGTCTTCAAGCGCGCCGAGCTGCCCCTTCGGCAGGAAGGTCTGGTGGATTTCGCCGATGCCCTTGATGAGGGTCGCGCCGATCGCGTCATAGTCGACCAGATACTTGATGGCTTCGATGACTTCCGGTTTGGCGAGCGTCTCGTTCTTCTGGTTGAGGCTGAAATAGTAGATAGTGCCCTTGGGCGCCGAGGTGAGCGTGAAGCCCTCCTTCTTCGACACGGCGTCCATGTCGCCCGGCTCGAGGTTGCGGGCCACATCGATATCGCCGTTCTCCAGCGCCAGGCGCTGGCCGGCGCTTTCCTTCATGTGGCGGTAGATGACCCGCTTCAGCTTCGGCGCTTCGCCGAAATAGTTCGGGTTGGCTTCCAGCACGACCGCTTCGTTGGCGCGCCATGTCACCGTCTTGAAGGGACCGGAGCCGGCAAAACCGGTCTTGAGGAACGCGTTGCCGAAATCCGTGTCATACTTGTAGTCGTCGCTCGGCGTGACCGGCTTGGCGTTCTCCATGACCAATTTCTTGTCGACGACGGAAGCAACCGTCGAGGTCAGCACGTTGAGAACGAAGCTCGGCGCGTATGCCTTGTCGACCGTAAGGGCAAAGGTGGTTTCATCGACGGCTTTCGCCTTCTCGGTCACGTTGTCGCCGGTAAGGCCGAACTGTGTGAGAAGGAAGGCGGGCGACTTGTCGAGCTTGATGGCGCGCTCGAAGGAAAATGCCACGTCCTCGGCGGTCAGCGGATTGCCGGAGGCGAATTTGAGGCCCGGCTTCAGCTTGAACGTATAGGTGAGACCATCGTCGGACACCGTCCAGCTATCGGCAAGCTCGCCGACTACTTCGGACGTCTTGTTGGGATCGAGGCGGACCAGAAGGTTATAGGTATTGGCGGTAACTTCCGCCGTGGAAAGCTCGAAGGCTTCGCCGGGGTCGAGCGAGATGATGTCATCGATGGCGAAACCCTCGACCAGCGTGTCGGCCGGCGTTTCGGCGAATGCCTGCGGCGAAGCCGCCAGCATCAGCGCAAGTGCTGCGCCGGTGGAAAGCACACGGAGCCGTTTGTTCAGCGAATTCATCATGATCGTTCCCTTGTTTTTTTGAACTCTCGAATTTCCGGAGCGCCTATTCGTGCCAGGCCTTCCCCAAAACCCTCAGCCAGTTTTCCCGGCATAATTTCATCAGTTCCACGTCAGCGTATCCCGCACCCTTGAGAGCCGCAACCAGATTCTGATTGCCCGCCGCGTCCTGAATATCCTGCGGAATCGAGGCCCCGTCGAAGTCCGAACCAAGCGCTACATGGTCGATCCCCATGCGCTCGACCATGTAGTTCACATGGCGAACCATGTCGGAAAGCGGGGTCCCGACATCGTCTCGGCCGTCGGCCCTCAGCATGGTGACGGCGTAGTTGAGTCCGACAAGGCCACCGCTTTCACGGATCGCATCGAGCTGGCGGTCGGTAAGGTTGCGGGCGACCGGCGTCAGCGCGTGGGCATTGGAATGGCTGGCGATCAGCGGCTGGTCGGAGGTCTTGGCAACATCCCAGAACCCCCTCTCGGTGATGTGGGCGAGGTCGATCAGGATGCCGAGCCGGTTGCAGGCCTTCACGAGTTCGAAGCCGAGTTCGGTAAGTCCTGGCGCGGTATCCGGCGACATGGGATAGGCGAAAGGCACTCCGTGGCCGAAGATATTGTGACGGCTCCAGACGGGGCCGAGCGACCGGAGGCCGGCGGCATGGAAAACTTCCAGCGCGGCGAGATCGGGATCGATCGCCTCGCAGCCTTCCATGTGCATGACCGCGGCGAAGATGCCTTCTGCCATGGCCTTGCGGATATCGCGTGTCGAGCGGCAGAGCCGCCAGGCATTCGCCCGGTCGAGACGCAGCGCGATCGCCGCCATTTCGAGCGCGGTCGAGAGCGAAGGCCCATGCTCCAGCGGTGCGGCAAGCGGCGTCTCGTAATGACCGTTCTCGTCGGGCTCCTTGAGAATGAGATCGCCCGAAGGCACATAGATGGCGCAGAGCCCGCCGGCGAGCCCGCCCGCCTTGGCGCGCGGCGCATCGATATGGCCTGCGGGCGTACCGTTCATGAATTCCGCAACCGGATCGCCGCCAGCCTTCATGTTCCGCCAGAGCCGCAGAAGCACGTCGTTATGGCCGTCGAACACCAGTTCCATGAAAAGAGTCCCGATTATTGTGAAAGAAATCCGAGGTGAGCCGAAGCAGCGATCCTAACCGAGCTTCGCCTCTCTACAAGACAGAATCTCGGATCACGCCACCCATTTCCCCTGCCCGTCCGTCTTCAGGAGCGGCGTCCTGAAGACCCCAGCCACCCGCTCCCGCCACTGAGGACCGGCCGCATCCAGCTTGCTGTGCCAGCGTTCCGATTGCAGCATGGCCGCGCCGATCACCACCGGCTCGATGCCGAGGGAGCTCATTAGCGAGAGACCTGAAATGATGGAGGTTCCGCTTGAGATCACGTCGTCGATGAGCGCTACCCGCTTGCCCGTAATCAGCGGCAGCATGCGCGGATCGACATAGAGCCGCTTGACCTGCTCCGGCGTGGTAATCGAGGAAAGTGGCACCGAAAGCGTCTCGTCGTACCAGAATTTCCGCGAGGTCCCGAGCGGCACGTAGCGAGAATGGCCAAGCACGCGGGCGACCGCTGCCGCGAGAGTGAGGCCGAGCGTCGGCAGGCCGACGATCACCTCCGGACGGAAGGCAGAAATCTTGTAGGCGAGATCGGCGGCAAGCACATCCTGCACCTCGAAACTCGCCTGGTTGATGATGAGGGAGGCGAGCGCATGTTCGCCATCCGCGAGCGGCCGGATCGGCAACCGGATCTGGCGGCCATCGTCGAGCGTCGCCGGATAAAACCCCGTATGCGGGCCGGCAGGATCGAAGCTCAGGGCAGGATGGATCTCCTGCCAGAATTCATGCGGCTGCATGGGGCTCCCGTATCAATCGAGAAAGACGAGTCGTAAAGCGGAGTCCTAGCGCCGTGAGCTTCACCAGCCAACCACTTCCTCGCGATAGCGGCTCACTTCATCGAGAAGCCAGGCGCGGAAGGCAGCAACCGGCCGGAGGTCCACCTTGGCAAAGGGCGCCACCGCATAATAGGAACTCGGGCTCTTCACCTGATGCGGAAATGCCTGGACGAGCTGACCGCTCGCCAGTTCGGAATCGATGAGAAAGAGCGGCATCAGCGCCACCCCGAGCCCGGCGATGCAGGCCTGCGCGACATTGGAAAACTGCTCGAAGCGCATGCCCTGCGAGGAGGCGCCCGAAATGCCGAGGCTCTGGAACCAGTGATCCCAGGCGCCCGGCCGCGAGGCCATGTGCAGGAGCGGCAGGCGCTGGATATCCTCCGGCCGGCGGATCGGATGCTCGGCAAGAAATGCCGGGGACGAGACCGGCGCAACCATCTCCTCCATGAGATAAGTGCATTCCGCGCCCGGCCAGTCCGGCTGGCCGACATGGATCGCCATGTCGATCCCCTCGCGCTCGAAATCGAATATCCCGATGCGGGTTGCGAAGTTCAGCGTAATCTCCGGGTGGCTGGCGACGAAATGCGGAATTCGCGGCATCAGCCAGCGCGTGCCGAAGGTCGGCAGTATGGCGAGATTCAATTGGTCGCTATGCCGTTTCGTCATGACCTGCAAGGAAGCCGACCGTATCTGCGACAGCGCGCCGGCGATGGATTTTGCATAATCCGCGCCCGTTGCGGTCAAGCCGACACCACGGCTGCTGCGCTCGAAAAGCAGAATGCCCAATTGCTCTTCCAGGCCAGAAACCTGCCGGCTGATGGCCCCTTGCGTCAGCGACAGCTCTTCCGCCGCTGCCGAGAAACTGCCCAGCCGCGCAACGGAATCGAAGGCGGCAAGCGCTGCGGTGGAAGGAAGGAGCTTCCTGCTGAGATTGACCATGCTTTATTACTATACGTCATAGCCGATTGAGTAAACTCCGCTTGCCCGCGCAGGCAGCCGCGCCGATAATCCCGGCCAGTCCATAACGGGAGATTTTGACTGTGAGCGCACGTGCGGCCTTTTCCTGGAGCGATCCGTTCCTTCTTGAAGACCAGCTGACCGACGAGGAGCGGATGATCCGCGATGCGGCCGCCGCCTTCGCGAAATCCGAACTCCTGCCGCGCGTCCAGGAGGCCTATCTTTCCGAAACCTCCGAACCGGAGCTCTTCCGCCTCATGGGCCAGGCGGGCCTGCTCGGCGTGACGCTGCCGGAAGAGTACGGCGCGGCGAATGCCAATTACGTCTCCTACGGCCTTGTCGCCCGCGAGATCGAGCGCGTCGACAGCGGCTACCGTTCGATGATGAGCGTGCAGTCCTCGCTGGTGATCTACCCGATCTTCGCCTACGGCTCGGACGAGCAGCGAAAGAAATACCTGCCGGGTCTCGTTTCCGGCGAACTCATCGGCTGTTTCGGGTTGACCGAGCCGGACGCGGGTTCTGATCCCGGCGGCATGAAGACCCGCGCCGAAAAGATCGAAGGCGGCTATCGCCTGCGCGGCTCCAAGATGTGGATTTCCAATGCGCCGATCGCCGACGTCTTCGTCGTCTGGGCGAAGCCGGAAGCCCACAACAACGAAATCCGCGGCTTCGTTCTGGAAAAGGGCATGAAGGGTCTTTCGGCGCCCAAGATCGGCGGCAAGCTTTCGCTGCGCGCCTCGATCACCGGCGAGATCGTGCTGGACGGCGTCGAGGTCTCCGAAGATGCGATGCTGCCGAACGTTTCGGGCCTGAAAGGTCCGTTCGGCTGCCTCAACCGCGCCCGCTACGGCATTTCCTGGGGCGTCCTGGGAGCTGCCGAAGACTGCTGGTTCCGCGCCCGCCAGTACGGCCTCGACCGCAAGCAGTTCGGCAAGCCGCTCGCCGGCATGCAGCTCTACCAGAAGAAGCTTGCCGACATGCAGACGGAGATCGCGCTTGGCCTCCAGGCATCCTTACGCGTCGGCCGGTTGATGGACGAGCACCGCATGGCGCCGGAAATGATTTCGATCGTCAAACGCAACAATTGCGGCAAGGCGCTGGACATCGCGCGTCAGGCTCGCGACATGCACGGCGGCAACGGCATCCAGATCGAGTATCACGTCATGCGCCATGCGCAGAACCTGGAAACGGTCAACACCTACGAGGGCACGCATGACGTCCATGCGCTGATCCTCGGTCGCGCCCAGACCGGCATTCAGGCGTTTTTCTGATCTTTCTACCCAAAGCGGCGTGGGTGGACACACTCCACGCCGCTTTTCGTCATTGGCTAAATCTGCCCCATCGTTGTATCAATAACGAGGCCCGCATCGTGCAGCGAGCAGAAAATCGAGGCAGAAGGACCGTCAAGTATAATGCACGCCACGAAAGAGGCCTCGGAAAACCCCGCCGGTGAATTCGATGTCGGCGAAAGGCTTCGCAGCGTCCGCCGTCAGCACGGACTCTCGCAGCGGGCGCTCGCCGTGAAGGCGGGAGTAACGCATTCCCTCGTGTCGCTGATCGAGAAGAACAAGGTCAGCCCTTCCGTCTCTTCGCTGAAGAAAATCCTGGAGGCGATCTCCTATCCGCTGACCGATTTCTTCGCGCTCACCCTGCCGCCGGTCGACCAGATATTCTACCGCGCCGACGAACTCATTCCTCTTGCCAGGGGACCTCTGACCCTTTTGCAAGTCGGGGATGTAAAATCCCATAATGTGCAGATTTTCCACGAGTTCTACCAGCCGGGCGCGGATACGGGCGAGACCATGCTGCAGCACGAGGCCGAGGAAGGCGGGGTCGTCGTGGCCGGCGAACTGGAACTGACCGTCGGCAACCAGACGCGTATCCTCAAAAAAGGCGATGCCTTCCTGTTCGACAGCCGCTTGCCGCACCGTTATCGCAATGTCGGGACGGAACTTTGCGAGATCGTCAGCGCCGTCACGCCGCCCTATCTCTGAGGCCGAAGAGGGATCAAAAAGCCGGGCCGCGGCGATTGAACCCATTGTCAATTATAGTGAGAATGCCTAGGTCTAGTGGCGCTGCGGCAAACCTCCCACAGGGTCCATCGCCGGAGCGCAAGCCGATGTCCAACAGGCAAGGAACGCTGCATTGGCCGGACCCCCGATGCCGACCTCGCCGCCATATACCAGAGCGGAATTCTTTTAGCCCGATCCTCCTCCCCAGCAGCGCATCGGTTCATAGCCTTTCGCGCGGCTTGTTTTGAATGAAGGTGCCTCCCATGACCTATCCGAACGTCAAGCTTTTCATCAACGGCGAGTGGCGCAACGCCATCGGCGGCGAGACCATTCCGGTCATCGACCCCGCGACCGAAGAAGTGATCGGTCAGATTGCCCATGCCCGCAAGGCCGACCTCGACCTGGCGCTTGAAGCGGCCGCCAAGGGGTTCAAAGTCTGGCGCGAAACGTCTGCCTTCGAGCGCTCCAAGATCATGCGCAAGGCCGCCGATCTGCTGCGTTCACGCGCCGAGACGATCGCGGTGATGATGACCCGCGAACAGGGCAAGCCGCTTGCGCAGTCCAAGATGGAGGTCATGGGCGCCGCCGACACGATCGACTGGTTCGCGGAGGAATCCCGCCGTACCTATGGACAGATCATTCCGGCCCGTTTCTCCGGCGTTTCGCAGCTTGCGATGAAAGTGCCGGTCGGACCGGTTGCCGCCTTCACGCCCTGGAACTTCCCGATCAACCAGATCGTCCGCAAGCTTTCGGCCGCCCTTTCCACCGGCTGCTCGATCATCGTCAAGGCTCCGGAAGAAACCCCGGCTTCGCCGGCCGAACTTATCCGCGCCTTCGCCGATGCCGGCGTCCCGGCGGGCGTCGTCAACCTGGTTTACGGTGTTCCGGCAGAGATTTCCGAATACCTGATCCCGCATCCGGTGATCCGCAAGATCTCCTTTACCGGCTCGACCCCGGTCGGCAAGCACCTGGCGGCGCTCGCCGGCAGGCACATGAAGCGCGCCACCATGGAGCTTGGCGGCCACGCGCCGGCAATCATCTTCAACGACGCCGATCTCGAAAAGGCGATCGAGGTGACGGCGGGGGCGAAGTTCCGCAACGCAGGTCAGGTCTGCGTCGCGCCGACCCGTTTCCTGGTGCAGGACGGCATCGCCGACAAGTTCCTCGACGGCTTCGTGAAGGCTGCACGGGCGATCAAGGTCGGCAATGGTCTGGAAGAGGGCGTCGCCATGGGGCCGCTTGCCAATGACCGTCGCATCCCGGCCATGGAAGACATGATCAACGATGCCGTGGCAAACGGCGCCGAGATCAAGGCCGGCGGGCGCCGGATCGGCAACAAGGGCTATTTCTTCGAGCCGACCGTGGTCGCCGATGTGCCGACTTCCGCCAAGGTGATGAACGACGAGCCCTTCGGGCCGCTTGCCATCGTCAACCGCTTCTCCACCTTCGAGGACGCGATCGAGGAAGCCAACCGCCTGCCCTTCGGGCTTGCTTCCTATGCCTTCACCGGCTCGGTGAAGACCGCGCACGAACTCGGCCGCCAGGTCGAAGCGGGCATGCTGACGATCAACCACAACGGCCTTGCGCTGCCGGAAGTGCCCTTCGGCGGAATCAAGGATTCCGGCTACGGCACGGAAGGCGGCTCGGAAGCGACGGAAGCATATCTGGAGACCCGTTTCGTCAGCCAGATGAGCTAAGGACGCGGCTCGCCCTCCCCTTGAGGGGGAGGGTCGGACCGAAGGTCCGGGGTGGGGTGACATTTCGGATCCCCGCAACAGATTTC
>NZ_JBHFJG010000047.1:166378-169206 GCF_057559155.1 Rhizobium moroccans | reverse complement strand
GCTTCGCGACGACCTCCCCCCTCAAGGGGGAGGTGGGGCAGCAAACACCTTCGCGCGCCTGACGGTCACGAAACCGCCCTCTCCTGCCTTCACGGTACGCTCGGGCGCCACGTCGAATTCCAGGTGCTCGCCGGCCTCAGTTGTCGCGATCACGCGGCGACCATCTGCCCGGTCGAGAACACGAGAAATAAGCGCCGGAATGCCCGGCCCCTGCTCCGACCAGTCGAGATCGCTTGGCCGCGCATAGAGCTCCGCCTTGCCTTCCGCCAGCCCCTCGACATCAATCGCCGTCCCGCCGACATGGGCCTTGCCGTCGCGCACCTCCGCCGAAAGCACATTGGCATCGCCGAGGAACCGCATCACGAAGGCCGACTGCGGATTGCGGCAGACCTCCTCCGGCGTGCCCTGCTGGACGATCTGCCCGTCCTTCAGGATCACCACCCGATCGGCGAGATCGAGGGCTTCTTCCTGGTCATGGGTGACGAAGAGCGTGGTAATGCCGAGTTCCTCATGGATTTCGCGTAGCCACCGGCGCAGATCCTTGCGCACATTGGCGTCGAGCGCCCCGAACGGCTCGTCGAGCAGCAACACCTTGGGATCGACGGCCAGCGCGCGGGCAAGCGCCACGCGCTGCCGCTGGCCGCCGGAGATCTGCGCCGGAAAGCGGTCGCCGAGGCCCTCCAGCCGCACGAGCCGCAAGAGTTCGGTGACACGGGCATCGATCGCTGCCTTCTCGCGCTTGACCTTGGAAACCTTCATGCCGAAGGCGATGTTCTCGGCCACTGTCATATGCGGGAAGAGCGCGTAGTGCTGGAAGACGAAACCGACGCCGCGATCCCGGACCGGAATATCGGTCGCGTCCTGTTCGCCGAAATAGATGTGGCCGCCATCGGAATATTCGAGCCCCGCCACCATGCGCAGGATCGTCG
This sequence comes from Rhizobium moroccans, assembly GCF_057559155.1. Taxonomy (NCBI): domain Bacteria; kingdom Pseudomonadati; phylum Pseudomonadota; class Alphaproteobacteria; order Hyphomicrobiales; family Rhizobiaceae; genus Rhizobium; species Rhizobium moroccans. The sequence goes on along the minus strand of NZ_JBHFJG010000047.1, from coordinate 168,277 downwards.
TCTTGCCCGAGCCGGACGGCCCGAGTAGCGCCACCAGTTCGCCGCTTTCGATATCGAGCGAGACGTCCTTCACGGCGCGGAAGGTATCGAAGGTTTTGACCACATGGTCGAGGCGGATCTTCATGAGGGCTTCTCCGCAGGATTGGAGGCGAGCGCCGGACGGGTGGCGGTTTTGCGGGCGCGGCCTGCGCCCTGCTTTTCCAGCGCCACCTTGGCGATGATGGTGAAGACGGCGATGATCGCCAGGATGGAGGCCGAGGCGAAGGCGCCGGCCGTCTGATAATCGTGATAGAGCAGTTCGATATGCAGCGGCAGCGTGTTCGTCTGGCCGCGGATATTGCCGGAAACAACCGAGACCGCGCCGAACTCGCCCATCACGCGCGCATTGCAGAGCACGACACCGTAGAGCAGCGCCCATTTTATGTTGGGCAGGGTGACCGAGATGAAGGTCCGCCAGCCGGATGCGCCGAGCGAGGTAGCCGCTTCCTCCAGATCGCGTCCCTGCGACTGCATGAGCGGAATGAGTTCGCGCGCCACGAAAGGCGCCGTCACGAACATGGAGGCGAGAATGATGCCAGGCAGAGCGAAGAGGACCTTGATGCCATGCGCATCGAAATAGGGGCCGAAAATGCCCTGCAGGCCGTAGACGAAGAGATAGGCGACACCCGCGACGATCGGCGAGACCGAGAAGGGGATTTCGATGAGAACCAGCAGGAAGCGCTTGCCCCGGAAATCGAACTTGGTGATCGCCCAGGCCGCGGCGACACCGAAGGCGGTATTGACCGGCACGGCAATGAGCGCGGTCACCACCGTCAGCAGGATCGCATGCCGCGTATCCGGATTGGCGATTGTAGCGCTATAGGTTTTCCAGCCCTGCTTGAACGCTTCGAAGCCGATGACGATGAGTGGCGCCAGGATGAGAAAGGCGCCGATCACCAGCACGGTGCCGATAAGCGCTCTGCGAAAGAGCGGTCCGTCGCCGACGCGCGGCGGCTTTCTGCGCCCGAGATTTGGAGTGAGATTTGCGCTCATGGTCAGCTCCTCACCGTATAGCGCAGCGCCCGCGCCTGCAGCGTGTTGGTGACCGCGAGCATCACGAAGGCGGTCAGGAGCAGCACGGAAGCGATGGCCGCAGCGGCCTGGTAGTCATATTCCTCGAGCCGGATGAAGACGAGGAGCGCGGTGATCTCCGTCGACATCGGCTGGTTGCCGGCGATGAAGATGATCGCGCCGAACTCCCCGAGCGACCGGGCGAAGGAAAGAGAGACGCCGGCGAGCAGCGCCGGCGTCAGAAGCGGCAGGATGACCTTGCGGAAGATTTCCCAATCCGAACCGCCGAGCGATTGCGCAGCTTCCTCCAGCGCCGGATCGAGGTCCTCCAGCACCGGCTGCACCGTGCGGACAATGAAGGGCAGCGAGGTGAAGCACATGGCGATCATGATACCGAGCGGCGTATAGGCCACCTTGATGCCGAGATCGGCAAGCACGGAGCCGAACCAGCCATTATTGGCGAAAAGCGCTGTCAGAGCGATGCCGGCAACCGCCGTCGGCAGGGCGAAGGGCAGGTCGACCATGGCATCGACGATGCGCCAGCCGCGAAAGCGATAGCGCGTCAGCACCCAGGCAAGCGCCAGCCCGAAGAAGAGGTTGAAGATCGTGGCGCCGAGGGCCGAGAGCACCGTCACGCGATAGCTCGCGACCGCTCGCGCGGAGGAGACGATCTGCCAGTAGTCGGCCGGACCGAGGCTCGCGGCCTTGAAGACCAGCGCGGCAATGGGCAGCACCACGATCAACCCGACATAGAAAAGGGTTACACCCAGCGAGAGGCGCAGCCCGGGCAGCACGTTGCGTTTCAATGTTCTTTCCCTGTCACGGCAAGACCCGGGGGGGGGGGGGGGG
>NZ_JBHFJG010000047.1:57844-166358 GCF_057559155.1 Rhizobium moroccans | reverse complement strand
GGCGGGCTTTCCCCCGCCGGGTTCATGGGAGGAAAACTATGGTCAGGCGCTTAGCGGCTGCCGTAGATCTTGTCGAGAGTGCCGCCGGAGGCGAAGTGCTCTTCCTGGATCTTGTCCCAGCCGCCGAAGACGTCGTCGACATTGACGAGGCGGATTTCCGGGAACTTGTCCTTGAACTCGGCCCCTACCTTCTCGTCATGCACGCGGTGACCGAACTCGGCGGCGATGCGCTGGCCTTCCTCGGTGTAGAGGAAGTCGAGATAGGATTTCGCGAGTTCGCGCGAGCCGCGCTTGTCCGCGACCTTGTCGACGATCGCGACCGGGAATTCGGCAAGCAGGCTGACCGATGGGGTCACGCCCTCGACCTTGTCTGCGCCGTACTGCTTGGCGATGCCGCGCGTTTCCGCCTCGAAGGTGATCAGCACATCGCCGATCTCACGTTCGACGAAGGTCGTCGTTGCGGCGCGGCCGCCGGTGTCGAAAACCGGAACGTTGTCGAAAATCTTGGTGATATAGGCTTCGATCTTCTCCGCATCGCCATGATAGGCCTCGTTCGCCCAGGCATAGGCTGCGAGATAGGTATAGCGCGCATTGCCGGAGGTCTTCGGGTTCGGGAAGACTGCGTGCACGTCGTCACGGGCGAGATCGCCCCAATCCTTGATGTTCTTTGGGTTGCCGGCGCGCACCAGGAAGGACGGGAAGGAATAGAAGGGCGAGGCGTCGTTGGCGAAATCCTTCTGCCAGTCTTCGGAAACGAAGCCCTGCTTCACCAGGAAGTTCACATCGGTCACCTGGTTGAAGGTCACCACGTCGGCCTCGAGACCCTCGACGATCGAACGGGCCTGCTTGGAGGTGCCGGCATGCGACTGATCGACGGTGATGCCGGGGTGCTGCTTGATGAAAGCCTCGTTCTCGGCCGCGAAGAGCTCGCGGGCCACGTCATAGGAGGCGTTGAGGATGGTCGTCGGCGCTTGCGCGAATGCCGGCGCGGCGAAAAGCGCGGCAATGGCGGTGCCGAGGATCAGGAGGCGGTTCATGAAAGTCTCCGGTAATTCGTCTGATTGGCGACGAAACTACCGAGAGCGACGGAGAATCACGAGAAACCGGCAACCGCTGCCGGTCTCGCGGTTGGAATTTTCCTCCATTTTCAGAGGTATTTGGCGACGCTTTTCCTCAGCCTCCCGAGTCAGAGCCGGTGGTCGGGAAAGAGCACCGCATGTTCCGCCACCAGATAGCGGTCTATGTCAGCCTCGCTCACCTGCGAAAGCGCGGCGGGAGACCATTGCGGATTGCGGTCCTTGTCGATGATCGCTGCCCGAACGCCCTCGTAGAAATCGTGGTTGCGGAGAACCTCCGAGCCCGCCGCGAACTCCCGCTCCAGGCACTCCACCAGTCCGGAACTGCCGCGCCCAAGCCGGATCAACCGCAGCGCCAGCTTGAGGCTGGTCGGCGAGCGTTTTGCGATGATCTCCCGAGCATTCGCGGCAAACTCGCCCTCTTCCTTCTCCAATGCCGCAACTATCTCCTCGACCGTATCGAAACGGAAGGCACGATCGATGAGGGCGCGTTCCGCCTCCAGCCGGCTTTCGCCCGGCATCACGGCGAAACGGTCGATGACCGCCCGCACCTGCTCATCGGACGCCCCGCCCTTGAGCTCGCCGAGCGCTTCCACCAGCGCAGCGAGCCTTTCCGAAGGAACGCAGACATCCGCGAGGTTGGCGTAGATCGCATCCGCTGCGCCGATCACCTCACCGGTCAGTGCAAGCCAGGTACCGACCTCGCCGGGCGCTTTCGGCAGGAGCCAGGTCGCCCCGACATCGGGAAAATAGCCGATGCCGGTTTCCGGCATCGCGAGCCGCGTGCGTTCCGTGACGATCCGGTGCCGGCCATGCGAAGCGAGCCCAACGCCGCCGCCCATAGTGATGCCGTCCATCAGCGCCACATAGGGCTTGGCATAGTGCGAGATCAGGTAGTTCAGCGGAAACTCCTCCCGCCAGAAGCGCGTCACTTCCGGATCGCCGGCCTTCCCTGCCTGGTAGATGACGCGGATATCCCCGCCGGCGCAGAGCCCCCGCTCCCCCTCGCCCTTCAGCACGACGCAGGAAACTTCCGGATCGGCTGCGAAGTCCTCCATCGCCTGCCGCATCTCGCGAACCATTGGAAGATTGAGGCTGTTCAGCGCCTTCGGTCGGTTGAGGCGAAGAAGCGCTACGGTGCCGGCACGGCCCAGAAGGATTTCATCGTTCTGGATCAGGGGATCTTGCATGCTTGTCTCCGGTTCGATGCCAAGTGTTAGCGATTGTCGGCCAGGATCATCTCGGCCGCCTTTTCGGCGATCATGATAGTCGGCGAATTGGTATTTCCGGAGGTGATATTGGGCATGATCGAGGCATCGGCGATACGAAGCCTGCCGAGAGCGCGCATTTTCAGCCTGATATCGACGACGCTTTCCGGGTCAGCGCCCATGCGAGCGGTCCCGACCGGGTGGAAGATCGTCGTGCCGATATCGCCCGCCGCCCTTTCCAGATCCTCGTCCGTCTCATAGGAGGGGCCAGGTTTGTACTCCTCCGGGTGGTAGCGGGCGAAGGACGGCATCTTCACGATTTCCCGCGTGAGACGCATTGCCTGCACGGCGATGTCGCGATCGGCAGGCGCGGAGAGGTAATTCGGCGCGATGGCCGGCTGCGCGGCGAAATCCGGGCTCTTGGCGTGCACCGAACCCCGGCTTTCCGGCCGCAGATTGCAGACGCTCGCGGTCATGGCCGGGAAGGCGTGCACCGGATCGCCGAACTTGTCGAGCGAGACCGGCTGGACATGATACTGCAGGTCCGGCGTCTCCTTGTCCGGTCCCGAGCGGGTGAAGATGCCAAGTTGGCTTGGCGCCATGGACATAGGCCCCGAACGGCGGAAGGCATATTCGAGTCCGATCGACGCCTTGCCGAGAAGGCGCGAGGCCTTTTCGTTGAGCGTCGGCACGCCTGTGACCTTGTAGACCATGCGCAATTGCAGATGATCCTGCAGGTTTTCGCCAACGCCCGCCACTTCCTTTACGATCTCGATCCCGGCATTTTGCAGCACATCGCCTCGGCCGATGCCGGAAAGCTCCAGGATCTGCGGCGTACCGATCGCACCGGCGCTGAGCACCGTCTCGCGCAGCGCGCGCGCCTGTTTCATCCCGCCTTCATGCTGGAACTCGACGCCCCTCACTTCGCCGTTCTCGATGATCAGCCGCCGGACATGCGCTTTGGTCAGTACATTCAGGTTCTTACGGCTCAATGCCGGCCGCAGGAACGCTTTGGACGTATTCCAGCGGATACCAGAGCGCTGGTTGACGTCGAAATAGCTGGAACCCTCGTTATTGCCGCGGTTGAAATCCTCGATAATCGGGATGCCGGCCTCTTCGGCCGCCTTTTGGAAGGCATCCAGCACCGCCCAACGGACGCGCGCCTTCTCGACCCGCCATTCACCGCCCGCGCCGTGCATCTCGTCGGCGCCCTTATAGAAATCCTGGGATTTCCTGAAATAGGGAAGCACATCGTCCCAGCCCCAGCCGGTGCAGCCCATCTGCCGCCAAAGGTCGTAGTCGCGCGCCTGGCCGCGCATGTAGATCATGCCGTTGATCGAGGAGCAGCCGCCGAGGATCTTGCCGCGCGGATAGAAAAGCGAACGGCCGTTCAGCCCCTCTTCCTTCTCGGTGGTGAAGCACCAGTCGGTCCGCGGATTGTTGATGCAATAGAGATAGCCGACGGGGATATGCACCCAGTGGTAATTGTCCCTACCGCCGGCCTCCAGCAGCAGGACGCGGTTACGGCTGTCGGCGGACAGGCGGTTCGCTAGCACGCAGCCGGCGCTTCCCGCTCCGATGATGATGTAGTCGTAGTTTTCCATGCTACCGTTCCAACGTTAGCCTGCTGCGTCTTACTTCCTGTCATTCCTGTCCTCGGACTTGATCCGAGGATCCGTCACAGGAATCCAGTGCGCCCAAGTCCTTGGGCGCAGGAGATTCTCTTGCGCATCATCATGAGAGCCCTTTCACGGCGCGGACGCGCCGTGGCTGGATTCCTGTGGCAAGCACAGGAATGACGGGGACGTGGCAACTCACCCGATAAGATGCACCCTCTCACCGGTGCTCGAAGCCGAGCTTCCGGCCGAGCCGCGAGGCGTAGAATTCTCCGATGAGGCCGCGCCGGAAGAGGAGAACGCAGACCATGAACACGACGCCCGTGATGATCGTTACCGGGAAATCTGAGGTCGCGAGATAGTTCTGCAGCGTCACCACCAGCCCGGCGCCGAAGATCGGCCCGATCAGCGTGCCGATGCCGCCGAGCAGCGTCATCAGGATCACCTCGCCGGACATCTGCCAGGTGACATCCGTCAGCGTCGCGAACTGGAAGACCAGCGCCTTGACGCCTCCCGCCAGCCCCGCGAGCGCCGCAGACATCACGAAGGCACCGAGCTTGTAGCGGGCGACGGAATAGCCGAGCGAGGTGGCCCGCGCCTCGTTCTCGCGGATCGATTTGAGGATCATGCCGAAGGGCGAGTTGATGAACCGCCAGATGATGAGCAGGCCGATGACGAACACCGCCAGCACGAAATAGTACATGTTGGTCGGCTGGTTGAGATCGACGAGCCCGAAAAGGTGGCCGCGCGGCACGGACTGGATGCCGTCTTCGCCTTGCGTGAACTCCGCCTGCAGGCAGAAGAAATAGAACATCTGCGAGAGCGCCAGCGTGATCATCGCGAAATAGATGCCCTGCCGGCGGATCGCCACGAAACCCATGACGAGACCGAGAATGGCGGCGCCGGCGACGCCGAGCAGAATCCCGAGCTCCGGTGTAAGTCCCCATTCCTTTACCGCATGGGCGGTGAAGTAGGCAGCTCCGCCAAAGAAGGTCGCATGACCGAAGGAAAGCAGTCCGGTATAGCCGAGCAGCAGATTGAAGGCGCAGGCGAAAAGCGCGAAGCAGAGGAGCTTCATCAGGAAGATCGGATAGAAGAAGGCCGGTGCGATAACCAGGAGGGCCAGGCCCGCCGCGAGGAAGATCGCATAGGTCATCGATGCGGTGGCCGAACGCTCCGTCCGTTTCGCGGAAGTAGTGCTGTGGGTGAGATCGGTCATATCACGCATCCCTTCCGAAAAGACCGGCAGGCCGGATCAGAAGCACGATCGCCATGATGACGAAGATGACGATGTTGGACGCCTCCGGATAGAAAACCTTGGTCAACCCCTCCGCGATGCCCAACATGTAGCCGGTAAGGATGGCGCCCATGATCGAACCCATGCCGCCGACCACGACCACCGCGAACACCACGATGATGATGTTGCTGCCCATCAGCGGCGAGACCTGATAGATGGGCGCGGCCAGCACGCCGGCGAAGGCCGCAAGACCGGCGCCGATGCCGTAGGTGAGCGTGAGCAGCATCGGCACGTTGACGCCGAAGGCCTGCACCAGAACGGGGTTTTCCGTCGCCGCGCGCAGGTATGAGCCGAGCTTGGTCTTTTCGATGAGCAGCCATGTGCCGATGCAGGCGGCAAGCGACACGACCACCACCCAGCCGCGATAGATGGGCAAGAACATGAAACCGAGATTCGTTCCCCCGGCAAGCGCGGGCGGCACCGAATAGGGCTGGCCGGCAGCGCCGTAGAGATAGCGGAAGGTGCCCTCGATCGTCAGCGCCAGACCGAAGGTGAACAGCAGACCGTAGAGATGGTCGAGCTTGTAGAGCCGCGACAGCAGCGTGCGTTCGATCAGCGCGCCGAAAAGGCCGACGATCACCGGCGCGAGGATGAGCGCGAACCAGTAGTTGATGCCGAAATACTGCAAGAGCAGCATGGCGGCGAAGGCGCCGAGCATATATTGCGCGCCGTGAGCGAAGTTGATGACGCGCAGAAGCCCGAAGATGACCGCAAGCCCGAGGCTCAAGAGCGCATAGAACGAGCCGTTGATGAGGCCGATCAGCAACTGACCGAGAAAGGCCTGGAGCGGTATGCCGAAGATCATGGTCATGGCGTCATACCCCCAACACTTTATGCAGCTTGTCCATGCGGGCAGGCAGTTCTGAAACCGGGAAATCCGCCACCATTCTACCGTGATCCATCAGGTAGAAGCGGTCCGCGACGCGGCTTGCGAAGCGGAAGTTCTGCTCCACCAGCAGTACCGTCATGCCGCGTTCCTTGAGTTTCTTCAAAACCTCGCCGATGCGCTGCACGATGACGGGCGCGAGCCCCTCGGTGGGTTCGTCGAGGACAAGGAGGCGTACGCCGGTGCGCAGGATGCGGGCGATCGCCAGCATCTGCTGCTCGCCGCCGGAAAGCTTGGTGCCGGGGCTCGAACGCCGCTCCTCGAGATTGGGAAAGAGATCGTAGATTTCCCGGATCGACATGCCGCCTTCTGCGACGACCGGCGGCAACATCAGGTTTTCTTCGACAGTCAGCGTCGAGAATATGCCGCGCTCCTCCGGCACGAAGCCGAGGCCCACATGCGCCGTGCGGTGCAGCGGCACGGAAAGCATGTCCCTGCCGTCAAAACGGATTTCGCCTTTCCGCTCGCGAATGATGCCCATGATGGTGCGCAGCGTCGTGGTCTTGCCGACGCCGTTGCGCCCGAGAATGGTGATCGTTTCACCCTCGCCCACCGTCATATCGACGCCGTGCAGGACATGGCTTTCGCCATACCAGGCATTGAGATTGGAGACTTGCAGAAGAGGTTTCATCTTACGCCTCCTCCGTGCCCATGTAGGCGAGCCGCACACGCTCGTCCCGGCTGACGGCGGCGTAATCGCCTTCTGCGAGGATCTCGCCTCGCTGGAGCACGGTGACATGATGGCAGATATCGGCGACCACCGATAGATTATGCTCCACCATCAGCACCGCGCGCTCCTTTGCGACCTTGCGGATGATGCTGGAAACCGTGCCTATATCCTCCTGCCCCATGCCGGCCATCGGCTCGTCGAGCAGCAGGACCTTCGGGTCGAGCGCCAGCGTGGTCGCGATCTCCAGCACCCGCTTGCGGCCATAGGAAAGATCGGCGGCAAGCGCGTTGCGCTCGCGCTTGAGGCCCACTGCCTCGATGAGTTCGTCGGCGCGGGCGTTCAACCGGTTGAGCGAAGACATGGGCAGCCAAAACTGGGTCGAGAGACTGTTCGGCCGCTGCAATGCCACCCGCACATTGTCCAGCACGGTAAGATGCGGAAAAACGGCGGATATCTGGAAGGACCGCACCAAGCCCATCCGCGCCACCTTGTCCGGCGGTGTCTTGGTGATGTCGGAGCCAAGCAGGGTGATGGAACCGGCCGTCGGCTGCAGGAACTTGGTCAGCAAGTTGAACACCGTCGTCTTGCCGGCCCCGTTCGGACCGATCAGCGCATGCACGCGCTGATGCCGCACGTCCAGATCGACGTTCTTCACCGCAGCGAAGGCGCCGAAGTTCTTGCTGAGGCCGCGGGCGGAAAGCACCACCCGCGGCTCGTTGTCCGTCAATGTCGCGGAGACCGCCATGAGATTTACTTCACCAGCTCGCAGCCGCTCTTGGCAGGGTCCATATAGGCTTCCTTGCCGGGAATGGTGGCGAGCACGTTGAAGTAGTCCCACGGCTCCTTGCTGTCTTCCGGCTTCTTCACCTGCAGCAGGTACATGTCGTGGATCATGCGCCCGTTCGCCGCGACCGTGCCGCCGCGACCGAAGAAATCGTCCACCGGCATTTCGTGCAGCGCCTTGGCGACAGCCTCCGTCTCGTCGGTGCCGGCCTTCTCGATGGCCTTCAGATATTGCAGCACCGAGGAATAGGTGCCGCTATGCACCATGTTCGGCATCTTGTTGGTGCGCGCGAAGAATTTCTTGGCGAACTCGCGGCTCTGGTCGTCGAGGTTCCAATAATAGCCTTCCGTCAGCGTCAGGCCCTGCGCCGCCTCGAGCCCGAGGCCGTGCACTTCCGCAAGCGTGAAGAGCAGAGCGGCGAGGTTCTGGCCACCGGCGGTGATCCCGAATTCCGCCGCCTGCTTGATGGCGTTGGAGGTATCGAGGCCCGCATTCGCCAGCCCGATCACCTTGGCGCCGGAAGATTGCGCCTGAAGCAGGAAGGAGGAGAAATCGGTGGTCGCCAGCGGATGTCGGACCGCCCCGACGACCTGGCCACCGCTCGATTTGACGAAGTCGCTCGTCTGCTGCTCCAGCGAATAGCCGAAGGCATAGTCGGCGGTCAGGAAGAACCAGCTGTCACCGCCCTGCTTCACCAGCGCGCCGCCGGTGCCGACTGCCAGCGCATGCGTGTCATAGGCCCAATGGAAGCCGTAGGGGCTGCACTGTTTGCCGGTAAGGTCGGTGGTCGCCGCGCCGGTGACGATGTCGATCTTCTTCTTTTCCTTGCCGAGCGCCTGCACCGCGAGCGCGACCGACGAGGTCGTCAGCTCCATGATGGCATCGACCTGCTCGGTATCATACCACTGGCGGGCGATATTGGAGGCGATATCCGGCTTGTTCTGGTGGTCGGCATCGACGATCTCGATCGGCATGTCGAGCACCTTCCCGCCGAAATCCTCGACGGCCATCTTCGCGGCCTCGACCGAGGACTTGCCGCCGAAATCGGCATAAACGCCGGACTGATCGTTCAGAATGCCGATCTTCACCTTGCCATCGGATACGCTCTGCCCGAGCGCGGCGGTGCTGCCGGCCAGCAGAAATGCCAACGAGGCAATGAGATTCTTTCGCATGAATTTCTCCTCCCAGAGAGTGCCAGATTGCGAATCTGTTCAAAATTGGCGAGCCGCCCTCCTCAAAGCGGTCATTCCGACCCCATGGTTCCGGAAAACTCCGGTTGACGCAAGGAGGCGCACCCAATTAATTGCAAACAGCATCTGTGCATTTTTGAACAGAACTGCGGGAGGAGCATGAGCGGAAATCCGAATTTCACCTGGGACGATCTGCAATACTTCCTGGCGGTCGCCCGAACCGGGCAATTGTCGACGGCGGCCCGTCACCTGCGCACCAGCCACGCCACCGTTTCCCGCCGCATCGACCGGCTGGAATTCGCCCTCAAGGTGAAGCTCTTCGAGCGCAATCCGCGCGGCTATGTTCTGACCGCCATGGGCCAGCGCTTCATCGACACTGCGGAAAAGATAGAACTGGAGGCGGACCGCCTGCAGGCGGACATCGTCTCGGGCAGCACGGCGCAACGGGGCGTCGTCCGCCTGAGCGCGCCGGAAGGCTTCGCGAACTTCTTCTTCGCCCATCGGATGGGCGAGTTCACGGCGCAGCACCCGAACCTCTCGCTGGAACTGGTGACGATCCAGCAGATCATGTCGCTTTCCCGCAAGGAGGCGGATATCGCCGTCACCCTCGATCCGCCGAAGGGCGGGCCCTACCTCATCGAGAAGATCACCGACTACACACTCAACGTCTACGGCGCGAAAACCTATCTCGCCCGAAACGAGCCTATCGCCTGCAGGGAAGACCTCCTCGCCCATCCCTTCATCGGCTATATCGAGGATATGATCTTCGCGCCCGGCCTCGACTATTTGGGCGACGTGCACCCGGGCATCAAGCCGCGCTTCCAGAGTTCCAGCATTTTCGCGCAGCTGACGGCGACGCGAAACGGCCTCGGCCTTTGCGTGCTGCCGCATTTCATCGCCCGGCACCAGCCCGATCTCGAGATCGTGCTGCCCGATGAAGTCGACCTCTTGCGGAACTACTGGCTGATCCGGCATCGGGACCTCAGCCAGATCCCGCGCGTGCGGGTGGTGGCGGACTATATCGTCGCCGCCGTAAACGCCAACAAGGACGCCTTCCTCCGCAAATCGTGAGGAAGGCGTCCCGTGTCCATCATTCGGCAGCGATAGGAAAGTCCTTGCGCTCCTCGAAGAGATCGCGCTGGTCGGCGCCTGTCTCTTCCTTGTTTTTCGGCTCGCGGCCGAAGAACAAGGCGTAGCCGGCGGGCAGGACGAGTATGGTGAGCACCGTAGCGACCAGAATGCCGCCCATCATCGCATAGGCCATCGGTCCCCAGAACACCTCGCGCGAGATCGGGATCAGCGCGAGTATCGCGGTCATCGCAGTCAGCGTGATCGGCCGGAAGCGGCGAACCGCGGCACCCACGATCGCCTCCTGCCGGGGCATGCCGGCGGCGATGTCCTGATCGATCTGGTCGATGAGGATGATGGAATTGCGGATGATGATGCCGAGCAGCGCGATGACGCCGAGGATCGCCACGAACCCGAAGGGCGCGCGGGTGATGAGCAGCGCCATGGCGGCGCCGATCACCCCGAGCGGCCCTGTGGCGAGCACCAGCATGGCCTTGCCGAAATGCTGGAGCTGGATCATCAGCAGAAGCAGGATGACGAACAGCATGATCGGCGCCTTGGCGGCAATCGAGGCCTGGCTTTCGGCCGAGTCCTCCGCGCCGCCCTGGATCTCGACCCTGTAGCCGGCCGGCAGGCTGGCCCGGAGATCGGCCATGTTGCCGTAGAGGTTGAGGGCAACCTGGGTCGGCTCGATGCCGTCCGGCAGGGTCGCCTTGACGGTGATCGTCGGCAGGCGGTCGCGACGCCATTCTATGCCCTGCTCGAATACCGGCATGACCTTGGCGACCTGCGAGACCGGCACGAAGCCGCCGAAATCCGTCGGGATATAGACAGACTGCACGGCCGAAAGCAGATTGCGGCTTGCTTCCGGCTCGCGGGCGACGATCGAGACCGTCTCCTCGCCGTCGCGGAAATCATCGAGCGGAGCGCCGGAGGCGGCGGCCTGCAGCATCTGACGGATACGCTGCGAGGTGACCCCGAGCGCGCGGGCGCGATCCTGGTCGATCACCAGCTTCATGGCCGGCACCGGCTCCATCCAGTCGTCGTGGATCGCGCCGAAGTTCGGCTGTTCCTCGAAGCGGGCCTTCACGGCATCGGCGATGCGGCGAACTTCTGCCTTGTCCGGGCCGGTGACGCGCATCTGCACCGGCCAGCCGGTCGGCGGGCCGAGGAAGAGCCTGTCCACTTTGCCGCGCACGGACGGGAAATCCTCCGCCAGGATGGCGCGCAGCTTGACGATCAGCCGTTCGCGGGCATCCACGTCCTTCGCCATGACCAGAAGCTGCGCATAGTTCGGGTTACGAAGCTGCTGGTCGAGCGGCAGGAAGAAGCGCGGCGCACCCTCGCCGATATAGGTGGCGACGAAGGTCTTGTCTGGATCGGGCAGGATCTGTTCCTCGAGAGCCTTCGCTTGCCGCTCCACTTCCTTGATGCTCGTCCCTTCCGGCAGCCACATATCGACCAGGATCTCGGGCCGTGAGGATTGCGGGAAGAAGCTCTGCGGAATGAAGTTGAAGGCGTAGAGGCTGCCGCCGAAGGCGGCGAACGTCAGCAGGATGACGATGATCCGGTGGCGCACCGCCCAGCTGATCGTACCGCGCAGGCGATGGTAGAAGCGGGTGTCGTAGACATCCTTGTGCGTACCCGCATGGGCGCGCTGCTTGAGCAGCATATACCCGAGCCACGGCGTGAAATAGACCGCCACGAACCAGGAGGTGACAAGCGCGATGCCGACCACGAAAAAGAGCGAGCGCACGTATTCGCCCGCGGTCGAATCCGCAAAGCCGACCGGTATGAAGCCGGCAGTGGTGATGAGCGTACCGGTCAGCATCGGGAAGGCGGTCGAACGATAGGCGAAGCTCGCCGCATCGAGGCGCTCGAGCCCCTCCTCCAGCTTGCGCTCCATCATCTCGACCACGATCATCGCGTCATCGACCAGCAGGCCAAGCGCAATGATGAGCGCGCCAAGCGAGATGCGCTGCAGATCGATGCCGATATAGTACATGATGGCGAAGGTGGCTGCGAGAACCAGCGGGATGGCGATCGCGATCACGATCCCCGAGCGCCAACCGATCGAAATGAGCGAGACGATCAGCACGATCACCAGCGCTTCCATGAGCGCGCGGGTGAATTCGCCGATCGCTTCCGTGACGACTTCCGGCTGGTTCGATATCTGCTCGACGGCGACACCCACCGGCAGCGTCTGTTCGAAATTATGATAGGTATCCTCGACCGCGTGGCCGACATCGGTGACCTTGAACCCCTTGGCCATCACGACGCCGATCTGGACCGTATCGTGGCCGTTGAAACGGAACTTGCGCTGGAACGGGTCTTCCAAGCCTTCGCTGACGGTCGCGATATCGCCGAGGCGGATCACCTGATCGCCGCTGCGCAGGCGCAGTTCCCGGATGTCCTCGGGCGTGGTGATGTCGCCCTCGACCGCAATGCGCACGGATCGCTCGCTGGTCTCCACACTGCCGGCCGGATCGACATTGTTCTGACCGGCAATGGCGTCGCGGATATTGACGACGGTCAGCCCGCGCTCGGCCAGAGCCTTCGAGGAGACGTCGATATAGATCTTCTGCGGCTGGTCGCCGAGGATCACTGCCTTCTCCACGCCAGGCGTCCCAAGCAGCATGTCGCGCGCCTGGATGGCGATCTTCTTGAGTTCCGGATAACTGTAGCCATCGCCGCTGATCGCGTGCAGCGTGATGAAGGTATCGCCGAATTCATCGTTGAAATAGGGACCGAGAAGACCTTCGGGCAGCTCCTGCCGGATATCGCCTACCTTCTTGCGCACCTGATAGAAGGCGTCGGCCACCTCCTGGGCATTGGTATCGCCCTTGATCTGGACGGTGGTGATCGCAAAGCCGGCGCGCGTATAGGACCGGACGAAATCGAGATGCGGGGTTTCCTGCAGCTTGCGCTCGATCTTGTTGACCACCTGGTCCTGCATTTCTTCGATCGAAGCGCCCGGCCAGACCGATTGCACCACCATCACGCGGAAGGTGAAATCCGGGTCCTCCTTCTGGCCCATGTTCATCACGCCCAGGACACCCATGACGATGATGAGGCCAAACAGGAAGCGGGCGATACTCGGATGGCCGATCGCCCAGCGCGAAAGATTGAAGGGTTCCTTGCCGGAGGAAGGATTGGCCTTGTTGGAGGAGGTCATGGTCGTGTCCTTCGGTCCGATCTCAGGGCTTCACGGAAGCCGTGGACATGCTGTTGACGTTGCCGAACCGGGAACTCACCATTTCCGGCAGCTTGACCTTCATGTCTTCCTTCATGAACTGCGTGCCGGCGGAAACGACCACGTCCCCGGTCGAAAGACCTTCCGAAATGCGCACGCCGTGATCAGAAAAGGCGCCGACCGTGACGGGCTGCGACCTGACGGTTCCCGCCTGCCGATCCACGACCCATACCACGGCCTTGCCGTCCTTCTCACCGAGGGCGGCAAGCGGAATCGCATAGCCTGGAACGGCATTGTCCTCGGTCGCTTCGATCGTGGCGGTCATGCCGAGCAGGACGCGCGGGTTTTCCGGCAGGCTGACACGAACGGCAAAGGTGCGCGACTGGGCGTCGGCGCTGCCGGCGACCTCGCGGACGCTGCCTTCGAGAACGAGATCCGGATCGGACCAGAAGCGGGACTTGACGGTCTTGCCGGGACGGAACTGGCCGATATCCACTTCCGGAACGGCGATCTGCACCTCCTTGCCGCCATCGACCGCAACGGTGACGACCGGCGTCCCCGAGCCGACGACCTGGCCGATATCGGCGCTGACGGTCGTCACGATACCGTTCTGGCCCGACCTTAATTCGGTATAGGCAACCTGGTTGCGGGCCTCCTCGAGCGCGGAAGCGGCAGACTGCTGGGCGGAGACCGCCTGGTCATGGGTCAGTGTCGCCTGTTCCAGTTCGGACTTCGAGGCGATGTTCTTGGAAAAGAGGCTTTGAGCGCGACGGCGGGCGAGTTCGGAAATCTCTTCCTGCTTCGTCGCGGATGCGAGATCGGCCTCGGCGCGGCGCAAGGCAAGCTGGTAATCAACGGCGTCCAGCTTCGCCAGCACGTCTCCGGGACCGACGCGATCGCCCACGTCCACGAGACGCTCGGTGATCTTGCCGCCTACGCGGAACCCGAGATTCATCTCGGTGCGCGCCTTGACGGAGCCGGAATACTCCAGCCGCCGCCCCTGATCGGGTTCGCCGACCTCGACGACCTTCACCGGCCGGATAGTCTCCTGGGCGTTTGTAGCCCCCTCACCTTCCGAACATCCCGCAAGAAGAGCCAGCGCCGCTGCCACGACGCCTCCCTTGAACAATAGCGAAACATTACGCCGTGTAGTCGAAACGAACATGAGCCGCACTCCTGATGGCGGTGATGAACTTTAGCACTATCTCAAAGCCCGCAGGCCGAACTCGACGAGGTCTTCCGGTTTGCCGATCCGGCTCTCGAGCAGACAGTCGGCGACGAGCTGCGGATGGCACAGTATCACCATGCTCGACATGAAATTTTCCGCAGCGAGCTCGACATCCTGGTCGCGGAACTCGCCGGCCTCGACGCCTTCCTTGATCAGGACGGCGATAAGCGCGCGAATTTGCTCCAGATGCTCCTCGATAGCCGGCCATTGCTGCTCGATGGCGATGATGACCATCTCGTGAACCTTCTGCTCGTCTATCATGGTCTCGAGCGTGATGCGGTGCTGCTGCAGTATATGATCGCGCAGCCTCTCGGCGGCACTGACCGGGCGCCCGGCATTGGCCAGAGCCACCTGATAACTGGCCTCGAGCATGCGTTTGGCAAGAGCCTGGTGGATATCCGCCTTGGAAGAGAAGAAACGGTAGATGTTGGCCGGCGACATGCCAAGCTCACGAGCGATGTCCGCGACATTGGTCTTGGTGTAGCCGTAGTGTCGGAACAGCCGCTCCGCCGCATCGAGGATACGGGCGACGTTTTCCTGACGGTTCGCTTCGATGGCCTGAGCGTGGGGTTCCATCTCGGTTCGGCTTTCTTTACGTGTGACGAATTTCATTTTTCATCAGCACTAAATCGACATCGCTCCTTTGTCAACTTCCCGCTGCGGCTGCTGCGGCAGGAAATTCACCGAGAGGATGGAACAAAATTGGACGAATGGCATTATGATGCGTTGCCGCAGGGGTGCATTGCGGGGTGTCGAATAAACATGCTTGAAAACTCTGGTATCCCGCTGATGAACGAGGAGCGCTACCGGCTTCTCATCGAGGCGATTACGGAATACGCGATATACATGCTGGACGTCGAAGGCCGTGTCGCCAGCTGGAATCCCGGCGCTCGCCGGTTCAAGGGGTATGACCCCGACGAAATCCTCGGCGAGCATTTTTCCCGCTTCTACACCGAGGAAGACCAGTCCGCCGGCCTGCCCCAGCGGGCGTTGGAAACGGCTGCCACGGAAGGACGCTTTGAAAACCAGGGCTGGCGTGTTCGCAAGGACGGAAGCCGCTTCTGGGCGCATGTCGTCATCGACCCCATCCGGGACAGTTCCGGCAGGCTCGCGGGTTTTGCCAAGGTCACGCGCGACCTCACCGAACGCAAGCAGACCGAAACGGAGCTGAAGGGCAGCGAACAGAAGTTCCAGCTTCTCGTCCAGGGCGTCACCGATTACGCCCTCTACATGCTCGATCCGGAAGGCTACGTCACCAACTGGAACGTGGGGGCCGAACGCATCAAGGGCTATACCGCCGACGAGATCGTCGGCTGTCATTTCTCGCAGTTCTATACCGAAGAGGACCGCCTCGCCGGAGAGCCGCAGAAGAGCCTCGACACCGCCCGGCGCGAGGGTCGCATTGAGAGGGAAGGCCTGAGACAGCGCAAGGACGGAACCCGCTTCTGGGCGCATGTCATCATAGATGCCATTCACGACGAGCGTGGAGAACTGATCGGCTTTGCCAAGATCACCCGCGACGTCACGGAAAAGATGGAAGCGCAGAAGGCGCTGAACCAGGCTCGCGAAGAACTTTTCCAGGCCCAGAAGATGGAAGCGATCGGCCAGCTCACCGGTGGCATCGCCCATGACTTCAACAACCTTCTGATGGCGATCCTCGGCAGCCTGCAGATCCTGCGCAAGCGCATGCCCAACGACCCTTCGCTCAGCCCGCTGGTCGATAACGCCATCCAGGGAGCCGAACGCGGCGCCGCCTTGACGCAGCGCATGCTCGCCTTCTCCCGCAGGCAGGATCTGAACATGCAGGCGGTGGACATTCCCGCGCTGGTCACGGAGCTGATGGATTTCATGCAACGCTCCCTGGGGTCGACGGTTCGGATCGAAACCAGGCTTGCCGAGCATCTGGCTCATGTGATGACCGACCCCGTGCAGCTCGAAACAGCGCTGCTCAACCTCGTCGTCAATGCGAGGGATGCGATGCCCGGCGGCGGGGCCATCATCATCGAAGCACGCGAGATCGACATCCCGGCGAGGCGGGGCAGCCTCAAGCCCGGCCGCTATGTGGAGCTCAGCGTCGCCGACACCGGCGAGGGCATGGACGAGGAGACCTTGATCCAGGCCACTACACCCTTCTTCACTACCAAGGGGGTCGGCAAGGGAACAGGGCTAGGTCTTTCCATGGTCCAGGGCCTCACCGAACAATCCGGCGGCAAGCTGGCGATCGAGAGCAGGAAAGGCGAAGGGACAAAGGTTTCGCTGTTCCTGCCGAGCGCGGATACTCCGGCATCCTCCCAACCCGCGGAAGCGGCAGCATCATCGGTGGCGGTTCCCAGGAAACAACTCACCGTTCTTGCCGTCGACGACGACGCGCTGGTGCTGATGAACACGACCCTCATGCTCGAGGACCTGGGGCATCAGGTGATCGAGGCTTATAGCGGCGTCGATGCGCTGAACACTCTCCGCAACGGCGACAACCGGATCGACCTTGTGATCACGGACCACTCCATGCCGCGCATGAGCGGCTCGGAGCTTGCCGCGGAAATTCAAGCACAGTGGCCGGATTTGCCGATCGTGCTGGCCACGGGCTATGCGGAACTGCCGAGCGGCGGCGACAACCGCCTTCCGCGGTTGGGCAAGCCTTTCTCCCAGGACCAGCTTCAGGATGTGATCACGACTGTATTGTGCACCAAGGCCTGAACAAAAGCGGGCGTGACGGCGTTGTTTTCCCGGTCCGACCAGGGAGAACGCCGCAATGGTATTCAAGCACCAGCATTTTCATGAGACGCCTGCCGAGGTGGAGGCGGAGTTCCCACCCCGCGCGACGGTGGAAAGCGCAGTTTCGGATGCGCTCGCGTCCGCGGGCGGAGTCGATGCCAGCGATGTGACGGTAACCGTAAAAGGCGGTGAGGTCACGCTGATGGGCACGGTCCAGGTGCCGGAGGAAATCGGGCGGGCCGAGGAAGTGGCCCGGAGCGGGTCCGGCATCACGTCAGTCCGCAACCTAATCCGTCACACCGCGCCTTCTTTCTTCAACGGTGGGCAAAGGCCACTCTGACCTACTGATCTTCTTCCTGAAGGAAGGGCAACCGCGTGTACGATTGCCCTTCTTTCAAACAAAGATCACCGTGGCAGCGCATAGGCGATGACATAGTCGCCGGGCTTGGTGCCGACCGATCCGTGACCGCCGGCGACCATCACCACGAACTGCCGGCCGTCATCCACCGCATAGGTCATCGGCGTCGCCTGTCCACCGGCCGGAAGGCGGGCTTCCCAGAGCTGGCGGCCAGTCGTGAGATCATAGGCACGCAGATAATCGTCCACGGCCGCACCGAGGAAAGCCACGCCGCCCTTGGTGATCATCGGACCGCCGATGCCCGGAACGCCGACCTTGAAGTGCAGCGGCAGCGGCGTCATGTCGTAGACCGTGCCGTTGCGGTGCTTGTAAGCGATCTCGCCGGTGCGCAGGTTCGCACCCGCCACATAGCCCCATGGCGGCGCCTGGCAGGGAATCTGCAGCGGTCCCAGGAACGGCCCCATATAGACGCCGTAGGGCGCGCCTTCGTTGCGGTTCAGCCCCTGTTCGCTACCCTTCTCGTCCGCACCCTTTGGCGGGATTTCCGAACGCGGGACGAGCCGCGAGGTAAAGGCGAGATAGGTGGGCATGCCGAACATGACCTGGCGCTCGGGATCGACCGCGACGCTGCCCCAGTTGAACGTGCCGAAATTGCCGGGATAGACGATCGTGCCCTGCAGCGACGGCGGCGTATAGCGGCCCTCGTATTTCAACTGGTGGAACTTGATGCGGCACACCATCTGGTCGAACATGGTGATGCCCCACATGTCCTTTTCTTGAAGCGTCTCGGGCTTGAACGTCAGCGCCGAGGTGGGCTGGGTCGGCGCGGTGAAGTCCTCCGGGATGGCTCCGCCTGGAGCCGGCTCTTCCGTCACCGGAATGATCGGTTCCCCGGAACGCCGGTCGAGCACGTAGATATCGCCCTGCTTCGTCGGCCCGACGAGCGCCGGCACCACGTTGCCGTCCGGTTGCGTGATGTCGAGCAGAACCGGCTGCGCGGGAACGTCCATATCCCAGAGGTCGTGATGAACGGTCTGCCGCACCCATCGATCGGCGCCGGTATTAATGTCGAGCGCGACGATCGAGGACGAATATTTCTCCACGTTTTCGCTGCGTCCCATGCCGAGCTGGTCCGGCACCTGGTTGCCGAGCGGGATGTAGACGAGGCCGAGCTCCTCATCGACGCTGAACACCGACCAGCTGTTCGGCGAATTGGTGCTGTAGGTCTGGCCAGGGGCCAGCGGCTGGGTCTGGGTGGGATTGCCGGAATCCCAATTCCAGATGAGCTGTCCGCTGTTGACGTCGTAGGCGCGGATGACGCCGGACTGTTCCTGGGTCGAATAGTTGTCGTTGACTGCACCGCCGATGATGATCTTGTTGCCGACGATCGCCGGCGGAGATGTGGAATAATAATATCCCGCCGGGTTGTACCTCATCCCGGTTTCCAGATGCAGCACACCCTGATCGGCGAAGGACGTGCATATCTCGCCGGTCTCCGCATTGAGGGCTATGAGGCGCGCGTCGGACGTCGGCAGATAGACGCGCTGGGCGCAGGCCGTGCCGGGTGCCGCTGCCGGATCGGCGTAATAGGTCACGCCGCGGCAGGTCTGGTGTTGCCGGTCGGGGTTCATTCCGGAATTGGAATCGAACTTCCACTTCTCCTGCCCGGTCGTCGCATCGAGCGCGATCGCCCAATTGTGCGGCGTGCAGAGGTAGAGCATATTGCCGACCTTCAGTGGCGTCACCTGATAGGTGGTCTCGCCGACATCGTCCGGCAGCTTCACGTCACCGGTCTGGTAGCGCCAGACTTCCTGAAGATCGGCGACGTTTTCCACATTAATCTGGTCGAGCGGCGAATAGCGCTGACCGTAAGGCGTGCGGCCATACTGGTGCCATTCCCCCGGAGGCACGTTGCCGCCAAGCGCGGGCGCCGCCGCAACCGCCTCTTCCGGAAGCTCTCCATCGATATTGTACGGGTCCATGAACATCGAAAGCACCGCGACCGCGACCGCGATCACGATCGATAGCGCCAGCGGCGTGGCGCTCGCGCCGTAGCGATAGCCCGTCGTGGGGCTGCTGAAACCGAGCGGCTTCCTTACCCATGGGGTGAGCAGCCACAGCCCGAGCAGGACGATGAGACCGCCGCGCGGTCCGAGCTGCCACCAATCGAAACCCACTTCCCATATCGCCCAGCCGAGCGATGCGAGGATGATGACCGCATAGACGCGCAGTGCCATCGCTCTTCGGAGAAACAGCAGGACGGCCGTCAGGATGAAGGCAAGTCCCGCAACGAGATAGTAAGCGCTTCCCCCGAGCAGCAGCAAATGGCCGCCGCCGATGGCCAGCGCGATCCCGATCAGCATGAATATGATCGCGGTGATCATGATGGTCATATCGGAAAATCCTGTTTCGCTGGAAGATCCCGGCACGACGACGCCGTGCTTCCCCGCCGCCTCAACACAACGCGCGCAAAAAAGTTCCAGGCCCAATCGCGGCGCGTGCAATTTTCCGGAACGACTCTACCCGCAGCATAGTTTTGAACGATCACGGAGATTCGATCAATGCTGACGTCGAATAAAGGACCGGCCTTCGAGACGCCCGGCGCGGAAGGCGGCACGCTTGTGGAGGTCCGGCGGGACGCGGAGGACTGCACCCGCTGCGACCTTTATCGCGACGCCACCCACATGGTCTTCGGCGAAGGACCGTCGAAGGCCGATATCGTGTTCGTGGGCGAGCAGCCGGGCGACAAGGAAGACTTGGCCGCCCGCCCCTTTGTCGGCCCGGCCGGAAAGCTCCTCGACAAATGCCTGGAGGAAGCCGGCATCGACCGCGACCGTTGCTACGTCACCAATGCCGTGAAGCATTTCAAGTTCACCCCGCGCGGCAAACGGCGCATCCACTCCAAGCCGAATGCGGGCGAGGTGCGGGCTTGTTCCTGGTGGCTTGCCGCCGAGCTGCGGCTCCTGAAACCATCGCTGGTCGTGTCTCTCGGAGCGACCGCCCTATATTCCCTGCTCGGGCGGCAGGCCAAGGTCACCCGCGACCGCGGACAAATCCTCAGCACGCCGAGCGGTGTGCCGGTGCTTGTGACCATTCATCCCTCCGCCCTGCTCAGGAGCCGGGACCGGACGGATGCCGAGATGAACCGCGCCCGGTTCGTCGATGATCTGCGAAGGATCGGTGATTTTTTGAAATGACAGAAGGACCGAGGATATCCCGTGGCATACGAACTCTATTACTGGGACGGCATTCAGGGCCGTGGAGAATTCGTGCGGCTAGCCCTTGAGGAAGCCGGGGCGCGCTATGTGGACGTTGCCCGGGGCAGCCGGGGAACCGCAGCGATGATGGACTACATTCATGGACGGCATGGCTTCGACATGCCCTTCGCCCCTCCGTTTCTGAAGGACGGCGATCTGGTGATCTCCCACGTCGCCAACATTCTCCACTATCTCGGGCCGAAGCTTGGCCTTCTGCCCGAAGATGAAAAAAGCCGCTGGTTCGCCCATGGCCTGCAGCTCACGATCACCGATTTCGTGGCCGAGGTGCACGACACCCATCACCCGCTGGGCTCGGACGACTATTACGAGGACCAGAAGGAAGCCGCCAAGGTGCGCGCGACGAATTTCCTGAAATACCGGCTGCCGAAGTTCATGGGCTATTTCAACCGCGTCGTCGGCGCCAATCCGACGCGGAGCGGCCATGCGGTCGGCGATCGGCTTACCCATGTCGATCTGTCGCTGTTCCAGCTTGCCGAGGGGCTCGCCTACGCTTTTCCACATGCGACCAGGAACCTCGACAGGGATTACCATCACCTCGGCAAGCTGCGCGAGATGGTGAGAGACCGGCCGAACGTCGCGGCTTACCTGCGTTCGGACCGGCGCTTGAGCTTCAACGAATCCGGCATATTCCGGCACTATCCGGAACTCGACGATGGGTCGGCGTAAGATGCTGCCGACGTCCGCATCTATTCGATGACGGCGCAGGCAAGCCGGTTGCCGGCGTCACCCGAAGGCTGGCTGGAATAATCGTCCTGGCCGCCATGCACCATCAGCGCGCGGCCGGTGATGCCGTTGTCACCCCCGCCGAGCGTGACTGCGCTGTTGAAGACCTGGGCGCGAAGCGTGCCGTCCGCTCCCACATACTGATTGGGCATGTCGCCCGCATGCGGCCCGTTCTCCGCCTCATAGCCATGCCGTGCGCCGGTCGGGTTGAAATGGCCGCCCGCCGATTCATGGCCGGTCGTATGATCGCAGGTTCCCGTCTCATGAACATGGAAGGCCACCCATTGACCAGCCGGAAGCCCGCTCACCTCGATCTCGATCAGGACGCCGGTCTTCGTGCCGGTCAGCGTCGCCGTGCCGACGTCCTTGCCGTCGGCGCCGACGAATTTCGCCGTGGCCGTCGCCGGCTCCTGCGCGATTGCGGCGGCTGCCAAAAGGGTCGGGAAAAGGGCTGCTGCGAGGGTTCGTCTCATGCCTTGTGCTCCTCTATGGTTCCGACGAGCCGCGGCAGAATGCCCGCTCAGCTCGCTTCCTCCCCCAGTTCCTGAAGAATCTGATGCCGCGCCCGATTGAGGCGGCTCTTCACCGTTCCGACCGCGCAGTCGCAGATCTCGGCGGCGGTCTCGTAGCTCTCGCCCAGGATGGCCACCAACGTCAGCACCTCGCGGTAATGCGGAGGAAGTTTCTGCAGGGCCTCCTGCACTTCCTTGGCGCGCATGCTGACCTCCTGCGTCGCAGGTATGGGCGTATCGCCGGAAATATTGTCTTCGATACCCGGAGCCTCCCGGCCCAGCACCTTGGCGCGCGTATAGAAAGTGTTGCGCATGATGGTGAACAGCCAGGATTTCAGCCTGGTTCCAGGCTCGAACTTGTCGAGATTGGCGAGTGCCTTGGTTAGCGTTTCCTGCACCAGATCGTCCGCATCGGTCGGGTTGCGGCAGAACGTACGGGCGAAAGCGCGCAGAGCCGGTATCAGCTTTACTATGTCCGCACGTGCAGGCTCGCCATTCAACTGTGATTCAGACACCGTTGCCTACCTCTTCGAAGTCTCGATGGCGGGAATGACGGTGGCAAACGCACGCCACGTATATTTGGTTCCCGGAACATGAACGGGCTGTTCATCTTCGTGACGGAACAAACTTCGCCCTGCCCCTGTTGATAGTTTTTTCCGGCTGTTTCGGCTTTTCATGGAGTACCGATCATGGCACCGCGCGCGAACTGGAAAGGCTATCTGAAGGTCGGCGAGCTGAGCTGCCCGGTGGCCCTTTATACGGCTGCCTCGACCTCGGACAGGGTGAGCTTTCACATCATCAACCGCGAGACCGGCAATCGGGTCCACCGCCAGATGGTCGATGCGGAAACCGGCCGGGAGATCGACAGCGAAGACATCGTGAAGGGTTTCGAGGTCGCAAGCGGCGAATACGTCATCCTGGAGCCGGAGGAAATCAAGGCCGCCGTCCCGGAAAGCGACAAGACGCTTTCGCTGGAAACCTTCATACCCTGCAATGGCGTCGATACGCTCTATCTCGACCGGCCATATTATCTGGCCCCCGCCGATAAGCCTTCAGCGGAAATCTTCGAGCTGATCAGGAAGGGGCTCCAGGAGAAGGACGTGGCGGCGCTTGCCCGCACCGTACTCTTCCGCCGCCTGCGCACGCTTTTGATCCGGCCCTCGAACGAGGGGCTGATCGCCACCACGCTGAACTACGACTACGAGGTGCGCTCGTCCAAGGAGGTCTTCTCCGACATCAAGGAATTCAAGATCGAGGGCGAGATGCTCGATCTCGCCAGGCACATCATCGACACCAAGAAGGGCGAATTCGATCCGACCGAGTTCGACGACCGTTATGAAGCGGCGCTTGCCGAACTCGTGAGAGCCAAGATCGAAGGCCGCAAGCCGCCGAAAAAGCCGAAGCGGGAAGAAAAGAAGGTCTCCAATCTTCTCGACGCGCTGCGCCAGAGCGCCCGCGGTTCGGCGCCATCCACCGGCAAGCCTCAAAGGAAAACCGCGCACAAGACTGCGCCTCGTAAAACTGCCGCTCCCCAGAGAAAGGCTGGCTGAACATGGCGCTCGAAACCTACAACCAGAAGCGTAACTTCAAGGCCACGCCCGAGCCTGCCGGAAAGGCCTCGCGAACCCGAAAAGCGAAGAAGACCGGCAATAGCTTCGTGATCCAGAAACACGCGGCGACAAGGCTGCACTACGATTTCCGGCTTGAAATGGATGGCGTGCTGAAAAGCTGGGCAGTTACCCGCGGCCCGAGCCTCGTGCCGGGTGAAAAGCGGCTGGCGGTGCATGTGGAGGATCACCCCCTCGATTACGGCGGCTTCGAAGGCACGATCCCGCAAGGCAATTACGGCGCGGGCGCCGTGCTGCTGTGGGACCGCGGCACATGGGAGCCGATCGGCGATCCGCACAAGGGCTACAAAAAAGGCCACATGGAATTCGAGCTGAAAGGCGAGAAGCTGGAGGGCCGCTGGCACCTCGTGCGCATGGCCAATCGAGAAACGGAGAAGCGCGAGAACTGGCTGCTCATCAAGGGCGAGGACGAATTCGCCCGCGCCGAAGGCGATCCCGATGTGCTGGAAGAGAAACCGCTTTCGGTGAAGACCGGCCGCGCGATCGAGGAACTGGAGGGCAGAAAGAACAAGAGCAATAGCCGAGGAAAGACGGCCAAGGCAAAAACCGCCGGCAGGGCCGAACCCGAGGCAGGCTCCGTCCCGGATATTTCCGGTCTCAAGGGAGCCAGGAAGGCTGACTTTCCGGATTTCCTCGAGCCGCAGCTTGCGACACTGGTAAAGACCGCCCCGTCCGGCAAGCGCTGGGTCCACGAAATCAAGCTCGACGGTTACCGTCTTCAAGCGCGCATAGAAGATGGCAAGGTGAAGCTTCTGACCCGGACGGGTCTCGACTGGACCGAGAGGTTCGGCAAGGAAATCGTCGCGGAATTCCGCAAGCTCAAGGTGGAAACCGGGATCATCGATGGTGAAGTGGCGGTCGAAAACGGCACGGGTGCCACGGATTTCTCGCTGCTGCAGCAGGAACTCAGCGCCGGCCGCAGCGATCGCTTCACCTTCTACGCTTTCGATCTGCTTTACCTGGACGGCTACGATCTCACCGGCGCACCGCTCCTGAGCCGCAAGGAGGCCTTGCAGGCCCTGCTGGCGGAAGCCGGCCAAAGGCTGCGCTACAGCGAGCACTTCGAGGATGAGGGAGGCCTGGTGTTGAAACATGCCTGCCGTCTGAGCCTCGAGGGCATCGTTTCGAAGATCGCCAACGCGCCCTATCGTCCCGGTCGCGGCAGGGACTGGCAGAAGTCCAAGTGCTCCGCGCGCCAGGAATTCGTCATCGCCGGCTACGTTCCCTCCTCCGTCTCCGACAAGGCGATCGGTTCGCTGGTGATGGGCTATTACGAAAAGGGCAAGCTGCTCCATGCCGGCCGCGTCGGCACCGGCTATACCAATGCGGTCGCCCGATCGCTCTTGAAGACGCTCAACGAATACCGGATCGACAAGAGCGCGTTTGACGAAAAGCTCGCGGCGGTGGAAAAGAAGGATGTTGTCTTCCTGAAGCCCGAGCTGGTGGCCGAAGTCGAATTCCGCGGCTGGACGGCCGATGCGCATATTCGCCACGCCGCGTTCCGGGGTCTCAGGGAAGACAAGAATCCGAAGGACATTGTCCGGGAGGGCGGACCGGTGAATGCAGCCGAAGAACCGAAGACGCCGGCCCGCACGGTCAACCTGACCCATCCCGACCGCCTCTACTGGCCGGATGCGGGCGTCACCAAGGCCGGGCTGGCCGATTATTACACCCAGGTCTGGCGGCTGATGGCGCCTTTCGTCGTGAACCGGCCGCTCGCGCTCGTGCGCGGTCCCGACGGCATCACCAAACAGCTCTTCTTTCAGAAGCACGTCTGGAAGGGCATGACGAAACACGTGGTCCCGGCGCCCGACCCGACCGATCCGGACGAGATAGATATCGCCATCCGCGATCTCGATGGGCTGCTCGGCCTGGTGCAGGGAGCCGCCCTCGAAATCCACCCCTGGGGCTCGACGCTCGACCATTGGGAAAAGCCGGACATGGTCAATATCGATCTCGACCCCGGCGAAGGCGTCACCTGGGACAGGATCATCGAAGCTGCCTTCGAGGTGCGCGAGCGCTTCGAGGCGATCGGATTGACGGGCTTCGTCAAGACCTCCGGCGGCAAGGGCCTGCATGTCGTGGCGCCGGTAAAGCCCAAGGCGGAATGGCCGGATGTGAAGACGGCCATGAAGGCACTTGCCGACGGCATGGCCGGCGACAGCCCCGACCTCTACGTCTCGACCATCACGAAATCCAAACGCAAGGGCAAGATCCTGGTGGATTACCTGCGCAACGGCCGCGGCGCCACGGCGGTTGCGCCCTACTCCACCCGCGCACGCGCCGGCGCTCCGGTTTCCATGCCGATCGCCTGGGAGGAACTGACCGGCGCGATAGGTCCGGCCTACTTCACCGTCAACAATGCCCTTCCCCGGCTTGCACAGATGGCCGCCGATCCATGGGCGGATTTTCGCCGGGCGGAGGCGGAGATCGCGGTCAGCGGAAAGACAAAGCGCGCCGGCAGGAAATAGGCCCTATTTGCGGGAAGAGCGCTCGGCGGCAAGGCTCTTCTTGAGCGCGCTCATGATGTCGATGACATTGCTGGGGCGCTCCTCCGCCGGCTGCTCGGCGCGCTTCTTCGTCTTCTTGCCTTTCTTGCGCTCGGAAATGATGTCGAGCAGCCGCTCCTGGACCGGATCATCCGCCAGGGAAGGTTCCCAGGATTCCGTCCGCTCCTCGATGAGCTTCTTCATCATCGTCAGGTGCTTGGCATCCGGTTTCGCATCTCTCGCATTCTCGAAATAGGGCTCCGGATCGCGCACCTCGTCACCGTAGCGGAGCGTCCAGACGACGATCCCCCGGTCCTTCGGCACGAGCATCACCGCCCGCTCGCGGCGGTACATGACGAGCCGTGCGATGCCGGCCGTGCGGGTCTTCGCCATGGCTTCCCGGATGACTGCGAAGGCTTCGGCGCTCACCTCGTCGTCAGGGGCGAGATAATGCGGCCGGTCGTACCAAAGCCAGCCGATCGACGCGGTGGGCACGAAAGTCTCGATGTCGATGGTGCGGGTGCTTTCAAGGCCGACATCCTCGATCTCCTCGTCCTCGAAGAGCACATATTCATCCTCGCCCTTGGGGTATCCCTTCACCTGGTCGTCGTCCTCCACCGCTTCCCCCGTCTCAGCATCGACATACTGGCTGAGCACGCGGTTATGGGTTTTGCGGTTGAGGTTGTGGAAGCGCACCTTGGCGCTTTCGGAGACCGCCGGCGTCATGGTGACCCTGCAGGTAACCAGGGACAGTTTGAGATAGCCTTTCCAGAAAACACGCGGCGCCATCGGGAGAATTCCTTGCCTCGACCGCAAGGCAAACGTCATCGCCGCCCGGAAGTTCCGGAACAAACTATTGCCGCAACCGTTTGGGCGGAACAAAGACAGGAGGGTAAAACCATGAACAACAAAGGCGCCCCTAAACCAGAAAAGGATGTGGATAAGAGAACCGTCCAACGCTCCGCGCGCGAACGCCAGGAGGCCAGCGAGCTGGAAGAACAGCTCGAAGAAGGTCTCGAAGACACCTTTCCGGCGAGTGATCCGATCTCGACAACCGTGACCTCGATACCTTCCGGAACTCCGAAACCGCCGCGTCGTTGAGCGCCCATACCCATTTCTACCCTCGTGGACAGCGCCTGCAAGCCAGGTCGCCGGCCAGGTCGCTGGATGTGTTCCATTTACTTTTTCGGGGAATTTCCGAAACTTATGATGTTGGTGTATGGAGGACTGGTGTAAAGTTCGATAAGCGGAGTAACTATCGGCATTGATGTGCCGGTTTGGACGCTTCAGAGGTCGGGATGACGAAAAAGATCGCTCCAGTCTCGGAGACGGAATTGAAATTGGGTCGTCGAGTGAGCCGCGAGGTTTCCGTACTCCTGATGGAGATACAGAAGGAACCGGTCCCCGATCGCCTGTTGCAGCTTGCCCTCGAGCTGCAGAAAGCCCTCAACGACAAGCTGGCTGAGCGGCCCGACTGAGCGAGCCTCGCTCCACCTCCAGTTCCTAATCGAGCTGGGTCGAGATGATATTGTCCACCTTCACCTTGCCAGCGACAATCCCTCGCGGACCTTCCGGACTGAACCTGCCGCTGTCGTCTTCTATCACCGTGTAGAGCTTTTCATTGCGGAAGGTGCTCGCCATCTCGGTCGAATTGCCTTCGGCGGGAGAAGCATCGATATCGGTGAAATCGAGTTCCGCCTGGCTGGCGACGAGCCGCGCATCGCCGGGCGTTCTCGCCCGTACCACGACCTCTCCCTGCGAGGGGGAATTCTGCCAATTCGGATCGTCCGCGGCAGCGATCGGCACGAGCCGATAGACCTTCAAAACTTCCTGCATCGGTATCTCTCCCGGAATTGCCTTGCGGGGCAAACGTTCGCCCCGCCCGCCGGTTCCCCCGAGAACGTGTCGGGAACCTCGCAAGGCCGTGCCCGTTTCTTCAGACCTCCTTTCAAACCGGTCGATCGGGATTTTCATGGAAGACCCAAGGCACTGCCGCCATCTCTGTGTCGACATGCAGCGCATGTTCGCTGAGGATACGCCCTGGAACGTGCCGTGGATGCAGCGCGTACGCGAGCCGGTGGCGGCGATTTCGCAAGCCCACCCGAGCGAGACCATATTCACCCGTTTCGTACCCGTGCGCGAGCCGTCCGAAGCGCGCGGCACATGGCGGAACTACTACCTGAAATGGCCGATGATGACCCGCGAGGTTCTGGGAGATGCGGTGGTCGACATTCTCCCCGAGCTTCGGGCGCTGGCGCCTCCCGCCGTGGTCCTCGACAAGCCGATCTACTCGCCCTGGCTGGACGGCCGCCTGCATTCCTTCCTGCAACAGCACGAGGTGACGACGCTGGTGATATCCGGGGGCGAAACAGACGTCTGCGTGCTCGCGGCCGTGCTGGGTGCCGTCGACCTCGGCTATGCGATCATCCTCGTCCAGGACGCGATCTGCAGCGCATCGGATGAGACGCATGACGCCTCGCTCGAGCTTTACGCCAACCGCTTCTCGACGCAACTGCGCCTGTCAAGCGCAGCCGAGGTCATCGACTGGTGGCGCTAAGCGGCTGGATATCCTTGGCGGAACCTTTGGCGCGGCCACCGGTTGTCTTTGGAAAGGGAAAGTCCCCAGAAGACAAGGAGGTGTCCCTCGATGAAAGACGAGCAACCGAAGTCCGGCCGCCCCGGCGAAACCTCTCAGTGGCCCCGTTGGGAAGGGCCGGCTGAAAGCCGCCCGAGCGGATACCTTCCGGGCGAGGCGAACATCTTCGCCGACAATCCTCAACAGCAGGTGCATCGCGGCAAGGGACCGAAAGGATACCGGCGCGCCGACAGCCGCATCGAGGAGGACGTGAACGAACGGCTGACCCAGGACCCCTTCATCGACCCGACGGATATTGCCGTATCCGTGAAAGACGGAGTGGTTACGCTTCAGGGCCATGTCGCGAGCCGGGCCGACAAGCGCCGGGCCGAGGACTGTGCGCTTGACGTGCACGGCGTGTCGGATTGCCTCAACAACCTGCGCATCATGCCGGAACGGCATTAGGCGCAAGTGAAAGGAGAAAGCGATGGCCGACAATCTCTGGTTCTTCGCCGTGGCGATCGGCCCGATCCTGCTCGGCGCCGCCATCTTCTACGGCATCATGCATCGTCGCCGGCTGAGCCGCGGCGAGCAGCACCGGCAGGAAGACGCCGTGGAACATCTTTACGATAAGCCGCCGGGTGGCCGCGAGCCTTCCACTCATCAGTCCACCCATCCGCGTTGAGCGGATCTACTATCAGGAACCTTCCAGCCCTCCGCTGGTTAGATGCCTCGCGAACCCTCGCCACGAAACACCCCGAACAAGGAGAGAGACAATGGCCACCAAGACCCTCGATGATCTTTTCTACGAGACCCTCAAGGACATCTATTACGCCGAGCGCAAGATCGTGAAGGCCCTGCCGAAAATGGCGCGCGGCGCCCGGAGCGAGAAGCTGAAAGCTGCGTTCGAAAAGCACAAGGAAGAAACCGAAGGCCAGATCGAGCGCCTGAACCAGGTTTTCGAGATCATCGGCAAGCGTGCCCGCGCCAAAACTTGCCCGGCGATCGACGGCATCATCGAGGAAGGCGAGGACATCCTTGACGAATTCAAGGGAACGCCGGCTCTCGACGCCGGCCTTCTGGCAGCCGCCCAGGCCGTCGAGCATTATGAAATCAGCCGTTACGGCACGCTGCGCGCATGGGCCAAGCAGCTCGGGCTGAAGGACGCCGTGAGCCTTCTGGAGGCGACGCTTGCCGAAGAGACCAAAACCGACGAGGCACTTACAGGCCTTGCCGAAGCTGCTCTGAATTCCGCCGCCCAGAAGGCAGCCTGACAGACATCAGAAATCGGGGCGCCGATGGCGCCCCCTCCTACCTATTTTTTCCCTAATGAAACCACCGGCTCCCTGATAGCGGAAACGTTCGACGGCGCCAGGAAACGTAGCTTCACGCCATCGATAATATAGGCCCGGCCGGTTGCGTCCGAGACTGGATCGCAGTACCTTTCGATAGGAATGCTTTTGCCCGGCCGAGTAACTTTTCCGGCCGTTGAAATGCTCCGTAACCGGGCAGATTTTCGCATTCCAATCTGCGGTCACGCGAGCAGAGATTTTCATTTTCCATACCCGGAACTTTTTCATTCCCGCGACGTTCGGGATTGGGCGAATGGAGACGAAATATGGAAGCCGAGGAAGACTGGATCAGGAAACGGGCTTATGCTTTGTGGGAAGCGGAAGGATATCCTTCCGGCAAGGACAGGGAACATTGGGAGAGGGCAAAACTCGAATATGCCACCCTTGTTTCCGCGCCGGCCAAACCGGCAACGGTCCGCCGCAAACGCAGTGAAATTTCCGAACTGACCGCTTCTTCGGAACCTGCCGTCAAGTCAGTCCCCCTGAAGGCGCCAGCCAAGAAGCGCGCGAAGAAAGTTTCGCTGGAACAGTGATGCCCGGCGAGGCCGGATCACGACCATATTCCGATGTCGTTCTACTGCGGCAAGCACCGTTGCCGCGGGCGTGATCTCTTACGCTGGAAACCGCCATGGCATCTGAACGCACGTATCCTTCAAATTCTGTCCCGAAAGGGAACGCCGGGCGTGTTCCCAATGTTTGGATCAATGAAGATCAAGCACGGAGGCAGGCATGACGAGCGTTCCCTTTCCAGCCAACATGCACGACGAACGGCACGACTTGGCGGATCGTGGAGCGGCTTTCGTCGATCACCCGATGGAAGCTCCTCGGATGAAGATCCTGTCCGTGACCTCGGAGATCTTTCCCCTGGTGAAGACCGGCGGCCTCGCCGACGTTACGGGCTCTCTCCCGAAGGCGCTAAAGCCCTACGGGGTGGAAACGACATCGCTGGTACCCGGCTATCCGCGCGTCATGAAGCAGTTGAAGAACGCCTTGCCGCTCATGGTTTTCGAGGATCTCCTCGGTGAAAGGGCTTCGCTGCTTCACACCAGGATCGATGATCTCAACCTTTTCATCCTCGACGCACCAACGCTCTATGATCGTCCCGGCGGTCCGTACGTAGACGAGCACGGGATCGATCATCCCGACAACTGGAGACGCTTCGGCGCTCTCTCGCTCGCCGCGGCGGAAATAGCCCATGGGGCCTTGCCCGGCTGGCAGCCGGACCTTGTCCACACGCATGACTGGCAGTCCGCACTTACCTCCGTCTACATGCGCGAAATGGGCTGCTCCACGCCGGTGGTGATCACCATCCACAACATCGCCTTCCAGGGACAGTTTCCGGCCTATCTGCTCGGACCGCTTCGCCTGCCGCCAAGAGCCTACTCCGTCGATTGCATGGAATATTTCCGAGACATCAGCTTCCTCAAGGGCGGGCTCCAGACGGCCGACGCGATAACCACCGTCAGCCCCACCTATGCGCGCGAAATCCTCACCCCCCGTTTCGGCATGGGTATGGATGGCGTCCTGAGCCAACGGGTCGCGGTGCTGCGCGGCATCGTCAATGGCATCGATCTCGACATATGGGACCCCGCGACGGACCCCTATCTGCCGCACAAATACGACATCAACTGCCTGCGCCGGAAACGCCAGAACCGCGCCGTGCTCATGGAAACACTGGGGCTCGACCCCACCGACGGTCCCGTTTTCTCGGCCGTCAGCCGTCTCACCTGGCAGAAGGGCATGGACATGCTCGCCGACGCGGCCGATGAAATCATCTGGAATGGCGGCAGGCTCGTCGTGTTCGGCCAGGGCGACCACCACGTGGAAGATCATCTTCTGGCGACGGCCGCGCGCTATCCCGGCCGGATGGCCGTCCGCATCGGCTACGACGAGCCGATGGCCCACCTGATCCAGGGCGGCTCGGACGCCATAATCCAACCCTCCCGCTTCGAGCCCTGCGGTCTGACGCAGCTCTATGCGCTGCGCTATGGCTGTGTGCCCGTGGTTTCCCGCACCGGCGGCCTTTCGGAAACCATCATCGATGCCAACGATGCCGCAATGTCGGCGCGGGTGGCGACAGGCTTCCAATTCCATCCGGTCAACACAGGCGGGCTGCGGCTTGCGCTACGCCGGGCGGCGCATGCCTATGCCGATCGCAAGAACTGGGCACGCCTTCAGAACCAGGGCATGAAGACGAAATTCTCGTGGGAGCGCAGCGCCCTGCAATATGCGGCGATCTACGCCAATCTCACGCGCCGCTCCGCGATCACGATCGGCCAGATCCGCATCACGCATTGACGCGGCTAAGGCCTTCGGAAGAGCGCGAGGCTGCGGCCTTCGAGTTCGAAATCCTTCTCCATGACGATCCTCTCGCCGTGTCTCGATAGATCGGAAGTTGTGAGCTCCAGCACCCAGCCTTCCTTGCCGAATTGCGGAATGCGGAAAGGCACGTTGCCTTCGAACGGGTTGAAGAGCAGCAGCACATCCGACCAGACACCGTCCTGGCCTTCGAGATCAGCGCGGGACAGATGAAGGCCGAGCGTCGTGCCGTCATCCCAGTGCTCCGGCTTCTGTTCGCCGCCCCCGGCATTGAACCAGTTCACCTCCATGCCGTCGCGCCAGTTCTCGCGGCGAAGCAGGGGCTGCTCCTGGCGAAGCTTGATGAGGTGGCGGGTAAATTCGCGAAGCTCCTCGCAGGTCTCGGGCAGGTTCTCCCAATGCACCCAGGAAAGCTCGCTATCCTGGCAGTAGCCGTTGTTGTTGCCCATCTGGCTGCGGCCGAACTCGTCGCCAGCAAGCAGCATCGGCGTGCCGTGCGAGAAGAACAGCGTCGCAAGGAAATTGCGCTTCTGGCGCTCGCGGATCGCGTTGATGCCTTCGTCGTCGGTCGGACCTTCCGCCCCGTAATTGTAGCTTCGGTTGTCGTTATGGCCGTCCTTGTTGCCCTCCCCGTTCGCCTCGTTGTGCTTGTCGTTGTAGGAGACGAGGTCGTTCAGCGTGAAGCCGTCATGGGCGGCGATGAAATTGACGCTCGCCCAGGGCCTGCGGCCGCGCTGATCGTAAAGATCGCCGGAACCGAGCAGGCGTGCGGCGAAATCATTGGAGACATTGGTGCTTTTCCAATAGTCGCGCACGGTATCGCGATATTTATCGTTCCATTCCGCCCAGCCCGGCGGAAAGCCGCCGACCTGATAGCCGCCGGGGCCAATATCCCAGGGTTCGCCGATCAGCTTGACCGTCGAGAGCACCGGGTCCTGCGTCATCGCATCGAAGAAGCCGCCGCGCTGGTCGAAACCCTCCGGCTCGCGACCGAGGATGGTGCCGAGATCGAAGCGGAAACCATCGACATGCATGTACTCGACCCAGTAGCGCAGCGAATCCATGACGAGCTGGAGCACCCGCGGATGCGAGGTATTGACGGTATTCCCGGTACCCGTGTCGTTGATGTAGTAGCGGTGCTGGTTCGGCATCGTCCGGTAGTAGGAGAAATTGTCGATGCCCTTGAACGAAAGTGTCGGGCCGAATTCGTTGCCTTCGGCGGTATGATTGTAGACCACGTCGAGGATCACCTCGATGCCTGCGTCGTGGAAGGCGCGCACCATTCTCCGGAAACCCTGGATGCCCTCGGGCCCGTAGTAGCGGGGAGCCAGTGCGAAGAAACCGAGCGTATTGTAGCCCCAGTAATTCCTGAGCCCCTTGTCCAGCAAGTGCTGGTCGTCGGGGAAATAATGCACCGGCATCAGCTCGACCGAGGTGATGCCGAGGCTCCTGATGTAATCGACCGATGCCTTGTGCCCCATGCCCTCGAAAGTGCCGCGCAACGCCTCCGGGATCGCCGGATTGAGCTGCGTGAAGCCCTTCACGTGCGTCTCGTAGACGATCACAGCAGGCCAGGGGATATTCGGCCTCTCGTGATCCTGCCAATCGAAAGCGTTCGGATCGATCACCCGGCATTTCGGCATGAAGGGCGCGCTGTCGCGTTTGTTGAAGCTGAGGTCCTTCTTTTTGTGCTGGAGATCGTAGCCGAAATGCGCCGCGTTCCATTGGATGTCGCCGACGAGCTCCCGTGCATAGGGATCGACCAGCAGCTTGTTGGGATTGAAACGGTGGCCGTTTTCCGGCTCATAAGGTCCGTGGACCCGGTAGCCGTAAAGCGCACCGGGCTTGAGGCCTGGAATATAGCCGTGCCAGACTTCGTTCGTATACTCCGGAAGCTCGAGGCGGGCCGTTTCTATTCTGCCGCTGCTGTCGAAGAGACAAAGCTCGACGCGTTCGGCATGGGCGGAAAAGATTGCGAAGTTGACGCCTTCGCCGTCGAAATTGGCGCCGAGCTGGTTCCACGAGCCCCGCTCAACGATAAACTGGGTTGATTTCGTATCCATGCCGCACCTTTAGGACAGACGCGTATTAATTGCGCGGCACGGCATTTCGTTCCCTGACGGGATTTGGCTATCGCTGGGTTGTTCCCGATGGTGATGTGGCCGGGCTTTGCCCGCCGGTTCCCGTCTGAGGCGTCGGGTCCTGGTCGGCCGGCGCCGTATTGCCGGTCTGGCCCGATTGCTCCGGAGACGTGTTGTCCATCGGGTCCGCCTGGTTGTCGTTGGAACTGTCGCTGCAAGCGGCAAGAAACAGCCCGGCCGTAAGGGCCGCTATGGCAGGTCTCATTTCTTCTTGTCTCCGTTGTTCTGCCCGTCGTCCTTATGACGGCGATGCGCGTCAAGCGCGATGACCTTCTCGATCGCCGCAACGTCTGCCGCCGCGGCAACCGGCACCGGATCGCTCGCAACCGCCTGAAGCACTTCCGGCGAGAGGGCGCCGTTGCGGATGACATATTCCAGCGCTTCGCGCGTCTGACGTTCGGCCTTGAGCTGGGCATAGAGAGCAAGGATCAGCCGATCCCTGATATCGTGACCGCCCCTGCCCGATCCCGATCCCGATCCGGCAAGTTCTGCCATGGGCGTTCCTCCAAATCTGTCATCGGATTAACTTTCGGTCGCTGCCATTGTTCCCTCTGGGGGACACTCCCCTATCTGGAAAGAGGGAAGACCTAGAACCCGAGAGGAGGCAATAAATGACCGCGATGACCGCGCAGGAATTGGAGGGCCGGCTGAACGCCCATCGCGAGCTGATGATCGACCTGCTCGCGGCAATGATCGGTGGGGAGGTTACCATCACCGCCTTCCTGCAGAGGCTGCGGGACGACGCGACCTTCAAGGACAACGAGGAAGATCCCGGCGTGATGCCGGAAGACGGCTTCGCCATCGAAAATTCCGGCGCAAGAGAGGTCCGCGCGATCCTGGAAGCTGCCCGCGCACGGGCAGCTGCGGACCGACTTGCGGACCGCCGTTCATAATTGTGACGAACTTGCCACCATTATGGCGATTTGGTGGAACCGCATGGGGTACTGCTTCGTTCTCCGCCTATAGGAGCGATGGAGGCATCTATGGTCAGAGAATGGGTGGAGGCCGCAAGTTTCATCCTTGTGGTGGCGGCATGTTATCTGATGATCGTGCCGGTCTGAGGCCGGCTCGCACGTGACGCACCCTTCGTGCGTCTACTCCGCCTGCAGCTCACGGCGGGAAAAATAGGCCGCGAGCGCCTCGATATCCCCATCATCCATATTCTTCGCCGCCTCGGTCATGAGGTGGCTGTAGCGCGTGCCGCCGCGAATGCCTTGCCGGAAAAGGCGGAGCTGATTTTCGATATAGCGGGCGCTCTGCCCCGAAAGCCGCGGATAGGTTGGATTGCCGCCCGCCCGCTCATGACAGGTGAGGCAGGCGGGAATCTTATCCTCAGCCCTTCCCCTCACCGCAAGCGCGCGCCCGCGCTCGACAAGTTCCTCTTCCGCCGATGCGGGTAGCCGCTCGGGCCTTTCCTGCCCGGCGTAATGCTTCGCGAGCTCCTGCAGCACGTCGTCATGCAGCGAGCCGGCGGCCACTTCCATGATGCCGCTTGCCCGCTTGCCCTCGACATAGCCCCGCAGGCTTTCCAGGAGATAGGGCTCCGATTGGCCGGAAAGGCTCGGGATGAGGCTTCCTCCCTCAAGGCGGCTTTCCGCGTGGCAGGCCTCGCAAGTCGCGAGCGTCTCCGAAAAGGCATTGGTGAAGACGGGGCGGCTGAAGCCCGCCAGCCGCTGATAGCCTTCCATGTCGAGTTCGGGCAGCTTGCGCAGGAAAGCGACCATTGCCCAGACCTCGTCGTCACGGCTCTCAGCCGGCCAACCCGGCATGCCGGTGAAGCGCACCCCATGCTTGACGATCTCGTAGAGCTGCTCGTCGCTCCAGGTCGGAACGGCCATTCTCAGGTCCGGCGGCACGGGCAGCATGGAAAGGACCGCCTGCGATCGCTCCGCCACCGGCGAACCATGGCAGATCGCGCAACCCGCCTCGTAGTGACCGGCGGCCGGAGGCAGCAAGGCGGGATCGGTGAGCGGCGGCGCCTTCACCCCGATGGCTGCCGTTTTGACCGAATTGCGCATCACCCAATGCAGGAACCAGTCCGTCACGCCCCAATGGCCGGTGCTCGCCCGCACGCCGACGAGGCCCGACCAGCCGACGATGAGGCCGAGGATCGGCAGCAGGATGACGATGACGATGAAATGCTTCCTGCTGATCCTCATCGCCCTGCACTCCCGGTCTCGTTCGGGATGCCCGCGTTCAGGCTGCGCGACAGCAGGGCCACGCCTCCAGCGAGATAGACGATGGCGCCCACCAGCAACATCACCACGCCGCCCGCCTGCTGATCAGCGATGGCCGAAAGCGGAATGCCGAAACAACTGACTTCCCCGGTTCCGTAAAGCGGCCGGGGAGAGAGGGAAAGCAAGGCTCCCAGCAGCGTCATGTGCATGGAGGTGAAGATGAGGCCGAAAGTGCCAGCAAGCCGCCGCTCCTCCCGGCCCACTGCCGCCCCGCCGAGACAGGAGAGCCAGAGGACGACGCCGGCGACGAAGAAGGAAGCCTGCTCGACAACGGTGAATATGATCGAGCTTTCCGACAGCGCCCGCAGCGCCGGCAGATGCCAGCCCCATACGGCAAAGAGCTCCACTATCGAGGCGAGGACCGGAGTGATCCAGTGCCGACCTGCCGTCACGTCGAAACGGCTACCGGAAAGGCCAAGGGCGACAAGCGGCGCGCCGCCGGCCACCACACCCATGTGAACGACCATGTGCACGGTGAAGGACGTGCGGTCGGCCAAGGGCAGCACAAGCCCCCAGAGCGCGGTGAGAAACATGAGACCGGCGAGCAGGGAGAATGTCTTCATTGCTGGCACCCCGCGATGAAGATCAGCGGGATTGCCACATAGATCACCGCGACGAAGCTGAGGCCCGAGAGGAGTAGCGTCGCAAATCCCTGAAAGAGCTTGCGGTCCTCGCGGGTCGGGTCGTCATGTGGCGGATCGTCCGAGCCGAACCCCCATTGCCGCCAGGCAAGGAGTGCCGCGATGACGATCATCGCGAGCGCGAGCAGCGTGAAGATGCCGAGACCGATCCTCATCGTGTCGATCGAGATTTCGACCGCCATTTCCTTGGCGCAGAAGATGGCCATGGCGACGTAACAGACCAGGAAGTGCACGGCCCAAACGACAGGCGCCGTGAACAATGTCCAGAGAGTTTCGACCTCGCGCGGGATAAAGCTCTTCATCTCCGGTCACCTCGCCAATGGGAAAAGGCCGATCACGCTGAAGGTGACAACGGCGGTGACGGCCATGAAGTGCCAATAGAGAACGACGTTGCAGATGTCCTGGTCGTATTCCGCCGTCATCCGCCCCGTCAGGCTGCGGGCGAGGCAGTAGAGCTGCATGATCGCTCCGACGGCGCCATGGGCGACGGTCCAGATGGCCACGATCCAGACGATCGCCGGATAGACATGCGCGGTCGGCTCCATGCCGTGGACATAGGGGCCGGCGAGACCCGCCGCGGAACCGGCGACCGTCAGCACGAAGGCGGCCACAAGGCCCAGCCGTGCGGCTGCGATCCGGCCACGGCCATTGAGTTCACGGGCAACGACCATCACGCCCCAGGCGATCAGGAAGAGAACCAGCGCGACCATGGGCCAGAAGACGCCCGGCCCCGCAATGCCGGCGGTGAAGTCCTCATGGATCGTCCAGTAGAAGAAGTAGCCGAAGATCAGGCTCGCAAAGGCCGTTCCGTCACCGACCATCGTGATGAACATAGCCCACCAGCCGACGGACGCCGGCCCCGAGACATAGATCGGCAGCTTCTCGCCGAGCCCCACGTCCATCTCGGGCGCCTCGGGAATGGGCGCGGTTCCTGTCCAAAGCCAAACGAGCACAGCGATCAGGGTGATGATCGCGCAGACGATCGTGGTGATCCACCAATGGAAGGTGAGCGCGATGAAGACGCCGCCGAGCGCCAGGGCGGCGATGATCGTAACATAGGAGACGCCGCCGACGCGCAGGCACTGGATCGGCTTCGCGTCGAGCACCGAAGTCACCAGCGTTTCGCGATAGCCCGATTTCGCATCCGGCAGGTAGAAGCGGCCCGCTTCGATATCCTCTTGGAGGTTGGGCTGGTCCCAAAGTGGATAACGGCTGTTGATGATCGGCACGGAACGCATACCCCAGGTCTCGTCGGGATCGTTGGTCCATTCCAGCGTTCCCGAATTCCAGAGATTGAGGTTCCTTTCGGAGGGCTTCGGCCTCGGCCGCACCACATCGATGACGAAGGTCGCGACACCCGTGGCGAAGATGAAGGCGCCGATGGTCGAGATAAGATTGAACCAGTCCCAGCCGATCCCTTCCGGATAGGTGAAGACCCTGCGCGGCATGCCCCGCAGACCGGAGAAGTGCATAGGAAAGAAGCCGATGTTGAAACCGATGAACATCAGCCAGAAGGCGACCTTGCCCCAGGCGTCGCTCAGCTTCTTGCCGGTGAAGAAGGGGAAATAATAGTAGACCCCGGCGACGACCGGAAACAGCATGCCGCCGATCAGTACGTAATGCAGGTGAGCGACCACGAAATAGGTGTCGTGCGCCTGCCAGTCGAACGGCACCAGCGCCACCATGACGCCCGTCAGCCCGCCGATCACGAAGATGATGATCCCGCCCGCCCCGAAGAGCATGGGCACGGAGAAGATCACCCGGCCCGCCAACATGGTGGCGATGAAGACGAAGATCTGCACGCCCGTCGGGATGACCACGGCTTCGGAGGCCGCTGAAAAGAAGGCGAGCGATATCTGCGGCAGTCCGGTGGTGAACATGTGGTGGACCCAGAGCCCGAAGCTTAAGAACCCCGTGCCCACGGCGGCGAGCACGATCCACGAATAGCCGACGATCGGGCGCTGCGCGAAGGTCGGCACGATCATCGCCATCAGCGCGATCGCCGGCAGGAAGATGATGTAGACTTCCGGATGGCCGAATATCCAGAAGAGGTGCTGCCAGAGCAGCGGATCGCCTCCCCGTTCCGCATCGAAGAACGGCCAGTCGAACATCCGCTCCATCTCGAAGAGGATGTCGCCGGCAATCAGCGGCGGAAAGGCGAAGAGGATCATGCCCGCGACGATCAGCAGGTACCAGGCGAACATCGGCATCAGGTTGACGCGCATGCCGGGCGCGCGGCACTTCATGATGCCGACGATGATCTCCACGGCCGCCGCGATCGACGCCACTTCGATGAAGGATAGACCGAGCAGCCAGATATCCGCACCGATGCCGGAAAATTCCTTGTCGGTGGCAAGCGGCGGATACATGAACCAGCCGGTATTCGGCGCCGAATTGAAGAAGATCGAGCCGCAGACGAAGATGCCGCCGATG
This sequence comes from Rhizobium moroccans, assembly GCF_057559155.1. Classification (NCBI taxonomy): domain Bacteria; kingdom Pseudomonadati; phylum Pseudomonadota; class Alphaproteobacteria; order Hyphomicrobiales; family Rhizobiaceae; genus Rhizobium; species Rhizobium moroccans. The sequence continues at coordinate 126,741 of NZ_JBHFJG010000047.1, read as the reverse complement.
AGGAAACTCCAGTAACCGAAGGCAGAAAGGCGCGGAAACGGCAGTTCCCGTGCGCCGAGCATGGACGGCAGGAGGAAGATCGCGATCGCCTCGAAGATCGGCACCGCGAAGAGGAACATCATCACCGTTCCATGCAGCGTGAACGCCTGGTTGAAGAAATCCGCCGTCAGGAGATCGTTGTTGGGCACGACGAGCTGCAGCCGTATCAGGAGAGCGAGAAGGCCGGCAAACAGCATGAAGATGAAGGCCGTCACGCCGTACCAGAGACCGATCTGGCTGTTGTTCACCGATGTCCAGTAGCGGATGCCTTTCGGCGTTTCCCACACGTCACGCAGCCGCGCCTCCTGGGCCGCTCTCTCCTCCGGTGAAAAATTGCCGAGCTCCCTCTTCATCTGAGCTCCTTCAGATAGGCGGCGATCCGCTCGACGTCGTCCTCGGGCAGCATGCCGAAAGAGGGCATCCTCGCCTGCGGTTTGATTTCGGTGGGATAGCGGATGAAGCGCGCGATATGCTCCTGCGTATTTGAAAGGGTTCCCGCGCCGACCGTCGCCCGTTCTCCGAACGCGGTCAGGTCTGGACCGATCGTCCCTCTCGCCTCGGTGCCGGAAATGGCATGGCAGGCGGCACAGCCGTGGCGCAGGAACAGCGCAAGGCCGTCCCCTCCGGTATTTGCCGAAGCGGCCGTGCGCGCCGAAAGCCAGGTGTCGTACTCGGCCGGTTCGAGCACCAGAACGGAAAAGGCCATCAAGGCGTGGGAGGGACCGCAGAATTCGGCACAGACGCCGCGATAGGTGCCGGGCCGCGATGCCTCCAGCATCAGCCGGTTGGTTCGCCCGGGGATCATGTCCATCTTGCCGCCGAGCGCGGGAATCCAGAAGGAGTGGATGACGTCCGGCGATTTCACCTCGAAAACCACCGGCTCGCCGACGGGCATCCGCACCTCGTTGGCCGTCTCGAAGGCGAGCTCACCATCCGAACCGAAATAACGCACCCGCCACCAGAACTGTTCGCCGGTGACCTCGATCCGCCGCATGCCGCCATCCTCTCCCTGAAACCAGGGGCGGATGTTCGGCATCAGCCATACCGCATAGGAGAGAAGGGCTGCGAGAATGAGCACGGGCAGGATCGCGCCGCACCAAAGGATCACCCGTCCTGCCGCCGCCTCCGAAAGGGCTTCACGCTTGAGACGTCCCGCATAGATGAGCGCGCCGACGACGGTGACCCAGATCAGCACGGCACCGACAAGCATGGTGAAGAAGAGCGTTGCTATGTCCCGTGCCTCCGGTCCCGCGGGATCGAGGGTGGATTGCACGCCGGAACAGGAGGCAAGCAAGAACGAGAGACCGAGGAAAATGCCGCAGGAGAACGGAAAGCCCCGGAAGGGAACGCCTCCACCGAAGCCGGCTTTCGATCGGATTGGCCGGCATTTGCTGCCGGTCAAGCGGTCATTTTTCATTCGGCACATGTTCGGCGAGCGGGGCTGGAGGTTGCAAACCGCAAAAACATTCCGCCAAAAACACGCTTCTCCGTAATTTGTTCCAACAGAGCGGTAACAAACTGTAACCGGCGGAGAAAAATTTGGAACGATTCCGGCTAGGAGGGGTTAGTCGTCTGCGTTGGGTTCGACCCCAATTTTCGCGACGGGAGAGAGATCATGCGAAACCTCATTGCCATGCTGAAGGAAAAATTCGTTCGGGCGGCTTCGATAAAGAAATGCGTGCAGCAGCAGAACGGCGAGATGCAAGTCGTGGTTCCGGAAGCCGTCGTGCTTCCGCTGCCGAAGGCACCGCGCGAGGAGATCAGCGTGCCGGCTTCCATCAACGGGCGGGATTTGTCGACCGGCCGCCTCTGACGGCGGCTGAAATCTCAAGCACGAAATCTCATGTGAAAGGAGTTCGCGATGGCTGCCATCGAGTCCGCAACCATTCTCATCCTTGCAGCCGACGGCTACGAACGTTCTGAATTGCGCGTGCCGCTGGAGGAACTGCGAAAACGCGGCGCCAAGGTGAAGATCGCCTCGATCAAGACCGGCGAAATCAAGAGCTGGGACCAGAAGGACTGGGGCGACACCGTACCCGTCGATCTCGCAGCCGCGGACGTCGAGACCGAGGAATTCGACGCGCTCGTCCTGCCGGGCGGTCAGATCAATCCAGACATTCTGCGCGCCAACGACGATGCAATGCGCGTCGTGCGCGATTTCGTGAAGAGCGGCAAGCCGGTGGCTGCCATCTGCCATGCGCCCTGGCTGCTCGTCGAAGCGGACGCGTTGCGTGGACGCAAGGCCACTTCCTATCATTCGATCCGCACGGATGTCCGCAATGCCGGCGCCACATGGGAGGACAAGGAAGTGGTCACCGACAACGGCATCATCACCTCCCGCTCACCAAAGGACTTGCCGGCCTTCGTCGCGAAAATCGTCGAGGAAGTACAGGAAGGCCGCCACAATCGCCGGGCAGCGTGACCGCCACGCTACGCTCTCAGAGCTCGGCGACAACCGCCCGCGATCATTCGCGGGCGGTTTCTATTCCGAGGTAGCCCACAGAAAGGCAAGCAGCCGGCGCTCATCCACCCGAAGGCCTCTCGGGCAGGATATTTCCTCCCCCAAAAGCTTCTCCAACGGCGAGATATCCTCCGAAAGCGCAAGTATGGAAGGATGGATATAGCTGGACCGGCAGACCGCCGGCGTATTGTGCAGCGCTTCCGCCGCCGCCTTGCACAAGGTCTTGATCTTGGGCCGTCTCCCCTCCTCCTTCACGATATCCCAGGCCTTGCGGAACGCAGCAAGGCTTCCGCCCCACGTGCGGAATGTCTTGGCCGATACGGCAAACCCGGCCGCCTTGGCGAGATAGGCGTTCAGCCTGCCGGAATCGACCGGATGCGGCACGCCGTTCTCATCCGGCCACGAGAACAACTGGCGCCCCGGCAGATCGGCGATCTCCTCGAATATACGCTGCAGCCGCCGGTTTCTAAGCGTGTGGCGGACGCGCTTGCCGCCCTTGGCCGTGAAGCGCAGCAGAACGGCATCGTCGGAAACGGTCATATGGCGCTTCAGAAGCGTGGTGGCACCATAGGTGCGGTTCTCACGCGCATAGGCCCGGCTGCCGACCCGCAAGTGCGTAACGTCCATCAGCGCCACCAGCGCGGCGATCACCGCATCCGACTTGTCCAGGCCCTGAGCGAGATCGCGTTCGGCGCGGCGGCGGATGCGCGGCAAGGCCTCGGCAAACTGGATCAACTGGTCGAATTTCTGCTCGCTGCGGAAATTCTGCCAGTCGGGGTGGTAGCGATACTGCTTCCGCCCTCGTGAATCATAGCCGGTCGCCTGTAGGTGGCCATTCGCATCCAGGCATATCCAGACATTCTCATAGGCGGGCGGCAGCCCGAGCGCGTCGATCCTCGCCCGTTCCTCCGGATCGGTCAGAAGCTCTCCATCCGGCAGGCGATAACAGAACCCTCGCCCCCGCCGGAGCCGGCGAATGCCCGGTTCCGTGTCGCTGACATAGGTAAGCCCGATGGATTTGAGGGAGGCGGCATCGATTTCGATGGTCTTCGGAAGTGCGTCCATGGCCGCTTAACGGCAGCCACGAAACGAAGTTCCTCGCGCGGCTCAATTGAAGGCGAGATCCTTGAGGCTTTCGGAGGAATCCCGCTCGAAGGCCGCACGGGGTGCCGTCAGTGTCCAGCGCAAACCTTCGTTCAGGAACTGCATCTCGACGGTTCCGCTGAAGGCGGCCGAAGCGTGTCGCTGGACGATAGTCGTGCCGAAGCCTGTCCGGGAAGGTTCCTTGGCAGGCGGACCATCCAGCTCCTCCCATCGGATGCGAAGCTTCGTCTCGTCGTCGACCTCGAGGTTTTCCCAGGTGAGGCAGACCTTGCCCTGAGGCACGGAGAGAGCGCCGTATTTGACGGAATTCGTAGCGAGCTCGTGCAGGACGAGCCCGAGGTTCTGCACCGCCTCCGCCTTCAACGTGAAATCTTCGCCGCGCATCTCCACCCGCTCGAAGGCTTCCGCGAAAGTACCCAGTTGGATTTCCACCACACGGCGGATCGACACGCCGGCCCATTGCTCCCGCGCCAAGGCTTCGATGGATTTGCCGAGCCCTTGCAGACGGTTGCCGATCGCCTTCTGGAATTCCTCCATCGTCGTGTCCTGGCGGGCGAGCTGCCGCATCATCGCCTGGACGAGCGTCAGGATGTTCTTCGTGCGATGAACGAGTTCATGGAGAATGAGGTGTATGCGGTCCTCGGCCTGGCTCCGGTCGAAGGAGGCGTTGGAAAGGGCGATGGCGATCTGGTTCGCCTCGGTGATCTTCGTTTCGACCGGCGAGACGATCTCGCCCTTGCCGATCCTTTCCGCCATTTCGGCGATCTGCCGGATCGGAATACGAAGCTGGCGCGCAACGAGCCAGGCGAACAGCATGCCGATGGCAAGGAACAGGAGGCTTCCCCCGATCAACTGCCGCATCGTCGAAAGGATGCTCGCCTGTGCCGATTCGATCGGTCCCCAGACGATCGCCTTCCACGACCATCCGGTAACCTGGGCATAGCCGTACATCTGCCGCGGGGCTCCGTCGACATCCTCGATCGTGCCGCTGAAGCCGCTCATCAGGCGCAGGGTCTCTTCCGGAAATGTGCTGCCGAAAGCGGGGCTTTTGTCGCCGCTGGAAGTCACGACCTTGCCGGTGCCGTCCACCACCGCCACCGACCAGTCCTTCACCAGCCCTTCGGTCGAGACCAGCCTTTGGAGATCTTCGACGTTCTGCGTCATGATGAGGGCGGCACCCACATGCGAAAGAGACCGCGGCAACGGCAGCGTGATATTGAAGACGAAACGGCCGCTCGTCGCTCCGAAGAAGACGTTGGAAACCTCGGTCACCCGCGATTTGAGCGCCGATTCCAGCGAGCCCACATTGGCGACCTTACCGAGAGGAGTGCCGAACGGCACCCGCGTGTTCAGGCGCTGCTGGCCGTCACGGTCGACGAGGATGACATAGACCGAATTCGAACGCAGGCTGTTCTGGGTTCGATTGTGAAAGGAGCGCAGGTCGCCGTTTTCGAGTTCCGGCGATGTGGCGAGGATGCGAAGCGTCGTCGACATGTCCTGCAGCTCGCGATCGATCGCACGCGCCACGAGCTGGGCGTCCTCCGCCGTTTCATTGGAGAGAATCTCGCGCTCGTTCGACTCCAGTTCCATCATCAGGAACGCGACGAACACAAGCAGCGGCACGGCGACCACCGCCGCGAGCGCGACCAGGTAGACACCGATGGACGCGGTTGGAAAAAGACGCGAAACCCTAATCATTTCGCGCCCTTGCCATACGCGGCACACTGCAGGGGCAACAAGCTCCCGCACGCATTTTCATTTCGTATCCCGCCCTTTTGCTAATATAGCAACGAATACTTTTCTATCCGCTTTTGCAGGCAGGGCCAAGGATTGATTGCCGGCAATGTTCCTTCTTCTTCATCAATGGGGGATCGGCCACAGGTAGGCGGCAGCCGCCCTGCAATCATGGATCCAGGGCGGCTGAAGGGCTCATCGGCTGAATAGATGGGCGATATCGCGGGGCGTCAGGAGGTGTGCTTGTGCCGTTCGCCGACGTCGAAATTGAGAGACCATTCGCTCTTCGGCGCCTTCCGTCCGGGAGGCATCTTGTGCGCCGTCGCATCTTCCGACCCGGTGATCTTCGTCGGCTTGGCACTCGCCACGCCGCTGGCTTTGGCACCTTCTCTGGTTCTTGCGAATTGCCCTTCGGCGTCGCGCCGAATGGTATCCGCCTTGTCGTCCTTGCCGGATTTCGTCATCAAACCGCTCCGCTTTCCCATGGACGCCCGGATGGCGCCCTCACTTTTGGCCTGTGAACCCGCATCTCAGACGGTGGTCGAACCACTCACAACGTCGGTAGAAGTGTTGTTCACCCGCAGATTGTTTTGCACGTGCCGAACGCCGGAGACGTCATCGGTGAGGTCTTCGGCACGTCGCTTGTCCCAACGGCTGGATACGAAACCATCAAGGGTGACCTCGCCCTCCTTCACGGTGACCGAAACGTTCGACGCATCGAGAAGCGGATCGTCGCTGAGGCGGTCGTTGACGTCCTCTTCGATGCGCGCATCCGAACGCCTGTAGCCGCGCGGCCCCTTACCTCGGTGCTCGTCCATCGCGCGGCGCTGCTCGGCTTCCTCGTCGCCGAACCAGGAAGCGACCTCGTCGCCCGCCCGCTCCATGAAGCCGCGCCGGCGGCCACGATCGGCGCCATAGTCTCGCTCGCCGCGGTAGCCCGAGCGATCATCGGAACCATAGCGCTCCGGGCCGTAGCCATAATCCGCTCCGTGACCGTAACGATCACCATAAGGCTGGCTGAAGCGATCGCGATTGCGGCCGGGCTCGTAGTGCAGGGTTGATGGTTGCGCGCGATAGGATTCGCGGGCCCAGACACGCGACTGGTCATTGTCGCCGTAGCCGCTGTCATAACCGAAATCGTCCGCAGCCCATTGCTCGCCGCGTCCGTAGCGCGAGCGGTCCTCGTCGCTTCGGCTGAGACCGCGTCGCCCCGGATTACTCTCCTCGCTGCGCTGGTAATCGCCGAAGCCCCGGACGTAACCTGTGTCACCCGGGCGATAATCGCCTGTTTCGCGGGAGGGATCCCGCTCGTCCCGCGTACGGTCGTTTCTGTATCCACCCGAGCGGGAATAAGGTCCGTTCGCCATTGCTTGTCTCCTCGATTTTCGGCTTGCTTCCACCGATCACAGAATACCAACCGAACCGCGGCGGCATGGGATTTGTTCCGCCATTTCCACCCTCCCGCAGCCTCAGGTGACGCTGTGACGCGCGATTTCCGACAAGCAGGTTTCGCCCGGAGGAACAACAAAGCCGGTTCGGGAATTTCCCTCCGGAATGGATTTGTTCCAGGCACACTTTCGCGAGAAAAGCCGTGGCCGATCAAAACAGACCGGTTCTACCCGATGGAGAGCTGACCGCCGTCAAGGATGAGCGCTCCTTCCAGGAGAAGACGTGGATCACTGAGCGCGTGGCCTGGATCGGCTTTGCCCTTCTGGTTATCGCAGCGCTGCTGGGTCTTGCTGGCGGCGGCGGGTGGGCTGCGCAGCGGGAAGGCCGGTACGGCTCTGCTCAAATGAAGATACCGGCGATCACCCGTTCCGATGCCCCGACCGAGCTGACGGCTCTCTTCGACGAGGCTGGCGAACGCAGCCTCGTCCTTTCCGCGGAATTCCTCGATGCCTTCCAGATCGAAGCCATCCAGCCTGCCCCCGAAGCCGTCCGGATCGAAGGGGAAAACCGCATCCTCCGGTTTCCGCCGGGTGAAGACGCGCCCTTGAGGGTGCGGCTTTTCCTGAAGACGCATTCAGCAGGGTTGTTCCGCTTCAATGCCGGCACGCCGGGCCGGACCTCGCCATTCACTCTGATCGTCCTGCCATGAGGTGAACCCATGGAATCCGTTATCCGCGGCGTCACGATGTATCTCGTCCTGCTCCTGATCATCCGGCTTTCGGGCCGACGAACGCTGTCGCAGATGACGCCGTTCGACCTGGTCCTGACCCTGATGATCTCCGAAACGACGCAGCAGGCGATGGTAGGAGAGGACCATTCGATCGCCAACGCGGTGATCCTGATCGTCACGCTTGTGGCGAGCGATATTCTCCTCTCCCATGTCAAGAGGTGGTGGCCGGCTGCCGGCAAAGCAATCGACGGCGTGCCGACCATGCTGATCGTCGAAGGTCAGGTGGATGAGCGGGCGCTCAAGCAAAGCCGCATCGAAATGACAGACATCATGGAAGCGGCGCGCCAAAGCCAGGGCATCCCGAAGCAATCGGAGATACGCTTCGCGATACTGGAGGCAAGCGGCAACATCAGCATCATTCCCTTCAAGGAAAGCTGACGCTCCGCCGGCCTGATCTCAGTCGATGCGCTCGCCGCTCTCCGGATCGAAGACGACCGCCTTGTCGAGATTGAAGGCGAACGGGAACTTCTGTCCCGGCGCAACATGCACGTCGGCGCGCGTGCGGGCGGTGAAGCTCATGCCGTGCAGCCTGCCGGTCACGAAGGTATCGGAGCCGGTCGGCTCCACCATCGTGACATCGGCATCGATATGGGCGATCGAGCGCGCCTGCGGATCGGCAAGCCCCGCATCGCTGATCGCTTCCGGCCGAAGGCCGACGATGACCTCCTTGCCCTGCGGCAATGCGGCTGAGACCGAAGGCGGTATGGCGATGGTGACATCGTCGCCGAAGAGGACGATGCGAGAGGCGCCGTCGCTGGAAACGACCTTGCCCTTCAGCATGTTCATCGCGGGAGAGCCCATGAAATCGGCGACGAAGAGATTGGCGGGATGGTTGTAAATTTCCGCGGGCGTGCCGACCTGCTGCACGGTGCCTTCCTTCAGCACGACGATCTTGGTGGCGAGCGTCATGGCCTCGATCTGGTCATGCGTCACATAGACGATCGTGGCGTTGGTATTCTGGTGAAGCGCCTTGATCTCGGCACGCACCTCGACACGCAGCTTGGCGTCAAGATTGGAGAGCGGCTCATCGAACAGGAAGACGCGCGGCTGGCGCACCAGCGCCCGGCCCATCGCCACACGCTGGCGCTGGCCGCCGGAAAGCTGGCTCGGCCGGCGCTTGAGCAGGTGCTCGATCTGCAGCGTCTTGGCGACCGACTTCACGGCCTCCGCGCGGGCGCTCTTGTCGACGCCGCGCATTTCGAGCGCGAAGGCGATATTCTCCTCCACCGTCATGTTGGGATAGAGCGCATAGGACTGGAAGACCATGGCGATGTCGCGCTTCGACGGATGCAGGTCGTTCACCACATGCCCGTCGATGACGATATCACCGGAGGTCAGCGGCAGAAGGCCGGCGATCGCGTTGAGCAGGGTCGACTTGCCGCAGCCAGACGGGCCGACCAGCACCAGGAACCCGCCCTTTTCCAGCTCGATGTCGATCCCTTTCAGAACTTCGGCATTGCCGATCTTCTTGCGCAGGTTCTTGATCTGAAGAAAGCTCATATGCCTTATCCCTTGACTGCGCCGGCCATCAGGCCACGCACGAAATAGCGTCCGGCGACGACATAGACGAACAGCGTCGGCAGCGCGGCGAAGACCGCGGCGGCCATGTCGACATTGTATTCCTTGACGCCGGTGGAGGAGGAAACGAGGTTGTTGAGCGCCACCGTCATCGGCGATGCCTCGCCGGAAGAGAAGGACACGCCGAACAGGAAGTCGTTCCAGATATTGGTGAACTGATAGATGATGGTCACGACGATGATCGGACCGGAGCTCGGCAGCAGGATGCGCCAGAAGATCCGGAAGAAGCCCGCGCCGTCGATCATCGCGGCCTTCACCAGCTCGTCGGGGAAGGCCTCGTAATAGTTCCGGAAGAACAGCGTGGTGAAGCCGAGGCCGTAGACGACGTGGACGAACACCAGTCCCGCGGTCGAGTTTGCAAGGCCGAAAGTGCCGAGAACGCGCGCCATCGGGATGAGAACCGCCTGGAATGGAATGAAGCAGGCAAACAGCATCATGCCGAAGACGAGCTTATGGCCGGGGAAGCGCCACTTGGTGAGCACATAACCGTTCAGCGCGCCGAGCAGCGTGGAGATGACGACGGCCGGCACGACCATGCGGATCGAGTTCCAGAAATAGCCCTTGATGCCGCCGCAGGTGACGCCGATGCAGGCTTCGCCCCAGGCTTTCACCCAGGCGGCGGTCGAGGGATCGCGCGGCAGGGCCAGCATGTCGCCGGCGCGGATCTCGTCGAGCGATTTCAGCGAGGTCGTGATCATCACGTAAAGCGGCAGCAGATAAAGCAGCGCCAGAATGATGAGGCACGCATAGATGACATAGCGCGCCGTATTTGCCGAGCCTGCGCTGACGGTTTCCTGGGCGGCGCTCATTGGTGCTTCTCCCGGAGCTCGGAATAGAGATAGGGAACGATGATCGCGGTAATGCCCATCAGCATCATGACGGCGCTTGCCGAACCCACGGCCATCTGGCTGCGCGTGAAGGTGTAGGAATACATGAAGGTGGAGGGCAGTTCGGTGGCGTTGCCGGGGCCGCCGCCGGTAAGCGCGATGACGAGGTCGTAGGACTTGATCGCCATATGCGCCAGAACGATGAAGGCCGACAGGAATACCGGACGCAGCAGGGGAATGATGATGCGGCGGTAAATGGAAACCGTCGGCGCTCCGTCGATCTGCGCCGCCTTGATGATTTCGCCGTCGATGCCGCGAAGCCCCGCCAGGAACATCGCCATGACGAAGCCGGAAGCCTGCCAGACGCCGGCGATCACGACGGTGTAGATCGCCATGTCGGTATTGACGAGCCAGTCGAATTTGAAGCTCTCCCAGCCGAGATTATGCATGGTCTTTTCAAGGCCGAGGCCCGGGTTCAGGAACCATTTCCAGGCCGTGCCGGTGACCACGAAGGAAAGCGCCATCGGGTAGAGGAAGATCGGCCTCAGCACTCCTTCGGCGCGGATGCGCTGATCCATCAGGATCGCGATGAAGAGGCCTATCGCAATGCACAGCCCGATGTAGAGCACGCCGAAAATGGCGAGGTTCTTCATCGCCATATACCAGTTCGGCTGCGACCACAGGCGATAATAGGCATCGAGCCCGACCAGATCGTAGACCGGCAGGATGCGGGAACGGGTAAAGGACAGATAGACGGTCCAGAGAATGAAGCCGTAGACGAAGACGAGGATGATCGCGAAAGAGGGCGCGAGCACGATCTTCGGAAGCGTTCCGCGCAGCCTGTCCGCGAAGGAAGGCCCCGAACGGCGCTGCTCCACGACGGGAACGGGTTCAATTGTCGTCATGATGATAACCTCCGGCCTGGGACCAGATGGAGAGAGTGGCAGGCAAGCAGGAACTTGCAAAGCGGCCGGGAATATTCCCGGCCACCTCTGATGACGGATATGTCGTAAAGGACGCGATCACTGCGCCGCGGCGACGGCTTCCGGCAGGCGCTGCAGTGCCTGCTCGGTCGTGAGCTGGCCGTTGAGGTGCTGCGTCACGACGTCGAATACGGCTTCCTTGACGGCGCCGGGCTGGGCATGACCATGGGCCAGCGAACCGGCGAGCGTGCCGCCAGAAGCAGCCTCCGCAAGGTCCTTCATGCCCTTCTTGCCGCAATCGTCGAACTCGGTATCCGGAACATCTGTACGGGCCGGAACGGAGCCCTTCACGGTGTTGAAGGCAATCTGGAAGGCCGGATCCTCGACGGCCGAAGCCATCTTGAGCTGGGCGTCGCGCTTTTCTTCGCCGATATCGAACATTACGAACTGGTCGGAGTTGAAGAGCACCGAGCCCTGGGTGCCGGGAAAGCGGATGCAGACGAAATCGGTGCCTGGCTTCTTCTCGGCGCGCAGCCATTCACCCTTCGACCAGTCGCCCATCTGCTGGGCGCCGGCCTTGCCTTCGATCACGAGAGCGGTGCTCAGGTTCCAGTCGCGGCCGGAGAAGTTCGGGTCGAAATAGGTGCGCAGCTTCGACATCGTGTCGAACACCTTCCTCATCGTGTCGCCGGAAAGCGATTCCGGATCGAGCTCGATGACGGCCTTCTTGTAGAAATCCATGCCGCCGGTCGAAAGAACGACGGATTCCCAGAGCGTGCCGTCCTGCCACGGCTGACCGCCATGAGCGAGCGGGGTGATGCCCTGTTCCTTGAACTTGTCGAGCAGCGCAATCAGCTCGTCGATGTTCTCCGGAGCCTTGCCGCCGGCCTTGTCGAGCGCGGCCTTGTTGAGCCACAGCCAGTTGGTGGAGTGGACGTTCACCGGAGCAGCGATCCAGTGGCCGTCATACTTGGAGAATTCCTGGAGTGCGGCGGGGATCACCTTGTCCCAACCCTGCTGGGTGGCGAGCTCGTCGAGATTGCCGACAACGCCCATCTCGGCCCAGTCCTTGATGTCGAAGCCGAGCATCTGCACGGCGGTCGGCGGATCGCCGGAGGTGACGCGTGCGCGAAGCGCGGTCATGGCCTGGACGCCGGAGCCACCGGCAACCGGCATGTCCTTCCAGCCGACGCCTTCCTTCTGCAGGTTTTCCTTGAGCACGTTGAGCGCCGCAGCCTCACCGCCCGAGGTCCACCAGTGCAGGACTTCGACCTCTTCCTGCGCCTGCACGGCGCCTGCCGTAAGCGCGATGACCGCCGCGCCGGCGGCGAGTTTGCTGATCATTCGAATATTCATTGAGAATCTCCCTTTGCATCCGGGCTCCTCTCCGGATATCGAGTTATAACGATATAAACGCCTCGCGAGTCAACCCGGCTTCAGGATTTTTTAAGCACTTGACCGGAGTGGCAAGCCGATGAAAAAATTGGGGAAATTGGTATCTACCAATTTTTACTCGTGAATCGAGAAAAACTCCCGGCGTGTTTGTCCGGACTTGTAAAGTTTTAGGAGGTGCTCGCCCTGCGTTTCCTGGGGCGAGATGGAGGAAGACGAATGCCGTTGGAGGACCCGGCCCACAAGGGACGGCGGGCAAAACCCGAGAGCGCTCCCGACCGGATGGGAAGCGATGCGAAACCGACACTGAAAACCGTCGCCGAACTGACCGGCCTTGCCGTGACGACGGTCTCTCGCGCGCTTGCAGGAGCGCCCCAGATCGCGCTGGAAACCCGGTTGCGCGTCCGCCAGGTTGCCGAAGAGATCGGCTATCTGCCCGACCGCGCAGCACAGCGCCTTCGGACCGGCCGCACCAATGTCATCAGCCTGGTTCTCGATCCGCACGAGGAAATCCTCGGCTATGCGACCTCGATGATCAGTGGGATCACCGCGGCCCTTCGCGGCACGCCCTACCACCTGGTCATCACACCTCATTTTTCCGATCTGCCGCAGGTCGAGCCCGTGCGCCACATCATGCGCAACCGCATGGCGGACGGCATCATCTTCAGCCGCACCGAGCCCGCTGACGAGCGCGTCAAGCTGCTGGTGGAGAACAACTTCCCTTTCATCTGTCACGGCCGGACGGAACTCGCGACCCCGCACCCTTATGTCGATTACGACAATTACGGCTTCGCCTATGAGGCCGCGCGAAGGCTGATTGCCGCCGGCAGCCGGAAGCTCGCGATTATCCTGCCGCCGGAACGCTTCACCTTCGCCCACCACATGCGACACGGCTTCATGACCGCCGTGCGCGAAGAGGGAGTGGCTTTCGAGTTTGCAACAGGGATCACGCTCGACAGCAAGTCGCATGAGATTCGCGACAGCATTTTCAAACGCCTTGGAGAACCTGACCGGCCGGACGGTTTTGTCTGCGGCGGCGAAGTCTCGGCACTCGCGGTCATGGCCGCCTCCCAGGACCGTGGGCTGGAGCTCGGCAGGGACATCCGCCTCGTCGCCAAGCAGACCTCCGGCCTGTTCGACGAGATCCGCCCGCGCGTCGAGACGATCTACGAGGATCTCTCCGAGGCGGGCCTGTTGATGGGAAGACTTCTTCTGAAAAGGATCGCCGGACCTGTACCGGTGGGCGAGCTCCAGGCTTTACAGACGCTCTGAAGCAAGATGGGCCGCGCGGGTAGGCGCGGCCCATCTTATCTCAATCCTCTTCCTGGAACACGGCCTCGCGCTTGGCCTTCACGCTCGGCATGAAGACGACGACGAGAACCAGTGCGGCGAGGAAGAGGAGGCCTGCGCTGATGGGGCGCGTGATGAAGGTGGTTGCATCCCCACGCGACAGGATCATGGCTCGCCTCAGGTTTTCCTCGAGCAACGGCCCCAGCACGAAGCCGAGCAGCAGCGGCGCGGGCTCGCAGCGAAGCTTGGTGAGCACATAGCCGATGAGACCGAAGAACGCGACCGAATAGAGATCGTAGACGTTCGAGTTGACGCTGTAGACCCCGATCGAGCAGAAGGCCATGATGATCGGGAAAAGCACGTAATAGGGGATCGTCAGCAGCTTCACCCAAAGCCCGATCAGCGGCAGGTTGAGGACCACCAGCATCAGGTTGCCGATCCACATGGAGGCGATGATGCCCCAGAAAAGCGCCGGCTGCTCGGATGCGACGTTCGGTCCCGGCACGATGCCCTGGATGATCATCGCGCCGATCATCAGCGCCATGACCGGATTGGCAGGAATGCCGAGGGTCAGCAGCGGGATGAAGGAGGTCTGGGCGCCGGCATTGTTGGCCGATTCCGGCCCAGCGACGCCTGCGACCGCGCCGCGGCCGAACTCTTCCGGATGTTTGGAAACCTTCTTCTCGACCGTATAGGAGGCGAAGGAGGCCAGGATCGCGCCCCCGCCCGGCAGGATGCCGAGCACCGAGCCGATGACGGTGCCGCGCAGCACCGGCGCGATCATGCGCCTGAAATCCTCCTTGGTCGGCAACAGCCCGCTGACCTTGGCCATCAGCACCGTGCGTGTCTTCTCGCTCTCCAGATTGCGCAGGATTTCCGCGACGCCGAAAACACCGACGGCAACCGCCACGAAATTCAGGCCGTCGGAATACTCGCGGATGCCGAGGTTGAAGCGCGGCGTGCCAGTGTAGATGTCGGTGCCGACAAGGCCGAGAAGCAACCCGAGCACCACCATGGCAAGCGCCTTGACGACCGAGCCGTGCGCAAGCGCGATCGAGGAGACGAGGCCGACGATCATCAGGGAGAAATATTCCGCCGCACCGAACTGCAATGCGATTTCCGTAAGCGGCGGCGCGAAGATGGCGACGAGGAAGGTCGATACCGTGCCCGCAAAGAAGGAGCCGAGCGCGGCGATGGAGAGCGCTACCCCTGCCCGGCCGTTGCGGGCCATCTGGTAACCGTCGATAGCGGTTACGGCCGAAGAGGATTCGCCCGGCATGTTGATGAGGATCGCAGTGGTCGAACCGCCGTACTGCGCGCCGTAATAGATGCCCGCCAGCATGATCAGCGAGGAGACCGGCTCGAGCTGGAAGGTGATCGGCAGCAGCATGGCTATGGTCGCAGTCGCGCCGATGCCGGGCAGAACGCCGATCAATGTCCCGAGAATAACGCCGATGAGGCAGAAGAACAGGTTTTCAAACGAGGATGCCGTCGAAAATCCGAGTGCCAGATTGCTGAAAAGATCCATCCGCCCCTCCTAAAAATTGAGCCAGGGGCCGAAGCGCCGGAAAGGCAGGCCAAGACCGTAGCTGAACACCGCTACCGAAAAGACCGTCAGCAGCGCCGCCAGAACGAGCGCCGTCAGCGGCTTCATCCGGCTGGAAGCGAAGGAGGCGAAGAAGGCTGCCAGGAACAGCGCCGGCACGAAACCGAGGCCGCGCACGGTAAGCCCGAAGAAGATCGGCGCCGGCAGAATGAAGAATATGCCGCGCCAGGCGATCGGCCCGATCGGCTCGCCCTCCGCCCTGAATGCCTGGGCGAGGATGATGAGACCGAAGAGAACCAACGCGCCGGAGAGAACCAGCGGAAAATAGCCGGGTCCCATCCGGAAGGCCGTGCCGAGTTCGAGCTGAAACGATTGGAAGGCAAAGAAGAAGCCGAGCCCGACGAACAGAAGTCCGCAGATCAGGTTGGTCCTATCGAATTGCAAGGATTTCATGATGTCTCCGATGGGCTGGAGGAGGCACGGGGGAGGTTCTGCCCCTCACCCTAACCCCCTCCCCGCGCGCGGGGAGAGGGAACGTGCCCAATCCATCGTTCGAGGATGGCGTGACGGCGCGGCATATCCCTTCTCCCCGTCAAGACGGGGAGAAGGTGGCGGCAGCCGGATGAGGGGCAGCCGACCAGCGGAGCCTCAGTCGGCGTATTCGCCGGCCGCTTCGATCACCGGCTTCCAGCGGTTGATCTCGCCTTCGAGCTTGGCCTTCAGCGCTGCCGGGGTGGCGTCCGCTTCCGGCGAGGGCAAGGTGCCGAGTTCGGCGAAGCGAGCGACGACGTTCGGGTCCTTGAGCGCCACCTGCAGCGACTTGGAAAGGCGCTCGGTGACTTCGGCCGGCGTGCCCTTCGGCGCATAGATGCCGTGCCAAATGCCCACCTGCATATCGGGCAGGCCGGATTCGGCGACCGTCGGGATATCCTTGAGAACGTCCAGGCGCTCCGGCGAGGTCACGGCATAGGCCTTGATGGTGCCGCCCGTGATCTGCTTCGTCGTGTTCGTGGTCTGGTCGCACATGATGTCGACCTGGCCGCCGAGCAGATCGGTCATGGCCGGACCCGTGCCCTTGTAGGGAACGGTGACGAGCGGCGTCTCGATGGCGCTCATAAACAGCATGCCGCACAGATGCGAAGCCGCGCCGATGCCGGCATTGGCGACGGTGACCGTATCCTTGTTGGCCTTCGCATACTCGATCAGACCCTTGAAGTCGGTCGGTTCGAGATCCTTGCGGGCGACGATGGTCATCGGCACGTCGGTGACGAGGCCGACATATTCGAAGGCGTTCAGCGTATCATAGGGCAGCTTGCGGTAGAGCGTGGCGCTGGTCGCCATGCCGATGTGGTGCAGAAGCAGCGTGTAACCATCGGCGTCGGCCTGTGCGACGCGGCCAGCACCGAGCGTGCCGCCGGCGCCGCCGACATTTTCGACGATGATCTGCTGGCCGAGGTCCTTCGACATGGCTTCGGCAACGAGACGGGTGACCGTGTCGGTCGGGCCGCCCGCAGAGAAAGGCACGACCATAGTGATCGAGCGCTCCGGATAACCCTGCGCTCCCGCCGAAACGGAGAAGAGCGAAAGAGCCGCGAATGCGGTTGCGCCGAGAACGGCGTTGAACATTTTCATTGTGTTTCCTCCTGCGTCAAAGCCAGTGGGCGCAGCTCCTCCCGCGCCCGGCCTGGATGACCCCATTTGCGCACCATGGCAGTTTGCCGCAATCGCTACGGAGGGCAACTCCGTATTTTCCGTCCATGCGCTTTCACAGCATGGGTGGAAATGGGAACAACCTTCCCAAAGGATGGGTGGATTTCCACCCATCACCCTCTCCGCTCAGGAATCCCGGTCTTCCTGCAACACCTGCTCAGGCCCCAGCAGCTTCTTGTCGAGGCCATATTTCTGCATCTTCTCATAGAGCGTCTTGCGGGAAATGCCGAGAGATTCGTAGACCGGGCGAAGCGCCCCGCCATGCGCCGCGATCGCACCCGCGATGATGTTGCGCTCGAAGGCGGCCACCTTGTCCGCCAGTCGGCCGGCATCCGGGCGCGATGGACTGCCGGGCTCTCCCGGCCCGCTGTCCAGGCCTAGAACGAACCTGTCGGCGGCATTGCGAAGCTCCCGCACATTGCCGGGCCAATCGCGCTGGGCGATGCTCGATATCAGCTCCTGCGGCACGTCCGCATCCTCCCGGCCGTAGCGGGCGGCAGCCTCGCGCACGAGCTGGAGGAACAGAAGCGGGATATCCGGCCGCCGTTGCGCCAGCGAGGGCACATGAATGGTCGCGACGTTCAGGCGGTAGAAGAGATCCGCGCGGAACCTTCCGGCGGCGACTTCGGCTTCCAGGTCCACCTTGCTGGTGGCGATGAACCGAACGTCGAGCGGTACCGTCTCGTTCGAGCCGAGCCGCGTGATCACCCTCTCCTGCAGCACGCGCAGGAACTTCGCCTGAAGATCGACGGGCATGGAGCCGATCTCGTCGAGCAGGATCGTCCCACCCCGCCCGTGCTCGAACTTGCCGTAACGCGGCCGGAGCGCACCGGGAAAGGCACCGGCCTCGTGACCGAAAAGCTCGCTTTCGATGAGATTCTCCGGCAGGGCCGCGCAATTGATGGCGATGAAGGGGCGGTTCGCGCGCGAGCTGATGTCGTGGAGGGCCCGCGCCACCACTTCCTTGCCCGCGCCCGTCTCGCCGATGATCAGCGTATCGGCATCCGATGCGCCGATCGCCCGGATGCGGTAGCGCAGGTCCACCATGACCTGGGTACGTCCGGGAAGCCGCGCTTCGAGATCGTCGCGCTTGCCGGCCACGGCCCTCAGCCGCCTGTTTTCGAGCACCAGGCCCCGCCGATCCATCCCGCGGCGGATGATGCCCGCCAGATGCTGTGGGGTGAACGGCTTTTCGAGGAAATCATAGGCCCCTTCCCGCATCGCCTTGACCGCAAGCTGCACGTCGCCGTGCCCGGTGACGAGGATCACCGGTATTTCCGCGTCGAGTTCGCGGATCCGGTGCAGAAGCGTCATGCCGTCGGTGCCTGGCATGCGGATATCGCTGACGACGACCCCGTCGAAGCTGAAGCCGGTCAGCTCCAGCACATGGTCGGCCGTCGAAAAGGTCTGGACGGTTAGCCCGAACAGTTCCAGCGCCTGGGCGGTGGAACGGCGCAGCTCCTCCTCGTCATCGACCAGCAAAACCCTCTGCTCGCTCACTCGGCCGCCTCCTGCAGGTTCTTATCGGCGACTTCGAGCTCGATCAGGAAGAGCGCGCCGCCCTCCGGATGGTCGGAAACGCTGAGGCTGCCGCCGAAATCCTTGACGATGTTGTAGGAGATCGAAAGGCCGAGACCCAGCCCCTTGCCGATGCCCTTCGTGGTGAAGAAGGGATCGAAGATACGCTCGCGGATGGCGGCGGCCACGCCAGCGCCACGGTCACGCACGGAGACCAGGATCTTGTCTTTCACCCTTTCGGCCGAGACGGTGATGCGCCGGTCATCGAGCCCTTCCACGGCATCCGCCGCATTGGTGATGATATTGACCAGCACCTGCTGCAGGCGCACCGAACCTGCCTTGACGGGCGGAAGAGAAGGATCGAGCTGCAGTTCGAGAACCGCATCCGCCGCCTTGAGCCGGGTCGCGACGATCTCCATCGTATCGCGCAGAACATCGTCGAGGACCACCGGCCCGAGCTTCTCGTTCGGCTTGCGGGCGAAGTTGCGCAAGTGCTTGCTGATCGATGCCATGCGGTCAATGAGCGCCGAAATGCGTAGGACGTTATCGCTCGCCTCCGCCGTGCGCCCCCGCTCGATCAGCACGCTGGCCGTCTCGGCATAGGTCTTGGCCGCGGCGAGAGGCTGGTTGAGTTCATGGGAAAGAGCTGCCGACATCTGACCAAGTCCCGCAAGCTTGCCGGCCTGGATGAGATCGGCCTGGGTCTGGCGCAGCCGCCGCTCCGTGGCGCGGCGTTCGGCGATCTCCTGCTCGATGCGACTGTTGACGCGCGCAAGATCGGCCGTGCGCTCGGCGACCCGCCGCTCGAGTTCGTTACGCGCCTCCGCCTGCAGGAGCAGGCGCTCGTTGAGCCGGGCCCGGCGCTGGAGAAAGATCGTGAGCGCCAGACCCGCCAGGCAAAGCGTCAGCAGCACGGCCGCGATCGCCGTTTTCGTGCGGGCATGCACGGAATTGGTATCCATCAACACGTTGACGGTCCAGCCCGCCTCGGACATCGACTGGGAGACGACGAGATATTCCTTTTCCGCGCCGTCCTCGGCGATCGTCATGATCTGATGCCCGGCGAATGTGCCGCGCCTGACGGGAAGCTCGCGCACATAGGCATCCGCGTAACGACGGGAAGCCTCGGTGCGGGCAATTCGTTCCGGCGTCAGCGGCAGGAGGGTCGAATAGAGCCACTGTGGGCTGCCGGTCATGAAGATGATGCCTTCGGGATCGGAGACGAAGATCCTGTTGTCGCCGCCACTCCAGGAATCCTCGATCATGTCGATATCGACCTTGAAGACGATCACGCCCCTGATGATGCCATTGATCTCGATCGGGGAGCCGAAATAATAGCCGCGCTTCAACGAGGTCGTACCGAGCGCATAGAAGCGCGATTGCTTGCCGGCCGCCGCATCCTGAAAATAGGGCCGATAGCTGAAATTCTCGCCGACGAAGCTCAAAGGCTGGTCATGATTGCTGGCGGCGATGGTCTCACCGTCCATGGTCATGACGTAGATGTCGGAGGACTTCAGAAGTGCATTGATATCTTTGAGGTAAGCATTCGTTCTCGTTTTGAGATAGGGGTCGTCGGGATTTTCGATCAGAGTCTCGATATTGCCCTGGTCGGCAATCAGCGCCGGCAAGGCTTCGTAGCGTTTCAGATGACCGTCGAGCGCCGACACCGCAAGGCGCAGCGTCGTGCCGGCCTGGACCGCGGCCTCGTTCATATAGCTGCGGGCGGCGAAGTCCCTGCCGGGAAAGATCACGGCAACGCCGAGCCCGGCAAGCACGATCAAGGCTAAGAGAACGCGATGTCTCAAGAGATGACGGGCTCCTCTCCCGATTTCCGCGACACCTCCCATTGTAAATTCCGGGCCGCGGATTTCCATCTAATCTTGCGGACCGGCGAGCCGGTCAAGTGAGATACGGTCGGGAAATCCGGAGCGACAGGGCTTCAAACCCGAAATGTCGGCCTTTCCCTTGCTTGACTCGGTCGAGATTCATGATTGGATCAAGCGGAGGGTAACGCCGCGCGAAGGCGGCAAGGAGGGTCTGTGGTCTACTTGCTTGCACTTCTCATCGGCGTCGTTGCCGGGCTCCGTGCCCTGACTGCGCCCGCCGCCATCGGCTGGGCCGCCTGGCTCGGCTGGCTCGATCTTTCCGGAACCTGGCTCTCCTTCATGAGCTCGATCTGGGCTGTCGTGATACTCACCGCGCTCGCCATCATCGAACTCGTCACGGATCAGCTTCCCTCGACGCCGAGCCGCAAGGTTCCGCAGCAGTTCGGCGCCCGCATTCTGATGGGTGCGGTTGCCGGTGCTGCGATCGGCGTCGGCGGAGGTTCCTGGACAGCCGGACTGTTTGCAGGCATCGTCGGGGCGATCATCGGCACATATGGCGGGGCGGCTCTGCGTGCAAAGCTCGCCACGAGCTTCGGCAAGGACCCGCCGGCTGCCTTCATCGAGGATGCCATCGCCATTATCGGTGCCTGGCTCGTCATTGCGGCCCTGCCGATGCCGGTGGCGACATGAAGAGCTTCGACGCCATCATCATCGGTGCAGGCCAGGCGGGCCCGTCCCTTGCCGGCAGGCTCACCGCCGCCGGCATGACCGTGGCGATCGTCGAGCGCACGTATATCGGCGGCACTTGCGTCAACACCGGCTGCATGCCCACCAAGGCGCTGGTTGCCAGCGCTTATGCCGCCCACATTGCCCGCCGCGCCGACGATTACGGTGTGGTGATCGAGGGCCCGGTCAAGGTCGACATGAAGAAGACCATGCAACGGTCGCATCAGGTGACGCTGAACGCCCGCAACAACAATGAAAACTGGCTGCGGGGCATGGAAGGATGCACGCTGATCCTCGGCCATGCCCGTTTCGAAAGCCGCAACACCATCCGTGTCGGCGATGAGCTCCTGACCGCGCCGAAGATATTCCTGAACGTCGGCGGCAGAGCCGCCATTCCCGATTTTCCGGGGATCGACGACGTGCCTTACCTCACCAATAGCTCGATCGTCCTTCTGGACCGGTTGCCCAGACACCTCGCCGTCATTGGCGGCAGCTATATCGGCCTGGAATTCGCACAGATGTACCGACGCTTTGGCGCAGACGTCACCGTCGTGGAGAAGGGTCCGAGGCTGGTAGGACGCGAAGACGAAGATGTTTCGGAGGCGATCCGAGGCATTCTCGAAGCGGAAGGCATCAAAGTCCGCACTAATGCCGAATGCATCCGTTTTCGGCCGCACGAGGAAGGCGTTGCCGTCGGCGTGGATTGCACGGAAGGCGAGCCGGAAATCATCGGCTCGGATGTCCTGCTCGCTGTCGGCCGACACCCGAACACCGGCGATCTTGGCCTGGACAAGGCTGGCGTGGAAACGGATCAGCGCGGCTATATCAAGGTCGGCGAAGATCTCTCCACCAATGTCGAAGGCATCTGGGCGCTTGGCGATTGCAATGGACGCGGCGCCTTCACCCACACCGCCTACAACGACTTCGAGATCATCGCGGCCAATCTGCTGGACGGGGAGAACCGCAAGGTTTCCGACCGATTGCTCGGTTATGCCCTCTATATCGACCCGCCGCTCGGCCGCGTGGGCATGACGGAGACCGAAGCGCGCAAGGCAGGCGGACAAGTGCTCGTCGGCAAGCGGCCGATGAGCCGTGTAGGCCGCGCCATCGAAAAGGGCGAGACACAAGGTTTCATGAAGATCGTCGCGGACGCTGAGACCCGCAAAATCCTCGGGGCGGCCATCCTCGGCACCGGCGGAGACGAAGCGATCCACGGCGTGCTCGACATGATGAACGCGGGCGCGACCGTCGATGCGCTGCGCTGGGCGGTACCGATTCATCCCACCGTTTCGGAACTCTGGCCGACGGTGATCCTGGAGATGCAACCGGCTTAACCTTGCGTTTACCGCGTGTCGCTTTTCACAACCTTCTTAACAGGCCGAGCAAGGTTTTTCCCTTATGAACGGAGTTGATGTCCCTGTTCATGATGGAAACAGATGTGCGGTTTTGCTGGCTTCTTCGGTGACATATCGGCTCCGGGCGGCCCGGAGGCCCTTTTGTCCTCCATGGCGCGCGCGATCGCCCATCGCGGTCCCGATGGTCAGGGCGTATTCGCCGCGCCGGGCATCGGATTGGCGCATGTCCGCTTGTCGATCGTCGGCCTCGCCGATGGCCAGCAGCCGATGTCCAATCCTGAAGGCAACATCACGATCGCCTTCAA
The DNA here is from genome assembly GCF_057559155.1 of Rhizobium moroccans. Taxonomy (NCBI): domain Bacteria; kingdom Pseudomonadati; phylum Pseudomonadota; class Alphaproteobacteria; order Hyphomicrobiales; family Rhizobiaceae; genus Rhizobium; species Rhizobium moroccans. The sequence continues at coordinate 104,228 of NZ_JBHFJG010000047.1, read as the reverse complement.
CGGCGAAATCTTCAACTATGTGGAATTGCGCGAGGAGCTGAAGGCGCGCGGCATCCGCTTCCGCACCGGCAGCGATACCGAGGTCCTTCTGCAGCTCTACGCGATCTATGGAGACGAGTGCCTCGACCGGCTCAACGGCGACTTCTCCTTCGCGATCTGGGATGCCCGCAGGCGCCGCATCCTACTTGCCCGCGACCGCATGGGCGTGCGCCCTCTCTTCTACGCCGAGAAGAACGGCACGCTTTATTTCGCCTCCGAGGTGAAGGCGCTGTTGGAAGTGCCGGGCATAGAGGCTGAGCTTGATCCCATCGCGCTCGACCAGATTTTCACCCTCTGGGCACCCATTGCGCCACGCACTGCCTTCAAGGACATCTTCGAGCTGGAGCCGGGAGGATATATCACGATCGAGAACGGCCGGATGAATGTCCGGACCTACTGGTCGCTCGATTTTCCCGATGCAAATGATGTCGATCCAAGCGCGAACCAATCCGCAAAAGAGGAAGAACTCCGGGCGCTGCTGACGGACGCGACGCGGCTGCGCATGCGGGCCGATGTGCCGATCGGCGCCTATCTTTCGGGCGGTCTCGATTCATCGCTGATCGCAGCGCTGGCCGCACCCATGGCGCCCTCCGGCCTCAACACCTTTTCCGTGACGTTCGACAGCGAGGAACACGACGAAAGCCGCTTCCAGATGGAGATGGCGAAGGCACTCGGCACCAACCACCGCTCGATCCCCTGCCTTGCAGGCGATATCGCCGAAAGCTTCCCCGAAGTGATCCGTTTCACCGAGCGGCCGGTGCTGCGCACCGCACCGGCGCCCCTCTATCGTCTCTCCGGTCTCGTTCGGGACGCGGGCATGAAAGTGGTGCTGACGGGTGAAGGCGCCGACGAGGTTTTTGCCGGATACGATATCTTCCGCGAGGCGCGGGTCCGCCGCTTCTGCGCCCGCCAGCCGAGCTCGACGATCCGGCCGCACCTGTTCCGCAAGCTCTACCCCTATATTCCGGGGCTGAAACAGCAATCTCCCGAATACCTCTCCGCCTTCTTCGGCGCCGGCGACGAGCGGAGCGACGATCCGCTCTTTTCGCATCGCCCGCGGTTCCGCAGCACCTCGGCGGCCAAGATTTTCTATTCGGAAGATCTGCGATCCACGCTCGGCGAGTACGATGCGGCCGAAGAGCTCGCCTCGCGCCTTCCCTCCACCTTCCGCCGCTGGCACCCGCTGCATCAGGCGCAATATCTCGAAAGCCGTTTCCTGCTGCCGGGCTATATTCTCTCCAGCCAGGGAGACCGCATGGCCATGGCGCATGGCATCGAAGGCCGTTTTCCCTTCCTCGATCACCGCCTCGTGGAATTCGCAAGCCGGCTGCCGCCCGGCATGAAGCTCAAGGGCCTGGAGGAGAAGCATATCCTGCGCCGCGTCGCCAAGGATCTTCTGCCCGATCTCATCAGCCGCCGCCCCAAGCAGCCCTATCGCGCCCCGGACAGCCGTTCCTTCACCGGCGGAAGCGAGCGGGGCTATGTCGCGGAAATGCTGTCGGAGGCGGAAATCGGAGGCGGCGGTCTCTTCAACGCCCGCGCGGTATCGAAGCTTCACCGAAAATGCAGCACCCAGCCGGTCTCCGGCTTTCGCGACAACGCCGCCTTCGTCGGCATCCTCTCGACCCAGCTCTGGCTGCGGAATTTCTCGGCCGCAAGGCAGCGGACCGAAACCCGCGTGCTGGCCGCGCAAGGCAGGGGATAGACCGATGCCAGGCCGCCCGTCCAAAATCCAAAGCTACCGCGCCATGCTGCCGATGGTGATGTCCTATGCCGCGTCCGGCACCAGCCTCATCATCAGTTCGGTCGCGCAGCTCGTCACCTTCGCGGTGCTGGCGCGTTCCCTCGGCGTCCACGAATTCAGCCTCTTCGTGGCGATAACGGCGGTTTCCAACATCGCCCTGCACCTGTGCGGGCTCGGCGCGACCGAATGCCTGGTGAGGCGCGTTGCCCGCGATCATGCCATGTATCCGGCCATGCTGGGGCATAACATCATCCTGACCTCGATCAGCGGGCTCCTGCTCCTCGTGGTCGGCGCGATCGTCCTGCCCTTCTTCTTCGATGTCGATCCCGATCCGGTCGCCAATGCCGCGATGATAACCGTGATGCTCGTCACCAACATCGTCCTGGTGCGCGCGATCCTGTTCTGCGAGCAGGTATTCATCGCCTTTTCCGATTTCGCCACGGCCAACAAAGTGGTGGTGGGCTTCGCGCTGGTTCGGACCGCTGCGGCGGTTCTTGCCTGCCTGGTCTTTGGTGTATCGACACTGGAAGGCTGGATCGCCTGGCAATTCGCCGCCCACCTGCTGTTCTTCCTCGCCTGCATTGCAGCGGTTCGCCGGCTGGGAGTCCCGAAATACGGCATCGTCCGCGAGGAACTGCGGCTCGGTCTTTTCTTCAGCATCCCGTTCATCCTGAAGGCCGCCCGCCAGAATGCCGACCTCCTGGTCCTGAGCCTCGTGGCGAGCGCCGAGATCGTCGCCAGCTACAGCGTGGCCCGCCGCATCATCGAAAGCAGCTATCTCTCCGTCGATGCCCTGAACCGGATCGTCTATCCTGGAACGGCAAGGGCCAGCGTCGGCGGCCTTCATCATGCCAGAGAGCGGGTTACGAAGATCTTTGCCATCGCCCTTGCGATCAGCATTGCCGCCGCCGCCGCAGTCTTCGTGCTGGCACCTGTCCTTCCATACCTGTTCGGGCACGAATACACCTCGCTGGTGACCTTCGTACGTGACCTCTGCTGGGTGCTGGTTCCGGTTTCCGGCTGGGCGATCGCCGTCGAGGCGCTGGGGGCATCCGGCCACCAGGGCGCGCGCGCCTCCGTGCTCGGGGTCGGAAGCCTGCTCGGCGCCATCCTCGCCGCCTGGGCCACGTGGTATGCCCCGCCGATCGGCACTTTCGTCTCCTATTACGTCATCGAGACCGCCATGGCGATTGCCGCCTGGGCAGTCTACCTGCGGATCGTCCGGCAGGATGGCAAGCGGGAAACCCTCGTTACGGCGGGAGCGGCGGCCGAATGAATCAAAGCCTCGACAAGATGCCCCTGCTAGACAACACCTCCCTTGCCTCTCTCCATGCACAGCCCCGCAGCGTGCGCGCCATGGAGGCGGGTGATCTTCAGACGGTTGGGCGGCTGTTCAACAAGGCCTTCCGCAACAAGGTCCAGGAGCCCGGCGGGGATCTGCTCGACTATCTCGACCAGGTCTTCCTGAAACCTCCCGGCTATTCGCCGGAGCTGGGAAGCATCGTCCACGAAAACAGCAAGGGGCAGATCGATAGCGCATTGCTCGCCATGCCCATGGCCTTCGACATCGGCGGGCGGAGGATTGCCGCCCGGCTGCTCTGCGCCTTCATGGCGGATGGCCGATCAGGGCTGGTGGGTGCGGCGCAGCTTACCCGCGCGATACGATTGTCTCAGCCCGATCTCTGCTTCTCCGACAATGCCTCGCCCGCCAGTGCCGATCATTGGGGGGCCGCCGGCGGCATGATGCTGCCCATCCAGAGCCTCGAATGGCAGCGTATCTTCAGGCCCTCCCGGGCCGGCTTGCGGGAGCTTCAGACGAAACTCCCCTCATCCCGACATCTACCCCTCGGACCATTGCTTGGAGGTATCGACTCCCTTGCGAGGCGTTATTTCAAGGCCTTTACGCCGCCAATTCCGAAGGGGCTGGTTTCACAAGCGGCAAGTCTGGATGAATTCTTCGCGCATTCCCGGAAGATGACGGAACGCTTCTTCATCCGCCCGGCATGGTCGCGCGACGACCTGGCATGGCTGATGGAGACCGCATCCCTCAACAGGACGCTCGGCAACCTCCAGTGCCGCACCATATTCGATGCGAAGGGTGAGACGGTCGGCTGCTATCTCTTCTTCGGCCAGCAAGGGGGATGGGCGCATGTCCTCAACATACTGTGCCTCGAAGATCGGGAATTCGATGTCGTCGGCCAGATGTTCGCCGATCTCGATGCGAACGGTTATGCGGCCGCCCATGGCATGGCGCAGCCCTTCCTGATGAATGCGCTGATGCGCCAGCGGCAGATGAGTTTCCGGCATCGCGGCTATTTCTGCATGCTGACGCGCCATCGCGAAGTAAACGAAGCAGCCATTCGCCACGATATCTTCGTCGGCGGTCTGGCTTCCGAAAGCTGGAGCCGGTTGTTGACCGATTTCCGATAGATCAGAGCTATCGGATTAACCCGATATTCATGCGGCCCATCTAGTTATCCATGAGAATGCCTGGTGAACCAAGGTCTCTCCGTGCAGGGACGGCGCGGGTGGAGGTGTCAATGTACCGGCCGAAGGAGCCTGAAAACCGACGACCGGTTCAATCCGATGGGATGACCGGCCGCAGGACCGGCATGTCCCGGGTGGGCTCCCTCCTCGACCGTATGGACGAAGCCGAGAGCCACAATGCTCCTCCGGAAAACTATCGGCGATTGGCGCCTTCCGAACCCGCCGTTCGGGAACCGCCGGAGCCTCCCCGTCCGGAACCCGAAAAATCGACGCTGGAGCGCAGCCTGAACGCGCAGTTTCTCAGCCTGACCGAGATCGGCCCGGCGGATATCCTGCTCTGGCTGCGTGACGGTATCAAATGGATCGTGCTTGCCGTCATCATCGGTGTGATTGCGGCGCTGGCCTACGCATTGACGGCGACGCCGCGGTACACGGCCTATACCGATCTCATCGTCGATCCGGCAAACCTCAACGTCGTTTCCGACGATGTGTTCGCCTCCAGTTCGCAGCGGGATTCGCAGCTCCTCGAAGTGGAAAGCAAGCTTCGCGTGCTGACCTCGGGCAATGTGCTGCGCCATGTCATCACCGAACTCGATCTCGCGAACGATCCGGAGTTCAACAAGCCGAGCCTCCTCGACCCGCTCATGCGCCTGATTTCCGGTCCTCAGCCCGAAGGCGACAGGGAACTCGGCATCCTGCGGGCGTTGAGCGAACGCGTGAGCGCGCAGCGCGAGGAACGTTCCTTCGTGGTCTCCCTCGGGGTCTGGACGGAAGACCCGGCAAAATCGGTCAAGTTGGCGGATGCCATCGTGCGTGCCTTCGAAACCGAACTTTTCCAATCGACAGCGGAAAGTGCCGGCCGCGTCGCCGCCGGCCTCACCTCGCGGCTCGATGAGCTGCGTGCTGCCGTGACCCAGGCGGAAGAACGCGTGGAGCAATTCAAGCGGGACAACAAGCTGCAATTGAATGCGGGCGAATTGGCAAGCAGCCGTATTTCGAGCGCGCTGGACACCCAGGTTCTCGATGCGCAGCAGCGGTTGATCCAGGCCGAAGCCCGCTACGAGCAGATGCAAAACGCCGTCGCGAGCCGCCGCGCGGCGACCGACACGGTCTTCGACTCGCCCGCAATGGCCAATCTTCGCACCAGCTACGCCACGCTGCAGCAGCAGATCGGCTCTCTTTCATTGACCTATGGTGCACGGCACCCTCGCCTGATCTCCCTGCAATCCGAGCAGGCCGCGCTTGATAGAGCCATCGGCGACGAGGCCGGCCGTATCCTGCGATCGGCGAAGACGGATGTGGACCAGGCCCGCTCTACGCTGGACGAACTCCGCCGCAGAGCCGATGCCGAGCGCAGCACCGTCTTCACCAACAGCGATGCCCAGGTGCGGCTGCGGGAGCTGGAACGCGACGCCCAGGCGAAGGCCGCCGTATACGAAACCTATCTCGGCCGCACGCACCAGATCACCGAACGGCAGCAGATCGATGCCACCAATGTCCGGGTAATCTCGCCGGCAGTGCCGCCGAAGGCCAAGAGCTGGCCGCCGCGCACGGTGATCCTTCTCGCCGCCGGCGCGGTGGCGGGAACCGCGCTCGGCATCGGCCTTGCGATTGCGCTCGGCCTGCTGCGCCATCTCGATGACGCACGCCGCAGGCTTTCCTATCCGCACAGGTATGCGTGAGGGGAGCGTGCCATGCGATCCCCGACAGCCGAAGCCATAGCCCCCGTCACCCTGGACAGGAACGTTTTCGGCGTCACGCTGTTCATGGCCGTCTTCCTGTTCTTCTGGGTCACCACCGATCCTTACGTGGATCTCACCGGTGCCGCGACGCTCGATCCTTCTGCGGGGGCCTCGAACCGGCTCAACCAGATCGCAACGCTGCTGATCTTCGGCGGCATGCTGCTCTACGGCTTCCTGCACCCACTGCGCTCGATCATCCTGCAGCCCCGCTGGCTGCTTGCCGCCATCTTCGGCTGGTTCCTGTTCACGGCGCTTCTTTCCAACCACCCTACTCTTGGGATCAAAGCGTTGATCCTCGGGATCATCGTGCCCATCAACGCGAGCATTTTTCTGCTGCTGCCCTCCTCCGAGAGACAGTTTGCGAAGCTGCTCGCAATCGGCACGTTGATCATGCTGGGTTTCGCCTATTTCGGCGTGGTCTTCCGTCCCGATGTTTCGATCCACCAGGCCTCGGAATTGCGCGAGCCGATGAATGCCGGCTTCTGGCGGGGGCACTTCACGCATAAGAACGGTGCGGCAGGGGCCATGGTCATCGGAGCCTTCTTCGGCTTTTACGTGATGTCGGTCTGGTCGCGCATGATCGGACTGGTGATCGTGGCACTGTCGTGCTTCTTTCTCGTCCATACGGGCGGCAAGTCGGCATCCGCCATGCTGCCGGCGGTCCTGGTTCTTGCTTGGCTGTTCGAGCGGTTTCGCAGCCTGCGCATCCCTATCGCCGTTGGAGGCGTCGCCGCCTTCAACCTGCTGGCGGTGGGAGCGGCCGTCATTGCGCCCTTCCGCGAATTCGTCACCGGCCTCGGCATCGATGCGACCTTTACGAACCGCTCGGATATCTGGCGGTTCGCCTTTTCTGCAATTTCCGAAAACCCGATCACCGGCTACGGATTGAAGGCCTTCTGGCAGACGCGGGAACTCGTCTATAGCGGCGGCTCCGTCGAAACCTGGGCAGTAGAGGCCTTTAACGGCCATAATGCCTATCTCGACATGCTGCTGCAGACGGGCATTCCGGGCCTCGTCCTCACCCTGATCTTCGTCCTTTTCCTGCCGTTGCGCGATCTCAACCGTGCCGATGGCGGCGGCGCCCATTCGAACGTGACGCGGCTCTTCGTCCGCATATGGCTCTACACGCTCTTCAATGCGGGATTGGAAAGCATCTTTTTCGAAAGCGGCAGCCTGCTCTGGTTCACCTTCGTCGTCGCCCTCTATGGATTCCGGCTGCGTTCGCAGAACCTCGTCAGCGAGCCGCAAGGGGCACGGGAGGGGAACTTTGCTCATGGCTGATCCGACGACGACCGTAGACCACCTGATCGACCGGATCGGCAACCGCCTGATCTGGGAGATCGCGTCGAAGAGACGCCGGGTCGAAACGCAAGTGCCGCTCGTCTCCTTCACCTTCGACGACGTTCCCGATACTGCCCTGACGCATGGTGCGGGCATTCTGGAGAAATACGCGGCGCGAGGCACCTTCTATATCTCAGGCGGGCTTGCCGGCTCGGTGGAGCCGCGCCGCAGGCTGATCGATGCCGAAGGCTGCACGGAGCTTTTCCGTCGCGGCCACGAAATCGGGTGCCACACCTTCTCCCACAACCGCATCCGCAAGTTTGGCCGCGACCTCGGAGCAGATCTGGATCGAAGCGCCCGTTTTCTGCGCGAGATCGGCATCACCCGCCCGGCGACCAATTTCGCCTTTCCCTACAACGCCGCCTGGCCGCTGGCACGAAACACCCTGGCGGATCGGTTCGAGACATGCCGAGGTGCCGGCGAAGCGATAAACCGTGGCCTTGTCGACCCCCTGATGCTCAAAGCCGTGGAAATCCGCCAACCGGAGGATCATGCACTCGACCTCACCGGCTGGATCGACGATGTCGCGACCGATCCCGGCTGGCTGATCTTCTTCACCCACGATATCGCCGAAGAGCCGACACCCTACGGCTGCACCCCGGCGACCTTCGATCATCTCGTCCGCCATTGTATCGAAAAGGGCTGTCGGATCGTCACCGTCGAGGCGGCGGTGCGCGAACTCGGTTGGAAGGCAGACGCGAGATGAACGTCCGCCCCAGCGTGACCGACACCGTTACGAAGCGGCTGCTCAACATCAACAATTACTTCTATCGTCGCGGAGGCGCCGAAACGGTCTTCTTCGATCACACGGCGCTTTTCGAGGAGATCGGCTGGGATGTCGTGCCCTTCGCCATGCAGCATGAGAACAACCAGCCCTCCCCATGGTCGGAATATTTCGTCTCCGAGATCGAATACGGACGGGAGGCGGGCCCGCTCGCCAAGGCGGCACAGGCTGCCAAGGTCATCTATTCGCTGGAAGCGCAACGCAATCTCAAGCGGCTGATCGAAAAGGCGAGACCGAACATCGCCCATGCCCACAACGTCTACCACCACCTGTCGCCGGCGATCTTCTCGACCCTGAAGGACGCCGGAATTCCGGTCGTGATGACCGCCCACGACCTGAAACTCGCCTGCCCTGCCTACAAGATGCTGCGCGAGGGAAAGGTGTGCGAGGATTGCCGTGGCGGCCGCATACACAATGTCGTCGTCCACCGCTGCGTGAAAGAGTCGCTCGCGCTCAGCGCCGTCGTCTTCGCCGAGACCACGCTGCACCGAATGCTCGGACTTTATCGCAACAAGGTCGACCGCATCGTCGTTCCAAGCCGCTTCTATCGCGAGAAGCTGATGGAATGGGGTTGGCCGGCGGAAAGCCTCGTCCACATCCCCAACTTCGTCGATGTCGAGAAGTTTTCGGCCGATTGGGCGGAGAGCGACTATTTCGTCTTCGCCGGAAGGCTGGCTCCGGAAAAGGGCATTGCGACACTGATCCGCGCCGCCGCCAAGGCCGGGCAGCGCCTGGTGATCGCCGGCACCGGCCCCGAGGAAATGAAGCTGCGGCAGCTCGCGGAAGCCATGCAGGCGGACGTCACCTTCGCCGGCTATGTCTCGGGCGAAAATCTCTTTCGCCTGATCGGGCAGTCCCGCGCCCTGGTGCTTCCGTCGGAATGGTACGAGAACGCGCCGATCAGCATCCTAGAAGCCTATGCGCTCGGCCGCCCGGTGATCGGCGCAGCGATCGGCGGCATACCGGAAATGGTCCGCGAGGATGAGACCGGCAGAACCGCGGCGGCCGGTTCGGTGGAAGACCTCGCCGCCGTTCTTTCCGCCATGGCGGCACTTTCTCCGCAAAGGCGGGCGGATATGGGCCGGGCGGGCCGCCGGTGGATATCCGCCGATTTCTCCAGCAATGCCTATCGGCAGCGCATGCTGGACCTCTACCGGAGCCTCGGCGTCGCCTGAGGACAAAGGCCTCGGCAACGTTCCGGCCTTTTGCGTTAAAACCGCACAGCTTCCCTAGAATTTTAGCGGTTCGATTTCCGGTATCGGAACGTTCCATCGGTACAACCTACTCAGAAATGATTTCTGGGCCGGGTCAATGGAAAAGAAAACGCGTGTCTCGCAGATGGAACATCCGCCATTCGCAAACGGGGCGCCGGATCATCTCGCGCTCGGGGACAACCTGAACGCACGACCGGCTCCGGCCGCACCGAGCCTGAACAGGCCGGAGGGGGCGCGGCGGGAGCGCGTGGTGATGAACGAGACACCACGCCTCTCGCCCGCACTCATCGATACCTCCATCACGCCCGATCTTGCGGAGAGCGTACGGGCGATCCGACGACGGGTCGTCATGCTCGGCCTGCGGGGCATTCCGGACATCCAGGGCGGGATAGAAAAACATGTCGAGATGCTCGGACAGGAGCTTCTCCAGCATGGCTGGGATGTCGAGATCCTCGGGCGCAGGCCCTATCTCCGGCAAAAGGCACCTACCGTTTGGCGCGGCATTCGCGTTGTCCCTCTCTGGGCGCCGCGCTCCATGCTCTTCGAAGCAATCGCGCATACCTTTCTCGGCGTGCTCCATGCTGCCGTGAAACGGCCGGATATCCTGCACATCCACGCGATCGGCCCGGGGATTCTGGCTCCGATCGCCCGCCTCGCCGGCCTCAAGGTGGTGGTCACCCATCACGGCTATGATTACGACCGGGAGAAATGGGGGCCGCTCGCAAGGCGGGTGCTGCGGCTCGGAGAAAGATTGGCGATGCGCTTCGCCAGCGCCAGCATCGGGGTTTCGGGGGATGTCGCCCGGACCATGAAGGCGCGGCACTGCAGAGAGGTCAGCCACATTCCGAACGGCGTGAACGTGCGGCCCGGCATTGCCGGCAATGGCGTCATCGAGCGTTTTGGGCTCGAGCGCCGGCGCTATATCGTCATGGTTGCCCGCATCGTTCCGGAAAAGCGGCAGAACGATCTGATCGCCGCCTTCGAGACGCTCGGACGGACGGATTGGAAACTGGTTCTGGTGGGTGCCGCCGATCACGACAGCCCCTATTCGAAAGAGGTGGAGGCCATGGCCGCGCGGGTTCCGGGCGTGGTAATGGCCGGCTTCCAGAGCGGGGAAGATCTCGCGGCCCTCTTTTCCCAGGCAGGTCTTTTCGTCCTGCCGTCGATCCACGAAGGCATGCCGATCGCGCTTCTTGAGGCGCTCAGCTACGGGCTTCCGGTGCTGGCGAGCGATATTCCGGCCAACCGCGAAGTGGAGCTGCCGGCAACGGACTACTTCCCCGTGCGGAACGTCGCGGCGCTTGCCGAAGCGCTTGCCCGCAAGATGTCGGAACCGTTCAGCCAGGAGGGGGCGCTTGCGCGCATCCGCGAGATCGAACGCGCCTACGGCTGGTCCTCCATAGGGCGCGCCACGGCGGCGGTCTATCGATCCGTCGTCGCAAAGAACAGCAAGAGGTTCTCTTGACCGTATCGATCATCATCAAGACGCTCAACGAAGAGAAGCGGATCGCCCAGACGATCCGGCACGCGCTTGCCGGTCTTCCGGGCGGGCGCGGAGAGGTGATCGTCGCCGATAGCGGCTCCTCCGACGGCACGATCGAGATCGCCTCGCGTTACCCGGTGCGCATCGTACGTATCGAGGCGCCGGCGCGTCCGAGCTGCGGCCTCGGTCCGCAACTCGGCTTCCAATATGCCCGGTACGAATACATCTGCCTTCTCGATGGCGACATGGATCTCGACCCTGATTTCCTGCCCGAGGCGCTGGCCTTTCTGGACCGGCACGGCAAGGCGGCGGGGGTAACGGGACATGTCGAGGAGATGATGCTCGACAATCTGGAATATACGCGCCGCGTCCAGCGGAATGCGCCGGAAAATCGCATCGGCTCCATAGACCGGATGAACGGCGGCGGCCTCTATCGGCGGGCGGCGATCGAGAGCATCGGCTACCTCACCGATCGGAACCTGCACGGCTACGAGGAATTCGACCTCGGGATACGCCTAAGGCATGCCGGCTGGAACCTGCACAGGCTCGACCGGCGCTTCGTCAGGCATTACGGCCACAGCATCAATTCCTATCGGCTCCTGGTGCGTCGCTGGAAGACGAAATATCTCTTCGGCATCGGGGAAGTTCTGCGGGCGGCAACCGGCAAACCCTATTTCCGGCAGATGCTGAAGGAATTGCCGGAGCTGAAGCTATGGGCGCTGGTCTGCTGCTGGATCCTTTTCTCGCTCGGCCTCCTCCTCTTCCTGCCGGACAAGCTGCTGGCGCTCGTGCTCGTGGTGGGAATCTTCGCCGCGGTCGTCGCGCTGATGTCGGTCCGAAAGCGAAGCTTCTCGCTCGGCCTCTACACGGTGGTCGCCTGGCTCTTCCATGCGGCGGGCCTGCCTTTCGGCTATGTCGCTCCGCGACGCAGCCCGCTCGACTGGATCGAAAGCCGCTATCTTGGAGGGCCCGATGAAAAGACTGATGAGGGCGGCGGGGATTCTGGCGCTTATCGCAGCGGCTCCGGCGGCTAACGCCACTGATTGGTTGCCGGTTCGTGAAATCGCGCTGACCGTTGCAAGCGGCAGCCCACTCGACTTTTCCGGTATTCTGCCGAACCAACCGATCGACGAGGATCACCGGCTTATTGCCGGTGAAGATGGGCGCATCGCGACCGCCGCTTCGCCTCGGTCCCCGAAGCCCCTGTTTTGCGCCTCGCTCGGCTGGAGCCCAGCGTCCGGCGGCTTTCCCGACCATGCCTCCGCTGATATCTATGCCAGACAACTGGCCATGCGCGGCTACAACATCGCCCGCTTCCATTTCGTCGATGCGAACCTGATGCAAGGCCGCGCCGACGATTTCGACTTCAATCCGGACGTGCTCGACCGCATCCATTACCTGATGGCCGCCCTCAAGCGGAACGGCATCTACTGGATGTTCGACGGGATCACATCCTGGCGGGGCGCCTATGGCGGATATGACGATCGCTGGGATCCCGGCGGCGACGTGAAGCTGGCTCTCCATTTCGACGACGAGGCATTCGAACACTGGAAACGGCTGCAGAAGGAGCTTCTCGCCCGGATCAATCCCTATACCGGGATAGCGCCCATCAAGGACGAGGCGCTTGCACTGGTAATTCTTGCCAATGAAAACGGCATCGAATTCGAGAATGTCGTAAAGGAAGGAAAAGGCTGGCCCGGCTATGCCGGCATGTTACAAAAACCCTTCAATGCCTGGCTTCGCAACAAATATCGCTCGACCACGGAACTTGGGAAAGCCTGGCCCGACCTCCGCCCCGATGAAAGGCTGGAAGCCGCCTCGATCAGCCTGCCTGTCGACCGCTACCTGGACGGACCGCGAATGCGCGATCTTCAGGCCTTCTTCGTGGAAACCGAGCGTCGCTCCGCCGACCGAATAACGAACGTGCTGCGCGATCTCGGTTATCGCGGCCTCATCAGCACCTATAACAACTGGGCGACGGTCCAGACCTCGCTCAGCCGGGAGCGGCTCGATGCCGTCACCATGAACACCTACCAGGATTGGGTCGGTGGCTATGAGCCCGGCTCGGCCATCGGAAACAAAAGCTCCGTCACCGATGCCGCCAGCTACATGCGTTATGCCGCCGCCTCGCGCTGGCTCGGCAAGCCTTTCGCCCTCAGTGAATATGACCATCTCTTCTGGAGCCGCTACCGCTACGAGGCCGGGCTTCTCATGCCCGCCTATGCGACGCTGCAGGGATGGGACATTCTCTGCCGCCACGGACATGCACCAATCATCCTGAAATACGGTGAGCCTTATCCCCACAAGCGAGCCATGCTGCCTTATGCGATAGCGCTCGATCCGGTCGCCCGGGCGGGAGAAACGCTCGCAGCACTTCTCTTCCGTCGAGGCGATGTCTCGCCGGCTCGCAACGTGATCCCTTTCACCATGCGTGGCATGGAAGACCTGAACGATGACATGCAGGCGGCCGAGCCCGACGCGTTGACCGAGCTCGCACTCGTCTCCCGCATCGGCCTCAAATCCTCGGATGGCCTGCGGGAACTGCTTGCGGTCAATCAACCCCGCAAAGACACCCAGGCGCAAGAACTGCTCGACGCGTTGAGAGAGGCCGGTCTCCTGCCGGCCAATAATCGCACCGATCCGGAGCGTGGAATATTCGAAAGCGATACCGGCGAACTGCTGCTCGACCGGGAAGAACAGCGATTGACGCTTTCCACGCCCCGGACCGAGGCAGCCGCTTTCAGCAAGTTGGACGGCCCTCTCGACCTCGGAACCTTGCGGGTTGAAAGTGCCGACGGCGCAGGCTTGATCGCGGCGGCGGCGCTGGATGGCGGCTCGTCGCTTGCCACCGCCAAGCGTATCCTGCTGATCTTCGCGACGGACGCCCGCAATACGAACATGCGCTTTCGGGACCCCGAGGAGAACGTGATCGAGGATTTCGGCTCGCTGCCGGTGCTGATCCGCAAGGGCGAGGTTGCACTGGAGTTCAAGGAACGCGTCGCTCGCTGGCGCCTCTCCTCGGTTGGGCTGGATGGGAAAGTGAAGGCGCCGCTGCGGGTCGAAACAGGACCTATCCGCTTCAATCTTTCGAACGACACCCCCTCCGGGCCGACCACCTTCTTCCTGCTTGAAACCGATTGAGGCGAGCCTCCGGGATCAAAATCCCGGCTCGCTGGTTGGATAGATATACCGACCTGGACAGGAGGAATATCGATGGCCCATGCGAGCACGAAACATGTCGGCAGCGGCACTCGGGGCAAGGGTAGCGGGAGCGGCGCCATGACGGACGTCGACAAGGAGCTCATTCCCGAAAACACGGTGCTTTCCAATCGCGACAAGGCGCAGCATTCCCGCCAGCGTGGCCTCGACAGCAAGGCCGTGCAGACAGAGCAGTTTCACGATCACGAAGCCAATCATTTGAAAGAGGATTAGCGGACCGAATCATCACAACCGGGTGAGATTCACTCCTCGCGGAATTGAACCGGATTTATTGTCAAGATCACCCTTGCAAAGAATGGGGGAAAGAGTCACTGTTGGCTATCGCCAGGGTATGAAGGGGCGATGGCGACGGGAGGCAAGGCACGCTTCGCCCCGTAATGGAGGCCGAAAACAATGAATACGGCAGTCGTTACGCATGCATTCGAACCAAGCGAACTGGCTTTCCTCCAGCGTTTCTTCAACACGCTGTGCGCTGAGCGCGGACTGGATGGTGGAAGTTTGGCCGCCAATGATCTAGCTGCGCAAATTCTGCAGCTTTATCAACAAGGTGTGCGGGACGAAAGAGAACTCCACATCCATCTGGGGGAAATGCCCCACATCAAGAACTGATCGCGCTTCCGCCAGCCGTCCGACGGCGGCTGGTATCTGATCCCTAACGCTTGGCCTGCAGTTCGCGTTCGTCGCGCATGAGGAAGACCCGCGTGACGTTGTCGAGGTTTGCCTCCAACCAGTCGGCCATTGCGATCTCCTCCTCCAGGATACGCTCGAACACCGCTTTCGCTTCGATCTCCCCAAGCTCATCCGCCGCTGCGATCAGCACACGGTAGCTCGCGATCTCCACATGCTCGAACGCGTAGCTCGCCATGGCTCCCTTGATCACCTCATCGCTCGTGAATATGCCTCCGAGCCCCTGGGCGGTTGCGGCAAGCTTTCCCGCGATATCCTTGAGCGTCGAGGCGCCGCCCGCCGCGAACCGCCCAAGCAGGTCTTCCAGGACTTCAGCATGCGCTCGGGTTTCGATCAGATGCTGCTCGATGCGGTTTCTGAGATCGGGATAGTTCTCGAGGCGCCGCGATTGCGCCGTCATCATCGTTATGGCCTGCTCCTCCATCGCATGGGCGTCCCGAAGCCACGCGATGAAATTGTCTCTGGCATGGGTCATGTCGTTTCTCCTAGCATCTTCGACCTCCCGACGGGCCGGGCTCGTCGGGCGCATCGCATCAACTTGAGAAGACGCGCTAAGTTCCGCCGACCGTTCGCCGGGCCCGAAGATACTGCCCGAAAAAGGCTCCGATCGGAGCGCCTGTCGGGAGGAACAATAGCCGCCGGGCTCCGTTGTGCTCCTGCAAGGAAGAGTACCGCAAGGAGACTAATCATGATGCCCGATCCACGCGAACCGAGCGAACAGCCGCCGATGCCGGCGCCGACCTGGAAGCCGGAACCGCCGATCGACGAGCCTGAGCCGGACCGCCTTCCGGACGAGGCACCATTGCCTAATCCGGACGAAACCGAAAATCCGCCGGTCTACATGCCGCCGGGCAACCGCGTTCAATAATGGGTCCGGTGGCAACAGGAGGTGACCATGGCAACCCATAGCGACATGCACACGCATCGCGGAGACAAGCACCCCGGCGAAGAGCATGGAGCGCCCAGGCTGGAGCTCTGGAAGCTATTTGCCGCGGCCCTGTTCATCCTTCTCTGCGTGTTGGCCGCGATGGAGCTCTTCAATGTAGCGGAGTTTGGCGGCACTGAACCCCTCAATCCGCCTCCACACGGCATAGACCAGTAGCGGATCCTTCTCCCGCGCCCCTCAGCGTGGGAGAGACCGTTGGAACAAAGGGAAAATTTCGCACGTTCATCTATCACTCATCTCAGGAGATGGCGCAGGTGGACGTGGCGATAGAGCTTTCCACACCCGAGTTTGTCCAGATCGACCCGATCATCCGGCCCGGACGCAACGCATGGCGCAGCGCAAGGGCCGACAAGGCGGCATTCCTGGTGGATGGCGCCGATTACTTCCGCCGGCTCGATCAGGTTCTCCGCAAGGCCCGGAAATCCATCTTCATCGTCGGCTGGGATTTCAACCCCGATATTCGCCTGCGCCAGGACGAGCCCGATAGCGAAACCTTGGGGCAATTGCTTCACATGCTGGCGGAGGAAAGGCCAGATCTGGAAATCCGTCTCCTCGTCTGGGGAATGGGCCCGGTCTATTCGGGAAGGAGCCTCAAGGTTTTCGGCAAGATGGGATGGAGCGATCATCCCCGCATTTTCCTGCGCTTCGACTTCCGTCACCCGCTTCGGGCAAGCCATCACCAGAAGATCGTCACGATAGACGATCGGACCGCTTTCCTCGGCGGCATCGACATTACCGCCAAACGCTGGGACGATCGCCTCCACCGGGTCGAAGATGCCTGCCGGATTGCTCCGGACGGGACGAGTTACGGTCCGTTGCATGACGTGCAGGCGATCGTGAGCGGAGACGCTGCCGGGATGATTGGCGACGTCGCACGCCGCCGGTGGAAGAAAGCGACCGGTGAAAAATTGACGGCACACGGTTTTCCGGGCGACGCACCCTGGCCCGAGGATCTGGAGCCGGCGCTCACGGATTGCAATGCCGCGCTGGCGCTCACCGAGGCATGGAAGTGGAGGGGACACCGCGGCCACAGGGAAGCGATCCGGTTGACCCACGACGCGCTGAGAAACGCGAAGCGCCACCTCTATATCGAAACCCAGTATCTCGCCTCATTCGGCGTCGCGCGCACGCTTGCCCGGCGCCTGAGAGAAGCTGACGGACCGGAAATCCTGGTGGTCGTGACCCGGAAGTCCCATGGCTTCCTGGAAAAGCTGATGATGGGGCACAACCGCAATCGCCTTATCCGCCGGCTGAAGCGCGCCGACCGCAACAAGCGGCTTCGGGTCTTCTACGCTGTCGTGCCGGACGGAAGGGGCGGCGAGCAGGAGGTAATCGTGCATTCCAAGGTCATCATCGTGGATGACCGCTTCATTCGCGTCGGCTCGTCGAACCTCAACAATCGCTCCGAAGGGCTCGATACGGAATGCGACCTGGCAATCGAAACCGGCTCGCCGGCGGGCCAGAGCGCCATCGCCGCCATCCGCAACGACCTGCTGGCTGAACATCTCGACGCCTCGCCGCGGGAAGTGGCCGAAATCATCGCCCGAACGGGCTCCATGTTCGCAGCCGTGGATGCCCTGAACATCCGCCCGCGCGGACTGCGGCCCTTCGATGTCGATCCTCGCAACGGCGAGACGCAATCCATGATCGGCACCGGCCTTGTCGATCCCAAGCAGCCTTATTGGCCCGTCCCGCAGTTTGAGGCGGGTATCCGGCGCTTTTTCTCCCGCCTAGCTCGTCGCCTGTTCTGACACCTTTTCCGGGCGGCGGCGATAATAGGCTTCGCTCGCGATCAGGATCGGCACGCCGACCGTCAGAGGCACGAAGAAATAGAGAACGCGAAAGGCAACCAGTGCGCCGATCGATTCCGCATCCGGCAGGATACTTAGCATGGTTGCTTCCAGAACGCCGAGCCCGCCCGGCACGTGGCTGATCAACGCCGCGATATTGGCGGTAACGTAGGCGCTCGCAACATCCAGATAGCCGGCATCCGAAAAGCCCGCGAGAAGCTGGTGAATGCAAGCCGCCACGCAGGAAAAATTCAGCGTTCCGATGACGATCTGCCCGAGAGCGAGCGCCGGCCGGGGCGGCTCGAAGCTCCAGCTCCACAGTCTCAGCCGGCGGCGGACGAAGGCGCAGATCAGCATATAGGCAAGCGGCAGAGCGAGGCACACGAGGCCCAGGAGGATCGCCGCCGGCCTGTCGAGCCCCAGCAGATTGGGATCGCCACCCGGTCTCAAAAGCAGGGCGAGCCCCGCGAGCGTGGCGAGCCCCAATCCCACCGTCACTCCGCAAAAGACGATCACCTTGGCGACCTGCTCGGCGGAAAGCCCCCAGCGCGAATAGAAGCGGTATCGGACCGCGCCGCTGCTGAGCGCCGCCAGCCCCACATTGTGGCCGATCGAAAGGCTCGTGAAGGAGGCGAGCGCCGTGCGCGGATAGGAGAGCGGTTTTCCGGCATATCTCAACGCCAGCGCATCGAAGCCCGTGAGGCAAAGATAGGAGCAGGCGACAAAACCGAGAGCGGAAGCCAGCCGCCATCCGGGAATGGCGCCGACGGACTCTTCGATCTCCTCGAAGGAGTATCGCCCCAGGCTGCGGTAAACGAGGAGAACGGCAAGGCAGATCGCCGCGGCGATCAACAATCTCAGCACGTGCCGCCTGGCGATCATTCTCTTCCTCCGTTGCCGGAGTCCCGTGTGGGAACGAAAAGCCGGGCAAAGGGGTTCCCTGCGGCATGACGGATACCGAGACACGACCATTTCCCGCCCGGCAGGCACTCAAGATCCTGAGTTACAACGTCCATAGCTGCATCGGCACCGACCGTAGGCTCGATCCTGTCCGGGTAGCGGAGGTCATCGCCGCTCTCGAGCCCGACATCATCGGGCTGCAGGAGCTGGATGTCGGCCGCAACCGCACCGGCGGCATGGATCAGGCCCATATCATCGCATCCCTCCTGCGCATGGAATTCCACTTCCACGCCGCGCTGAAGGTGGAGGAGGAGCATTACGGCGATGCCGTGCTGACGGCGCTCCCGATGCGCCTGGTCAAGGGAGACGTCCTGCCCTCCCACGGCGAGCAGCGGGGTGCGATCTGGGTGGAGATAACCGCCGGCGATACGCAGCTTCAGGTGTTCAACACCCATCTCGGCCTCCGGCGCCGCGACCGGCTGAGGCAGACGGCCGTGCTGCGGGGGCCCGACTGGCTCGGCCACCCCGATTGCCGGGAGAAGCCGATAATCCTGATTGGCGACATGAACTCCGTCCCTTCCTCGCCGGTCTATCACAATCTCTCGCGGGGAATGGCCGACGTCCAGAACCGTACGGTGATGCAGCCAAGGCCCACATTTCCATCCCGCTATCCCTTCCTGAGGCTGGACCATATCTTCGTGTCCACGGACATCCAGGTGCGCGAAGCCGGAGTAGCTTCGACGAAACTCGCACGCCGCGCCTCCGATCACCTGCCGCTGCTGGCAACCGTTGAGGTTTAGAACCGTTTCAGGGCGCCTTGCCGAATTTCCGCGCTTCCTTCAGCAGCCGAACCACTTCCTGATCGGTCGTCTGGGTGAAATCGCCGTAATGGGCGCCGACCGCCTGAAGGCGCTCGGGAGCCGAGAGGCAGACGATCTCGTCGACCTCGTCCCTCAAGGATTCCACCACATCCCGCGGCGCAACAGGTACAGCGATGCAGATGGAGGCAACACCCATTTGTTTCAGCGCATGGATGCCGGCGCGGATGGAGACCCCGACGGCGATACCATCGTCGATCAGTATGACATCCCTGCCGGAATGGTCGTGATCACGTGGCTCGTCCTCCCCGAAATACATGCGGTGACGCCGCTGGATTTCGGAGAGCTGGTGATCTCGCTCGGTCGCAAGATAGCCGGGTGGGATCGAGAAATTCCGCGCCGCCTCCTCGTTGACGACCACATGCGGCTCCTTGGTATCGACTACGGCGCCGATGCCGTATTCCGGCTGGCCAGGAGCGCCGATCTTGCGGACTATCAAGAGATCGAGGGGCGCATCGAGCCGCCGCGCCACCTCGAAGGCGACGGGTACGCCGCCCCGCGGCAGCGCCATCACGATGGGATTGGCGTGGGCCTGTTCCTGAAGGGCATCCGCCAGCTGCCTTCCGGCATCGCCACGATCTGCAAAGGTGGGGCCAAATCCGAACATGTCATCCTCCCAAGACGCTCCGCCGCGGCGAAGTCGCCACGGCCGGATATTGTTGCCCTGCCCTTCGGGGATCATAGCCCCCGACCGGCACCCGGACAACCTTGCCGGAAACCCTTGGGAGAGCGCCTTCGTTCCGGCGGAGGCGCTATCGGCTGCCGCCGCCGCCCTTGCGATGCTCGCTTTCCTGGTTGCGCCCGCGGATGATGGAAGGATCATCATTCATCGAGACATCCGCCGTGCGCATACTCATGTCATCGCCCTTGCGGAAAGCCTTGCGCGCGGCCTCGCTGCGGTTGAGATCAGCCTTCGCATCGAAGTCCTTGCCGGCATTGGCCGTTTTCTCGCGCTTTTCGATGATGTTCCGCTGCTGCTCGTGGGTCTTCGCACCCTGCATGATGAATTCCTCCTTTTCGTCGCCGCTATTTGTTCGCGCGGCCGCGTTGGTCGGGATCGATACCGCCGGATGGCAGCGTATCGTTCGCGACATCGCCTTCATCCGTATTTTCGCCTGCGATCTCCTCGTTGCCGGTGGCTCGGTTGAGACCTTTCGACTGGCCGATGCCTGGATCGGATTTCAGGTCGGCGTCGCTCGGCTTTCGGGGCTTGAAGTGCTTGGACGTCATGACTCGTCCTCCTTGATCGCGTGTGCCGCAAGGCAGCCGCGGCATTCAATGTCGCGTGCGTGCGACGAACTTGTTGAAACGGCTTGTTTTGCCGTCATCGGTTTCCTCCTGGTAGAGGAACGAAAGCTCGTTATCGTCGAAGACCGCGAAGAAATTCTCCCACGAGATTTCTTCCAGCGCCTCTTCGGGCCTGCCGAAATCGACGCGCAGCAAGCCGCCTTCGCCAGCCGCCGCTTTTACTCGCGCGGGATGGCCGCCGCGTTCCTCGATCCAATGGCGGATTTCATCGTGATTGGTGGTCTGGACTGCCTTGCTCATTGGCTCCTGTCTCCGTTTTTGATGCAAAGACAGAACCGGCCGGCATCGCGATTGTTCCGGCAAGGCGTGGGATATAGACCCGAGATATGCGTACGAAAACGGGAACCTTTGCCTGGGCCCGGTGTTCAGGCGACGTCGATCACAGAACTTTGTCCGATCGACGGCGTCATAAATACCCTCCCAACTGGCGCCTCCTTTTTCAGGGAGGCGCCTTTTTCCTGCCTGACCGGAGGCTCCGCTGATCCCGCTCAGGCGGCGCGGCGCGCGCCGGGATACGATCCCTTAATCGTCCTGGATAAGAATTGAGGCATGAAGCCTGACTTGTGCAGGCATTATTCAAGCGTATAATAACTTCAACCACTGACAAATTTTGGGAGCGGACTCCGCCCCTATCCGCAATTCCGGGAGACCGTTTCGATGCAGGCCTGCGGCGCCTATGCCATGCCTTTTGCCCGGCTTTTCAATGTCATCCGCCCCATGCGGGCATTTCGGTGAACCGGCGCAGCTATCACAGGGCAAGCGAGACCGAGCGGCGTGAGGACCTGATCGCCGCCACGCTCGATTGCATCGCCGAATTCGGCATCCGCGGCGCAACCGTGCGGCAGATAGCCACGCGCGCCGGCGTCACGGGCGGGCTTATCCGCCATTACTTCGCCGGCAAGGACCAGATGCTGCAGGCGGCCTATCGGCAGGTCATGACCGGCATAACGGACGAGGCGATCCGCGCGGCGACGGAGGGCGGCGATGCCCGCACGCGTCTGCGCCGATTCATCGTCGCCAACGTCACGCCGCCCGTCACGGACCCGCGCACGCTCTCGCTCTGGGCGGCTTTCATCAGCCATATTCCGCTCGACCCGACCTTCGCCGCCATTCATCGCGAGAACTACCTGACCTTTCTGGAGGCGCTCGAAGCTCTGCTCCTCGCTCTCCATGCGGAACAGGGCCGGACCGTCAGCCGCGAGGAATGCCGCGCGCACGCGATCGCCGTCAACGGCCTGATCGACGGCCTCTGGCTCGAGGGTACGCTTGCCGCGGACCTTTTTGCCGACAAAGGGCTTGCCGAAACCGCTCTTTCTTCCGTCGAAGCCCTGCTCCGGCTTTCGCCGGGCGAGCTTTCGGCTTCCGAGACATAAAAAAGGAAATGCCATGCGTTATGCTTCGATCACCGATCGCCTCGCCCATCTCGGCTCCGGCCGCTGGGCCGTTCACCTCGCCGCCCGCCGCATGAAGGCTGCGGGCGAGGACGTCATCGAGCTGACGATCGGCGAGCCGGACATCGCACCCGACAGGGCGCTTCTCGATGAGGCTGCGCGGGCCATGTATGCGGGCCGCACCCGCTATTCCAACGGCCGCGGCGAACCCACGGTCTTGAACGCCTTGGTGGAGAAATATTCAAAGCGCCGCAAGGGCGTGACCGAGAACAACTTCCTCTGCTTTCCCGGCACTCAGACGGCGCTCTACAGCGTAATGGCCGGCCTCGTCGAGGCAGGTGACGGTGTCGTCGTCGGTGATCCGCTCTATGCCACCTACGAAGGCGTGATCGCCTCGACGGGCGCGCATATGATCCCCGTGCCGCTAAGGCCCGAGAACAGGTTCCACATGAAGGCCGAGGATCTGGAATGGGCGATCACGCCCGAAGCCCGCGTGCTCTTGCTCAACACGCCCCACAACCCGACGGGCGCCGTGCTGACGGCCGCCGAAATCGCCGCGATCGGCGAGGTCTGCCGCAGGCATGATCTCTGGATCGTCTGCGACGAGGTCTATGAGGAGCTGATCTTCGAAGGCACGCCGTTCGCCTCGCCCTTCGACATTCCGGAACTCGCGGAGCGCACGATCGTCGTCTCCTCCATCTCAAAGTCCCATGCCGCGCCGGGCTTCCGCAGCGGCTGGGCCGCCGGGCCGGAAGAGTTCTGCGAAAAGGTGCTGCCCGTTTCCGAGACCATGCTGTTCGGCGTACAGCCCTTCATCGCCGACATGACGGCCATGGCTCTCTCAAGGCGCTTCGAGACCGCCGACGTGATGCGCGAGAATTATCGCCGCCGTGCCGCGATCGTCGAAAAGGCCTTTGCCGGCAATAATCTTATAACGCCCATGCCGCCGGAAGGCGGGATGTTCATCCTGCTCGACGTCGCCGCAACCGGCCTCGGCGGCGAAGAGTTCGCCTGGGAACTGCTGCAGGAGGAGAAGGTGGCGGTGATGCCTGGCAGGTCCTTCGGCGATCAGGCCGCCGGCTTTCTGCGCATTTCGCTGACCGTGCCGGACGACGTTCTGGCAATCGCCATGGAACGGATCGGCGATCTTGCAAGCCGCCTGGTCGCGCTGACGGAAAAGCGGGCCTGAGCCACGTATTACTCCGCCTTGTCATCCTTGGATGAGGGTTTGCGGGTGGTCTGCCGGCCGACGAATTCAGCCTCCGCCTCCTCGTCATAGGGAAGCGCGCTGCCGCCACCGGCATCGCCCGCATCCGCCACCCGGCCGCTCGGATCGCGGCTGGTCTCGGCCTCCCAGACCTTGCGGGCCTTGTTGAGATCGGCGGTGGCGGGATCGGCCTCGTGGCGGCGTGTCATCTCGCCGGTGCCGGAACTCTTGGTAATGTTCGGCCCACCGCCGCCGGATTTCGCTTTTTCTTTGGGTTCCATGCTCGCCTCCCCGGTTCACAACATGAACCGTTCAGGCGAGGCTTCGTTCCGAAAGTTCGGGCAGCACTTTTTCACCGAAGATCTCGATGAACTCGCGCTGATTGCGCCCGACATTGTGGAGGTAGATTTCCGAAAACCCCATCTCCAGATCCCGGCCCAGCCAGTCCAGATGGTGGGAGGGATCCGCGGATATGCGCACATGCTCGTCCATATCCTCGGGCCGCACCTGCACGCAGGCGGCGTCGAACTCCTCCGGCAGCCTCAGGGTTTCGGCGACGGCCGCGCTGACCGCGTTGCTGCGCCATTGATCGAAGGCGTTCTCCCTCGCTTCGCCGTCTGTCGCGGCCCAGGAGAGATGAACCTGCAGATAGACCGGCTTGTCCTCCCCTCCTCCCCGCTGAAAGGCTTCGATGATTTTCGTGAGATTTTCACGCGGCTGGTTGACGGTGATCAATCCATCCGCCCAGGAGCCGGCCCATTCCGCCGTTTCCGGCGAGAGCGCTCCCGCAACCAGCTTGGGCGGCGTCTTCGCAAGCGTATGGAGTTTCGCCTCGTCCACCTTGATCGGATGATCCCGGCTGATCGTCTCGCCCGAAAACAGCGCCCGGATAATCTCCGCGCCGGCCAGCAGCCGCTCGTTCCTTTCCCCTTTCGAAGGCCAGCGCTCGCCGGTGATGTGCTCGTTCAGCGCCTGCCCGCTGCCGAGCGCCATCCAGGGTAACCGGCCAGGAAACATCTCGCCGATCGTCGCCGCAGCCTGCGCCGTCAGCGCCGGATGATAGCGCCAGCCGGAAGGCACGGTGATCAGCCCGAAGGGAATGCGCTTCGTCGCCTGCATCGC
The DNA here is from genome assembly GCF_057559155.1 of Rhizobium moroccans. NCBI lineage: Bacteria > Pseudomonadati > Pseudomonadota > Alphaproteobacteria > Hyphomicrobiales > Rhizobiaceae > Rhizobium > Rhizobium moroccans. The sequence continues at coordinate 79,946 of NZ_JBHFJG010000047.1, read as the reverse complement.
GGCGCCGAGAAAGGCCCAGACGAAGCCGGATTGTCCCTGCCGCAGGCTCCAGGGCGCGAAATGATCGGACGACATCACCGCGGAAAACCCCGCCGCTTCCGCGAGCTTCACATAGCCGATAAGCTCGCTCGGCGAAAATTGCTCATGGGAGGCGTGATAGCCGATATGCGCCATCGCTCACTCCCTCTCCGAACTCAGCCAGAGATATTGATAGGGCTTGAGCTTGAGGCGCAGCCGGGGCGAGGCCTTGTATTCGGACTTGTCGATCAGATCGGTGAATGCTTCCGCCTCCATGCCGCCGAGATGGATTTCGGCTTCCACGACCCGGCCGGCGAGATTGTGGACGATGAGCAGCAAATTGCCTGCATCCTCGAAGCCATGGACCAGGAGGGCCGGATTGCTTGCGCCGAGCCTGACGGGCCGCCCCTTGACGAAGAGCGGCTGGGCGCGCCTCAGCACGATCAATCGCTTGACGGTGTTGAGAAGCGATTGGGGATCTTTCTGCTGCTCCTCGACATTGATCTTCTTGTAGGAGAAATGCCCGTTGTCGACCGGCTTCACCTTCAGCTTGCCTGTCGGCGCATTCGAGAAACCGGCATTCCGCCGCGCCGACCACTGCATCGGTATGCGCACCGCTGTTCGGCCGGGTTGGTTGAGGTCCTCCCCTATGCCGATCTCGTCGCCATAGACGATCAGCGGCGGCCCGCGGAGCGAGAAGATGATGCTGAGCGCCAGTTCGATCCGCCGCTGGTCGCCGTCCAGCATGGGCGCCAGCCTGCGGCGCACGCCGCGGTCGAATACCTGCATTTCCTTGTCCGGCGCGAAGGCGTTGAACACCGCCTCCTTCAATTCCGGCGGCACGCGCGAGAAATCGAGTTCATCGAGATTGCGCAGGAAATTGGCCCAGCCGCAGCCGGCCGGCGGTTCGGGCAACAGGCTTATGGCATGATTGATGGGCCCGGCATCTTCCTTCGCGAGCCCCGCAAAGATGTAGCAGGCGAGCATGAAATTGAAGAGGAGATGCAGCTGGTCGCCCTCGCCGAAATACCGGCCCGTCTCTTCCGGAGGCATGTTGACCTCGCCAATCAGCACCCCCGTCGGACGGCGCGCCCTCAGATAGCTTGCAAGCTCCATCAGGATGCCGTGCGGATCGCGCGGATTGGCGTGCTCCAGCCCCTTGTCGGCAATGATGAGCGGCGCGGCATCGAGCCGGAAGCCGCTGATGCCGAAGGCCAGCCAGTAGTCGACGATCCGCAGGATTTCCTGCCGCACTTCCGGATTGGCGAAATTCAGCTCCGGCTGGAAATCGTAGAAATTGTGGAAGTAATAGGCCCGAGCCACCTCGTCATAGGTCCAGAGGCTGTCCACCTCTCCGGGGAAGATCGATTTGGCTCCCGCGGCTACCGGCGGCGGATCGGGGCTCCAGACATAATAGTCGCGATAGCGGCAATGATTGTCGCGGCGCGCCGCCTGGAACCACGGATGCTCGTTGGAGGTGTGGTTCGCCACGAGATCCATGATGACCCGTATGCCGTGTTCGCCCGCGCTGTGCAGGAAATTGAGGAAGTCGTCGAAGGTTCCGACATCCGGATTGATGGAATAGAAATCGCTGACGTCGTAGCCGTTGTCCCTGTCCGGGCTGCGGTAGAAGGGTAGCAGCCAGATGCAGGTGATGCCGAGGTCGGCGAGATAGGGCAGCTTCTCCGCAAGGCCGATGAAATCGCCGATGCCGTCGCCGTTTCCGTCCGCGAATTTCTCGACATCGATGCCGTAGATGACGGCTTCATTGTACCAGGACAGGGTGGGTGTCGTCATGAACGGCCTCTGCTCGGTTTACCGGGATGCAAGGCCGTAAAGTGCTGGAGGGGGAAGAAAGTTCCCGAAAGGAACCGCGGCTTATCTGCGTTTCGCCGCCGTTTCGGCCTCCGGCATTTCCCAGCCGAAGACGCTGCGGCCGCCCCATTCGTGCGAATGGCGAAACTCGCCGGCCACGATTTCCTTGAGGTCGAGACCGGTGACATATTTCTCGGTGAGACGGGCTTGGTCGTCCAGCCGCTTCAGCGCCTGAAGCTCTTCCTCGCGGCCGAGCCTGCCCTTGCGGACTGCGGATTTCATCACGCCGATCGTCTCGTCATAGACCTTGAGCGGAACCGGGAAAGGGTGCCGGTCCTTGCCGCCATGGGCGAGCGAGAAGCGCGCGGGATCGGAAAAGCGGCAGGGCGCCCCGTGTACCACCTCAGCCACCATGGCGAGTGCCTTGACGGTGCGGGCGCCGACACCCGGAGTGAGCAGCAGATGTTCGAAATCCTGCGGGCCGCGATCGGCCGCGGCGGCGAGCGTGCCATGCAGCCGCTTCATGTTCACATCCTTCTCCCGCACGTCGTGGTGCTCCGGCATGACGAGATGCGGCAGCATGGGCTGCGCCGCAGCCTTTCGCTTCGGCTCCAGTGCGACGATCTCGCGAACGATCCGGTCCGGTCCAAGCGAGGAAAGCAGGTCCAGCTGACCCATGCGGGAAGCCTCGGCCCTGTGATCGGCAAGATTGACGATCTCGCCCTGCTGGCGACCCTCGATCGCAGCGTGCGGTGAATCAACGAAGCTCGTGATCCCTTCCGAAAGCCAATGGTAGCGACGCGCCTGGCGCTTGTCTCCGTTCATGCCCTGCTGCACCACCACCCACTTGCCGTCATCGGTGACAATGAAGCCGTGCAGGTAGAGATCGAAACCATCCTGCACCGCTGCGCTATCGACCTTGGCAACCAGCCGGCTTGCGGTGGCAAGTTCCTCTCCGTCGATGCCGACGCGCTCGCCGATCGTCACGAGTTCGCCCGGCGTCTTGCGGGAATGCTGTCCGCGTCCGCCGCAGACATGTATGCCGAGTTCGCCTGAAAGTGGCGTGAGCCCCCGCTTGAGCGCTCCGATGACGCTGGTGGTGATGCCTGACGAATGCCAGTCCATGCCCATCACGCAGCCGAAGGATTGGAACCAGAAGGGATGCGCAAGCCGCCGGAGGAATTCGTCGCGGCCGTAGTGCTGGATGATGGCTTCGGCAATGAGCGCGCCAAGGCTCGTCATGCGCTCGCCGAGCCACCGGGGAACCCGGCCGCCGTGAAGCGGAAGATCGGCGCTGCCTGCTCTCTGGACCATGGCCGCTTATATCGCGGCCAGCAGCATCAGGACAGGGAAAAGTTCTTCAAACGTTCTTCCAACCGCCCGATCGTCGCCACATCCGCATTGGCGAAGGCGCAACGCAGGTAATCCTGCTGGCTTTCGCCGAAATAGGCACCGGGGATCGAGATGATGCCGGCCTGCTTCGCAAGCTTCTCCGCCACTTCCGCGGAGCCGACGCCGTGGAAGGGATGCCGCACGAAGGCGAAATAGGCACCGATCGCACCGATCTTCCACTCCGGAACTGCTTGCATCACCGCCTTCAGGGCTTCGGCGCGGCGGCCGATCTCCTGGCGGTTTTCCTCGCGCCAACCGCCAAGCAGCGGCAGCGCCTCGGCGACGGCAGCCTGGGCCGCGCGCGGCGCGCAGATCTGCAGATTGTCCATGATCTTGGCGATCTGCTCGATCACTTTTGCTCCGGCCGTAATTGCACCGAGCCGATGGCCGGGAATGCAGAAGGATTTCGAGAAACTGTAGAGGCCGATCAGCGTCTCATCCCAGCCGTCGAGCCCGAGCAATCCATGCGGAGCCTTGCCGGCCTCGGGCATGAAGTCCCTGTAGGTCTCGTCGAGGATCAGCCAGATTCCCCTTTCCCGGCAGAGCTTGAAGATCGCTTCGAGCAGGGAAGGAGGATAGATGGCACCGGTCGGATTGTTCGGGGAAACCAGCGCCAGCGCCCGCACGTCGCCGGTGATCGCCTTTTCGAGATCGACCAGATCGGGCAGGAAACCGTTTTCGGCCCGGCAAGGAACGAACCGCGTCTTCACCCCCATCATGGCGAGCGTCGTCTCGTGGTTGAAATAGAAGGGCTCGATCATCAGAACCGTCTGGCCGGGTCCCGCAACCGTCATGGCCGCGCAGACGAAGGCCTGATTGCAGCCGGAGGTGATGTGGATGTTTTCCGCTTCCACGCGAGCGTAGACATCCGAGACATGCTCCGCATAGGCTTGGCGAAGCGACATTTCCCCTTCGATCGGCCCGTAACCTGTGAAAGCCGCGGAAGAGGCCGTCTCGCCCAAGAGACGCAGCATATCCGGATGCGCCGGATAGCCCGGCACCGCCTGCGAAAGGTCGATGAGCGGCCCCTTGGAGCCGTCATAGGCACGCCCCCAGGCGAAGACGGAGGGAACGGGCGGCGGGCTCAGCTTTTCGACGAGGGCATTGAAGGCGGGCATCGGTATTTCCAAAGGGGCGATTGATTTCACCACCTTCTTTACCAGATTATCGCCGGACGCAAGGAGAACCGGACATGGCCGACGACCTTCAACCGCCAGATTCCAAGCTCACCATCACTAAGCGAAAATGGGCTGAACAGGGAAAGTTCCTGACCGGCCGCATCTCCCGCCCGGAAACCGAACGCCTGCCGCCCGGCCAGCACCTGGTGAAGAACTGGCCCGTCCTCGATCTCGGCCAGCAGCCGCAGGTCACGACCTCACAGTGGCGGCTCGACGTTCGCGGCCTCGTCAACCATCCCCGGACCTTCGACTGGGTAACCCTTCAGGCTCTACCGCAAAGCGAGATGCGCTCCGATATCCATTGCGTGACGACCTGGTCGCGCTACGACAACCACTGGAAGGGCATTTCCACGCATGATTTCCTGGACGCGGTCGATCCGAAGGACGAGGCGGTTGCCGTGATGTTGACGAGCTACGACGGCTATACCACCAATCTGCTGCTTTCCGACTTCGCCTCCCCCGACGCGATCCTCGTTACCGAATGGGAAGGCCAGCCTCTGACGCGGGAGCATGGAGGGCCGGTGCGCCTCGTCTTGCCGCATCTCTATTTCTGGAAGAGCGCCAAATGGCTGCACCGGATCGAGTTCCTCGACCGGGACCGCGCCGGCTTCTGGGAAAGCAATGGCTACCATATGCGGGGCGAGCCCTGGGCCGAGGAACGCTATTCGGGCGATTGATTTAAGCCCTCACCCCGCTTGGACGGGGTGAGGGCTATCTCAGATCAACTTATCAAGCGTGATCGGCAGATCGCGGACCCGCTTGCCGGTCGCGTGGAACACGGCATTGGCGATCGCCGGCGCGACGCCGACGATGCCCACCTCGCCCACGCCCTTGCCACCCAGCACCGAGGCATTGAGATCGGGGATACCGACTGAGATGACCTCGATATGCGGCACATCGGCATTGGTCGCCACGAGGTAATCCCCGAGATTGTTGTTGATGACCCGCCCATTGCGGCCATCGACCAATCCCTCCTCCAGCAAGGCCTGCCCGATACCCATGATAATGCCGCCGCGCCACTGGCTTTCGGCGAGCTTCGGATTGTAGATCCGGCCGCAATCGAAAGCGGAAACGATGCGCGAGACACGGATCGTGCCGAAGTCCTCGTCGACCCTCACCTCGACGAAATGCGCACACCAGCTATACATCGAATAGTCGCCGGCGGTCGGCCCCTGGATGGCCGTCATGGTCGTCCAGGCGCGCTTGTGTCCCTCCGGCCCCTGATCCGCTTCCGGAAGCGTGTTGCGGCGGGTCTCGATCAGATCGCGTCCCGTAACGGACATCAATTCCGCCACCGTAAGCGACGGTCCATCGCCGCGAGGCACGGCAATCCGACCATCGGTGACAGTCAAGGTGTTGGCGCCCGTATCGCGGAAGGGCGAATTGGCATCGTTGAGGGCAAGCCCGATCAGCTCTTCCCGCGCCGCCGTCGCCGCCTTGTGTACAGCGCCGGTGATCGCGCCCGCCAGCATCGAGCCGCCCGCCACGGTCGCGCCCGGCAGCGACGAGTCGCCGAGCCGGACATCGATTTGTCCAACCGGAACGCCGAGCGCTTCGGCAGCCGTCTGGGCAAGGATCGTATAGGTCCCCTGCCCCATGTCGATTGCGCCGCTGACCACTTCCACCGTGCCGTCCGAGAGAAGGCGGATCATCGCCTCGCTCGCTGCCCGCAGCACCGGAAATGTGCCGCAGCCGACGCCCCAGCCGATAAGTTGGCGGCCGTCCCGCATGGAGCGCGGCTCGAAGCTTCGCTTCGCCCAACCGAAGGCTTCGGAACCCGCCGCAAGCGCTTCGCGCATCTGGCGGGTAGACCAGGGCTTGCCCGATTGGGGGTCGTGTTCGGCATAGTTCCTGAGCCTGATCTCGACAGGATCGACACCAGCCGCGTAGGCGAGTTCATCCATCGCGCATTCCAGCCCGAAAGCGCTAGGGTTCTTCCCAGGAGCACGCAAGGCACCCGGCATCACGGTATTGGCCGGCACCAGCCGGTGCTCGGAACTGAAATTCGGCACCGCATACATGAGAGGTGTGGCGGCGCTCGTCTGCTCCGGAAAATCGGCATAGGTGGACGTCTCGCTGGCTCCGCGATGCACGATCGCCTGCAGGATGCCGTCGGAATTTGCGCCGAGTTCCAGAGTCTGGCGCGTCGCCGCTCTTCCGCCATAGGAGGTAAAGTTCTGCGGCCGTGTGACAGCGAGCTTCACCGGTCGGCCGAGCCTGCGGGCCACCGCCGCTGCGACAGCTCCATAGGCGTAAACGGCTGCCTTGGAACCGAAGCCCCCGCCGATGAAGGGCGATAGGAGGCGCACGTTTTCGTCCGGCAAGCCGAAGAGTTCCGCATAGGAACGCGCCATGCCGTGCGTCCATTGGCTCGGCTCCCAGATCGTCAGCCGGTCGCCGTCCCATCTGGCCGTCAGCCCATGCGGCTCGATCGGCACGTGATATTCACGCGGCGTGCTGTATTCCGCCTCGATGCGCAACGGCGATGCCGCGAGCGCCTCTTCGGCATCGCCCCAGGCAATATTGAACTGGTCGACCAGCTTGCCCTCCCCGGCATTCGGAGAGTCCATGCTGGCAACGGCGGTCGTCTCCTCATAGGTGACCTCGACCAGCCGTGCCGCTTCGGTCGCCTGCTCGAGCGTCTCGGCAATAACGGCGGCGATGGCCTGGCCGTTGAAGGCGACTTCACGCGGAAGCGGATGATAGGGCTGATCGTCGGGGCGATTGCCATACCAGTCGGAGGCGACCTTCAGCTCCAGATCGGTTTCGGGCGTAACGACCAGAAGTGTGCCGGGCGCCGCCTCTGCCTTCGTCGTATCGACCTTAACCACCCGGCCGGCCGCGATCGTGCTTTGCACCAGCACGGCATAGGCGAGCCCCTCGACGGGATGCTCCAGCGCATAGGTCGCGCCGCCCGTGATCTTCAGCTTGCCGTCGAGGCGCGAAAAGCGTCCACCGAGCGCGCCATCGGAGGCATCGCCCTGTTTGGTGCGGGTTTCCATGATGGTCATGCCAGACCTCCCATTTGCAGGATGGCGCGCGCGACGACACGCGGCGCAAGTTCGATCTTGTAGCGGTTGGCCCCGTAGGAAACGGCGCCTTCCATGGCGAGACGGCTTGCCTTTTCCACGGAGGCCGCATCGAGAGCCTTGCCGACGAGAGCCTGCTCGACGGCACGCGCCCGCCACGGCTTGGTGGCGACCCCGCCAAGCGCGACGCGGATGTCGCGGACCGTCCGGCCGTCCTCCTCCAGCTCGAGACCGACCGCAGCACTAGCCGCCGCGAATTCGTAGGATTGCCGGTCGCGGACCTTGAGATAGGTCGAATTCTTCGCGGCCGGCGACGCGGGGATGACGATGCCCGCGATCATCTCTCCCGGCTCGATGACGGTATCCCGATCCGGCCTGTCACCGGGTGTCAGGAAAAACTCATCTGCCAGCACGGTCCGTCCGCCGAGATCGACGGAAGCATCGAAAGCGACGAGCGCGACCGCCAGATCGCCGGGATAGGAGGCGATGCAGGCCTCGCTCGTGCCGAGCACCGCATGGTTGCGGGTGACACCACCGATCGCCGAGCAGCCGGAACCCGGACTGCGCTTGTTGCAAGCGGGAAACGTGGCGGGATCGCGGAAATACGGACAGCGCGTCCGCTGCAGGAGATTGCCGCCGACAGTCGCCATGTTGCGAAGTTGGGCGGAAGCCGCCAGCAGCAGTGATTCCGAAACGGCGGGGAAGTTCGCCCGGATCGCGGGGTGATCCGCCACTTCGCCCATTTTGGCGAGCGCGCCGATTCTTGCGCCGGCCGCGTCCATTTCGATATCCGAAAAGCCCGGCAGGTGCGTGATATCGATGACCGCTTCAGGTTCGAAGACACCGCACTTGGCGAGATCGAGAAGCGTAGTACCGCCGGCAAGCAGCATGGCACCTGATTGGATGGCAGCCTGACGGGCTTGATCCGCCGAGGTCGCGCGGGAATAGGAAAAATCTCTCATCACGCCGCCTCCGCCGCTTCGCGGACCGCCGCGACGATGCTGTTATAGGCCCCGCATCGACAGAGATTGCCGGCCATGTATTCGCGGATTTCCTCGTCCGACCCGGCATGCCCCTCGCGGATGCAGGCAACCGCCGACATGATCTGGCCCGGCGTGCAATAGCCGCATTGGAAGGCGTCATGCTCCAGAAACGCCGCCTGCACGGGATGCAGATCGCCGTTTTCCGCGGCCAAGCCCTCGATCGTAGCAATCTGGCGGCCTTCGACCTGGGCTGCCAATGTCAGACAGGAAAGCACGCGCTTGCCGTCGACATGCACCGTGCATGCCCCGCACTGGCCCTGATCGCAGCCTTTCTTGGTGCCGGTGAGTTCCAGATGCTCGCGCAGAGCATCGAGCAGGGTGACCCGCGGCTCGACATCGAGTTCGCGTGTCTTTCCATTGATCTCCAGTGAAAGATGAACCGTTCGTGTCATGGATCAAGCTCCTGCCATCGTCACGAGAATGAGATTTCGATATTGGAATGGGCTGGCAATCCGGCCCTGGCGCCCTAGCTATGGGTTACGGGATGGCCATGAGTGGGTTTCGGCATGACATCCCGCCTCCTTCTGGGTTAAGAGGTGGAAGGCACTCCAGTTAAGCGGAGGAGCCTCCGTTTAATCTAGCGACTTGCCGGCTCCGGTCAAGTCCCCAATGTGCCTGGAGCATTATTTTGGCCTCGGCCGAGCAGAAACCTGCCCCTCCCACGACAAAGCTACGCGCAGACGCGCGCCGCAACCGCGAGAAACTCATCGAGGTCGCGGCAGTCGCCTTTGCGGAACACGGCGTGGAAACCTCACTCGAGGACATCGCCCGAAAGGCCGGCGTCGGCATCGGCACGCTCTACCGGCATTTCCCAACCCGCGAGCATCTGGTCGAGGTCATCTATCGCCGCGAACTCGAAAGCCTTGCGGCTGCAGCAACGGAGCTTGCGCAATCACACGCACCGGATGTGGCGCTGGAGGAATGGATGCGCCGCTTCGTCGGCTATATCGCCGCCAAGCGTGGCATGGCGAACAGCCTGAAAATCCTGATGGGCACCAATTCTTCGTTGTTCGCGGAAAGCTTCGGACGCATTCGCAGCGCGTTCGAGGGACTGCTGAAAACGGCGGGCGATGCGGGCACCATCCGCAAGGACATCGACACGACGGACCTGCTGCACGCTCTTTCGAGCATCTACTCCATGCCGGATACGCCGGAATGGCGCGATCGTTCCCATCGCCTCATCGGCCTCCTGATGGACGGCCTGCGCGCGAAAAAATAATCAGCCGCCTTCAGCAATTCGCCGCAGGCGTTCGGCGGTTTCATCATTCGCCGGAAAGAAGGACTCCACTGCCAGTTCCGACAGAGTGACGTCGACCGGCGTTCCGAAGACGGTGGTCGTGGAAATGAAGGAGAGCAGACCGGCCTCGGTGCGCAATTCCAGCGGAACGGCGATGCCGGCATAATCGCTGGAGGCGGCTTGTTTCGGCGAGGGATTCGGAAAGGGATAGGCCGCAAGCTCTTCAAGAAGAGCGGAGAGAACCGGATCGGCGGTCATCGCGATCTGCTGGTGCAGCCGTTCCAGGAGATGATGCCGCCATTCGGCGAGATTGGCGATTGCCGGAGCGAGACCTTGCGGATGCAGACTTAGCCGCAGCACGTTGACCGGCGGCTCCAGAAGGGCTTGGTCAACAACACCCGCAAGAAGTGGCGCAAGCGCGCCGTTCGCTGCCACCAGCGTCCAATGCCTGTCCACGGCCAATGCCGGAAACGGCTCATGCCCCTTCAATACCATCTCGACCGCGCGCCTTGCTGGCGCAAGCGCCGGATCGTCCAAGGATCGCTCGGCAAAGACGGGCGCGAAACCGGCGGCAAGCAGCATGGGATTGCGCTCGCGAAGCGGCACGCCCAGCCGCTCGGCGAGATGCAGCAACATCTCGCGGCTCGGTTGGGAACGTCCGCTCTCTATGAAGCTGAGATGCCTTTGGGAGATATCCGCCTCCAGCGCCAGATCGAGCTGGCTCATGTGTCGGCGGCGGCGCCAGTCGCGAAGATAGTCTCCCAAAGGACGGACGGCGATCGTCATGCGGCTGCCGGAACCTGATCAAGGAAGCCGTGCACAGCCTTCAGACGTCCGCCTTCGATGAGCGCGAAGTCCGTGCCCTTGATGAGCGCTTCGCCATCGGCGGGGCCGAAACCCCAGGAAAAGCGGAGATTGTCTCCATGACCATCCGCCTCGCCGATCAACTCGAAGCGGAAGCCGGGAAAGCGCTCCTGCACGGCGGCAACCAACCCGTCGATTTCGGCATGGCCCCGGCCCTGCATCAACGGATCGACATAGATCGCGCCCTCGGCCCAGCTTTCCGCAATCAGCGCCTGGCGGCGGGCAGGATCGGTCTCGTTCCAGACGGCGAGGTAGCGGTGGACGGTCTCGTTTGCATCGGTCATCTTCTGTCTCCTTTGATCGCCCGGACCATCCAGGCAGCGCGATCATGCGGGAACCGGCATCCTTCTATCAATTACGCGTCAGGTAATCAAAGCAGCGCGATACATGGACGGCCACGAGGATGTGATGAGCAAAACCGCTCTCCAAAGGTTAGCCTGGCCTGAGGAGGAAGCCATGTGGACGGATATCGGCAGGTTCGGATCGCGTTTGGAACCGGGAAAGCTCGCCTGGGAAAGCGGCCATTCCACATTCCTTAGCACAGCTCCGGGCGAAGGAAGTTTCGCGTTTTCCGGCGTAACGCTCGGCATCGTTCTTCGCTCTCTTCCCTCCCACCACGCCGCATATGGCAGCGACAGGCGCCGCCATATGCCGCTGTCAGCCGGCCAGGGCTGGCTCTTTCCCGCCGGCTTCGACGGCTGGTGCCGCTGGGATGAGCCCAATGATTTCCTCAATCTCGAAGTCGGCGCCGGGTATCTTGCGGATGCCGACCTTGAGGTGCCGACCGCTTTCCGGCCGCTGAAAGGCGACCTCGACCCGCTGCTCGTACAGCTCGGCCTCAATCTGCACGCCGCGGCAAGGGAAAGCTCCACCCTTTACCGCGACAGCCTGGCAGCCGCATTTGCCACCCAGCTTGCCCGCGTCGTGACCGGCGTGAACGAACAGGATCGACGAATAGACCCCCGTCTCGGCCGCGCTCTGCAATACATCCACGATCATCTGGCCGAGGACATCACGCTCGCCGATCTCGCTGCCGCAGCGGCAATGAGTCCGTTCCATTTCTCCCGCTGCTTCAAGGCGCAAACCGGGCTTGCGCCCTATGCCTTCGTCATCGCGCGGCGCATGGAAAGAGCCAAGGAGCTGCTGCGGGCCACGCGGTTGCCAGTGGCCGAGATCGCCTGGCGCGTCGGCTACAGGAACCCGGCGAAATTCGCCACACAGTTCAAACGTCTTACCGGCGCGACGCCCGGTGAGTGGCGCGGCAATTGAAGAGCAGGATCGGATCGCTCTTCCGCAGGATTGGGACCTGATCACGAGGGAAGAAGGCGCTAGCCCTTGAGAAAAAGGGAGAAGCGCCGTGTCCATGATGAATTCTTTCGCAATCCTCGCGGTCTCGGGCCTGCTCGTCGCAAGCTCGAATGCCTACGCCCAATCGAGCGAGGCCAATATCCAGATCATCCGCGATTATTATGCCGCCTACGCCACCGGCAATCCGGAAGCGGTCAGGCCCTTCCTGGCAGAAAACATCGTCTGGCGCATTCCCGGCCATCATCCGCTTGCAGGTGAAAAACGCGGCGTGGACGAGGTGGTCGCCTTCTTCGCAGGTCTCGCCAAGGGCCGCTTCAAGGCCGAACCGACATTCTTCCAGGCGCAGGACGATCTGGTGGTCGATATCCATCGCGGCTGGAGCAATGTCGGCAGCGGACCGGAGATCGACCAGCTCTACGCACTGATGTTCCGCATCGAAGATGGAAAGATCGTTGAGGCGACGAATTTCCTCACCGACATGCACCAGTCGGACGCGTTCTATTGGGCACATTATCCGCTGAACCCACTGCCGCAACGACTGGCCGAGTAAGGGAGAAGGCGATGTTACGCAACCTTTCCCTTGTCATTGGCGCAGTCCTCATGGTCTCGGGGAATGCCGCCGCCACACCTGCGGAAGAGGCAAAGATTGCAGCGGCGATCTCCGCGGTCGCCATCTATGCCGACAACCGTGAGTTCGCGGCCCTTGAGGATTTCTTCGCCTCCGAAACGCTGATCGATTACACCTCTCTTTGGGGCGGCGAAGCGCAGCGCTTTACGCCGCAGGCGCTTATGGCTGCCTGGTCCGGCCTTCTGCCCGGCTTTGACGCTACGCGGCACCAGCTTTCAGATATCAGGGTGGAGCAAAACGGCGAGCACGCAAATGCCATTGCCAGAGTAACGGCCGCCCATTGGCTGGAAGATGCGACTTGGACCATCTCCGGCTTCTACGACTACGCACTGGTGCGCAGCGACTCGCAATGGCGCGTCTCGGCACTGACCTTCCATCTTACCGATGAAAGCGGAGATCGCGGCCTGGTCCGGAAGGCGGCGGAAAAGGTCAGTGCCAAGGCGGAATGACGAATTTCAGCCGATTTACCGGTTCTTGAACTCCGCCTGACGTTTTTCGACGAAGGCCGCCATCCCTTCCTTCTGGTCCTCGAAGGCGAAGAGGGAGTGGAAAAGACGGCGCTCGAAGCGCAGGCCTTCGGCAAGTCCCATCTCCTCGGCGCGGTTGACCGCTTCCTTGGCCATCATCACCGCCGGCAGCGACATGCCCGCAATGGTTTCGGCGGTCTTCAACGCATCCGAAACAAGATCCGCAGCCGGGACGATGCGGGCCACCAGCCCTGCCCTTTCGGCTTCGACCGCATCCATCATCCGGCCCGTTAGGCACATCTCCATGGCCTTGGCGCGGCCGACGAGCCGCGTCAGGCGCTGGCTGCCGCCCATCCCGGGAATGACGCCGAGCTTGATTTCTGGCTGGCCGAACTTCGCCGTGTCGGCGGCAAGAATGAAATCGCACATCATCGCAAGCTCGCAGCCACCGCCGAGCGCGAAGCCAGCGACCGCCGCGATCATCGGCTTGCGAACGAGCGTCAACCGGTTCCAGTCCGAAAACCAGTCGTTCACGTACATGTCGACAGAGTTGTGTTCCTGCATCTCCTTGATGTCCGCGCCGGCCGCGAAAGCCTTTTCCGAACCGGTGATGACGATGCAGCCGATCTGAGGATTGCGGTCGAAGGTTTCTACCGCTTGCAGCAGCTCTTCCCCGAGCTGCCGGTTGATGGCGTTGAGCGCCTTCGGGCGGTTGAGGGTAACGAGGCCCACACGCCCCTTCTCTTCTGCGATGATCGTCTCGTAGCTCATCCTCTCGCCTCTCCGGTCTTTTGCGACTGTTCACGGAAATAGTTGATGATGGAGGAAAAATCCTCCCCACCCCGGCCGAGCGCGTTGAAGGTCTCGTAGAGCTCGGCGGCATGCGCGCCCATTGCCGTCTCGGCACCGGCCGCCGCAGCAGCTTCTTGCGAAAGCTTCAGATCCTTCAGCATCAGCGCCGCGGCAAAACCCGGCTTGTAGCCGTTATTGGCAGGCGAAGTCGGCACCGGCCCAGGGACCGGGCAATAGGTGTTGATCGACCAGCACTGGCCGGAAGATGTGGAGGCTACATCGAACAGCGCCTGATGCGAGAGCCCAAGCTTTTCGGCGAGCACGAAGGCCTCGCAGACGCCCGCCATGGTGATACCGAGGATCATGTTGTTGCAGATCTTGGCAGCTTGCCCCGCGCCGGAATCTCCGCAGTGGACGATGCGTTTGCCCATCTTCTGCAGCACCGGCTCGCCCCTCGCGAAAGCTGCCTCTGCGCCGCCCACCATGAAGGTCAGCGTTCCTGCCGTAGCGCCGCCCGTGCCACCCGAAACCGGCGCGTCGAGCGAGAGGCAGCTGGCTTCCTTTGCCAGCATATGCGCCTTGCGAGCGCTTTCCACGTCGATCGTGGAGCAATCGATCATCAGCGTGCCGGGCTGCACCGCCTTGACGAGTTCGCTCCAGACCGAGATGACGTGCTTGCCGGCCGGCAGCATGGTGATCACCACGGAAGCATCCTTCACCGCCTCCACAGCGCTTGCAGCGATCATGACGCCGTTTGCGGAAGCGGTTTCCAGCGAGGCCGCGGCGAGATCGAACCCATTGACCCGGTAGCCCGCCTTTACCAGGTTTGCCGCCATCGGTCCGCCCATGTTGCCGAGACCGACGAATGCGATTGCTTCAGTCATTGGTGATCCTCCCTGCTTTTCATTTCGCATGCCGCGTCTGCCCGATGATCGATCGCGCGACGATGACGTTCATGATCTCGTTCGTACCCTCCAATATCTGATGGACGCGCAGGTCGCGTACGAGCTTCTCGACCCCGTAATCCGCCAGATAACCGTAGCCGCCATGCAGTTGCAGCGCGTCGTTGGCGACGTCGAAACAGCGGTCGGTCACCATCCTCTTCGCCATGGCGCAAAGCATGGTGGCATCCGACGCCTTCTCCTCCAAAGCCAGCGCCGCGCGCCACAGGAAGGTGCGCGACATCTCAATATTCGCAGCCATGTCCGCCAGCTTGAACTGCAGCGCCTGGAACTCCACGATCGGCTGGCCGAAAGCCTGTCGCTCGCGGGCATAGGCGAGCGCCTTGTCGAACGCCGCTTGCGCTCCACCGAGGGATGCGGCCGCGATATTGAGCCGCCCGCCGTCAAGCCCCGCCATGGCGATCTTGAAGCCGTCGCCTTCCGCGCCGAGGCGGTTGGCCACCGGCACCCGCGCACCGTCGAAGATCACGGCGCGGGTCGGCTGGGCGTTCCAGCCCATCTTCTTCTCATTGGCTCCAAAGGAAAGGCCCGGCGTATCTTTCGGAACCAGCAGGGTAGAAATGCCCTTTGGCCCCTCCTCGCCGGTGCGAACCATCACGACGTAGACGTCGGAGGCGCCCGCACCGGAAATGAACTGCTTCTGCCCCGAGAGCACATAGTGCTCGCCGTCGCGAACCGCCTTCGTCCTCAGCCTCCCGGCGTCCGACCCGACGCTCGGCTCAGTCAGGCAATAGCTGGAAAGCTTGTCCATCGAAAGCAGGCCGGGAAGCCATGCCTGCCGCTGCTCTTCCGATCCGAAGCGATCGATCATCCATGCGCACATGTTGTGGATCGAAATATAGGAGCCGACCGCCGGGCAAGCTCGCGCTAAGGCCTCGAAGATCAGGACAGACTCCAGCCGTCCCAGGCCGGAGCCGCCGATATCGTCGCGCACATAGATGCCGCCCATGCCGAGAGCCCCGGCCTTGCGGATCGTATCCACGGGAAAGTGCTTGTTCTGATCCCATTCGATGGCGAAGGGGGCGATCTCCTCCGCCGCAAACCCCTCGGCCATTTCGCGAATGGCAATCTGCTCATCGCTGAGAGCGAAATCCATTCCATCCTCCTCCGGCTGTTCGTCACAGGCCTTGCCAGGATGTGGCACAAGGCGGTGCAACACGCCAGTCCGTCCTTGGTCTAGACCGGACCTCCGGTCCTGAAAAGAGCCGAGGATTTTCATTCCGTCATAATTGGTCGGTTTACTATGCTCACGCGAGACGGAAGACGCACACTACCGATACGATATTTTAAGGCAGGAGCCGTATATGTTGGTATCGATCCGTCGATGCTTTGGGGAATGGGTGAGGTCCATAAAGGGGGCAATGATCACTGACAAAGCCGAGACCGAAACGACCGTCGGATTTCCTCCGGCAGGGTCAGCGCATTCCCGCTTGCGCTGGCATCAGTCGCTCTTTGGCAAGATCACGCTCTTCCTGATCGCAGGCGTCATCTCCGCCTATGGCGTTGGCGCTCTGGCCGGACTGCTCATGGTGGAGCGGAACTCCCAGGAACAGTGGCGCCGCCAGGCGGAAATGAACGCCCAGATCGCCAGCTTCACAGTCCGCAACATCTACACCTTCGTGGCAGTCGAGGCGGACCCGTCCGGCCAGATCATCCGAATTCTCAGCGAGCGGCCGCTCGGAGACGACGAATCGGTTCTCGATACCGGCTTCAATCCGGTCGACGTCCTGGCGCTTGCCGCGGCGCAGACGAAGAACGAAGTCTGGCTTTTCCGCTACGACAAGGAAACCGGCAGCCTCATCAGCTCCGCCGATGCCACGGGCGCTACATCCGGCGAGCATCTGGCTTTTCCAACGCCGCATCTGCCGAACAATTTCTTCACCGGCTTTGCCACGATCGGCGAAAGGGAGCATTTCATCGCTTCCCTGCCGGTCGCCACCTCGGCGGGCGAGCTTTTAGGGTCCGTCGTCACGAGCATCGGCGAGGCGGAAGAACTTCTGCGCACGCGTGACGACCTGGTCCGCAATTCATTCCTTGCCCTCATCGCCATGCTGGTCGTGATCAGCCTGGTCGTGACGCTGGTCATGCGGAGGCTTTTCCGCCCGGTTCCCGCGTTGGTAAAGGCCCTGACGCGCATCGCCCGGGATGATACCGGCACTGTTACGCCCTTCCAGGGCCGGCACGACGAGATCGGCCGCCTTGCCGTCGCGATCGAAACGCTGCGGGAAGCGGTGGTCGAACGCGAGAACCTTCGCCAGGTCCGCGAAGTGGCCAAGCAGATGGAGCATATGGCGCATCACGATTCCCTGACCGGACTGCCCAATCGCGCCTTCTTCAACAAGGCGCTGGCCGATGCCATCGAGACGACGGCCTCAGAGGGAAGCCGCTTCAACGTCATGCTGCTCGATCTCGACCGCTTCAAGTCCGTGAATGATACGTTCGGCCACGCTGCAGGCGATGCTCTTCTGGTTGCCGCAACCGAGCGCGTCGCGATGCTGCTCGGCCCCAAGGATATCGCCGCCCGCCTCGGCGGCGACGAATTCGCCCTGCTGCAATGGGTGGATCAGGACCCGATGTCCGAAGCTTCGCGGCTCGCAGAAGCCGTCGTGTCGGCGATCGGAACCCCCTTCACCATTCTCGGCAATCGGATCTCGATCGGCACAAGCGTCGGAATTGCCTGCGCGCCCTCCCACGGTGCAACGGCCGCGACCCTTCTCAAGAGCGCCGACGTGGCCCTCTACTGTTCCAAGACCCGTGGCCGCGGCAATCATAGCTTCTTTACGGAAAGCATGGTGATGGCCACTCCGAACCTCTATGCGCTGGAGCAGGACCTCGAGATGGCGCTGGAACGCGGACAGTTCGCGCTGCATTACCAGCCGATCGTCACCGTCGCGGGAGGCAAGATCGCTGGTTACGAGGCGCTGCTGCGCTGGCGCCATCCGGAACACGGCATGATACCGCCGGACCGGTTCATCCCGCTTGCCGAGGAAACGGGCCAGATCGTCAAGATCGGCGAATGGGTTATCCGCCAGGCCAGTCGGGATGCCCGGCAAATGCCGGAGGACACGGTAGTCACCGTCAACATCTCGGCCATCCAGCTTCACCATCGCAGCCTGGTGGATACGCTTCGTTCCGCACTTGCCGAAAGCGGGCTTGCGCCTTCCAGGTTCGAGGTGGAAGTCACCGAATCCGTCATGCTATCCGATGCGATCGCCTCCTCGGTGATCGGGGAGATCGACGCGATGGGCGTCGGCATCGTGTTGGACGACTTCGGAACCGGCTACGCATCGTTGAGCTATCTCCGAAAGCTCCCTATCCGGAAAATCAAGATCGACCGCAGCTTCATCGACGGGCTTGCCGCGCGGACGGAGAACGGAGCGCTCGTCAGCGGCATCGTCCAGCTCGCCAGAAGTCTCGGAATACAGACAACGGCGGAAGGCGTGGAAAGCGAAATCGAATTGGAATTGCTGCGGCTCGCCGGCTGCGATCTCGCCCAAGGCTACCACATCGGCAGGCCGGCGCCTCTCACGCGGGCGTCAGCCCCCATCAAAAGATCGCCGATCCGCACCTCGTCAACGGGAGCATCGTGAAATGCCTGTACGCGTTGCGAAGCTATTTTCCCACGAAAGCCGAAGAGTAGGCCGATATCTTGCCTCAGCCCTGCTCATTGCCTCGCTCTGTCCAGCGACCTCCGTTGCGCAATCCACGGAAGACACGCTTGCCGCAATCGCAAACACCAAAACGATCACGATCGGCTACCGGGAAGACGCTCCTCCCTTCTCCTACCGTCTGAGCGACGGCAAAGTCGTCGGCTACTCGATCGATCTGTGCCGACGGATCGCCGAAAGTGTCCGGCAGCATCTCAAGCTCGACAAGCTGGAGGTCATGCTGGTTCCCTCGACAGCCGCGACCCGCTTCGTGCTGGTCAAGAGCGGCAAGGTCGATCTCGAATGCACCACCACCACCAATACCGCGGAGCGGCGCGAGCAGGTGGCCTTCTCCTATCCGCATTTCATGACGGCGACGCGCTTCGTCTCCCGCAAGAGCGACGGGCTGACCGGCATCAAGGACTTGAGCGGTCGCAGCGTTGTCTCCACCACCGGGACCATCAACGTGGAGCAGTTGAACGCACTCAACCGGCGCGAAAACCTCAACATCTCCGTTCTCCTGGCCAGACAGCACGCCGATGCGTTCGCCATGGTGGAGAAAGGGCGAGCCTCGGCATTCGTCATGGATGGGATTTTGCTTGCCGCACTCGTCGCCTCATCGAAGGACCCGGCCGCCTTTGCCATTTCCGAGGATACGTTCGGTCCGCCCGAACCCTACGGCATCCTGATGCGCAAGGATGATTCCGCCTTCAAGGAGGTCGTCAACGATGCGCTGAGGGAGGTGTTCGTCAGCGGCGAGATCTACGAGATCTACGAGAAATGGTTCATGTCGCCGATCCCGCCGGACAACCGAAATCTCAACCTGCCGATTTCACCCACAATGCAGGCGGCATTCGAGAGCCCGCACGAATACCTCGAGTGAAGGAGGTCGCCTTGCGTGTTTCAGCCATCTTCCGATACGTATCTGCGGCGATCTTCGCCGCTGTCCTCGCAGCCGCGCCGCAAACGCGGGCGGAGGCTCCTGCGTCAACTCTCGAGCGCATAGCCGAGACCGGCAAGATCCGCATCGGCTATGGCGATTCGCCGCCTTTCTCCTATACCGACAAGGACGGAACCATCGTCGGCTACTCGATCGACATCTGCAAGCGCCTGAGCGAGGAGTTGAGGGAAAGGCTGCGCCTTCCGGCCATCGGGATCGAATATGTCTTCCGGACACCCAGCAATCGGGTGCAATTGCTGAACGACGGCGCGATGGACATCGAATGCAACAGCAGCACCAACACGCCGGAGCGGCGGCGCAGCGTCGCCTTCACCCGCAGCCATTTCTATGTCGCCACCCGCTACGTCGCCTTGGCGAAAAACGATCTGCGGACGATCGAAGACCTGAGAGGCCGAACCGTGAGCGTGGCGCTGGGCACGGTCAATGTCGGCCAGATCAACCAGCTCAACCGGGAGCGTAAGCTCAATCTCTCCATCGTGACGTCCGACAGCGTGCAAGGGGCGTTCGACATGATCACCAACGGCATGGCCTCCGCCTATGCCATGGACGAGGTGCTCCTGAGCGCAATGATCGGGCGTACCGGAAATCCGGAAGACTATACGGTCTCGACGGAAGTGGTGGCCGAGCCGCAGCCCTATGGTTTCATGGTACGCCTGAGCGACACGGAATTTCATGACGCGGTAAATACGGCGCTGGCGAAAATCTATGCAAGCGCGGAGATGCAGGAGATCTATGATCGCTGGTTCACGCGCCCCATCCCGCGCGACAATGTCAATCTGCACCTGCCAATGAGTGAGACTTTGAGGCGTTCCTTTGCCGATCCCGGCCGATAGGACGGAAAAATCTCATGACCGCCGATGCCAACTATGGCAGGGAGGTGATTGCTGCACTTATCTAAGTATATTGATTGTGGGGCAGGCGATCGGGACGGTGTAGCATGGCTGATCTGGCAGAGGGCGAAGTCCGGCCCTTCCTCGAAGGACAGGAATACGAACTAGGTTTCTATGATCAGCTCAGGCTGATGTCGCGAGCCTTCTGGGCCTCGCCGGTCCGTAACCGCGTGGTCGTGCTCGCTTTCGGGCTGCTCGCGATCATCCTGCTGACGACCTATGCCCAATACCGCCTCAACCAGTGGAACGTACCGTTCTACAACGCCCTCGAGCGCCGTGATCTCACCAGTTTCATCGAACAGTTGAAGGTATTCGCCGTCATCGGCGGGTCGTTGCTCGTTCTGAATGTCGTACAGGCCTGGCTCAACCAGATGGCCGCCCTCTACATGCGCGAGGGCCTTTCCCGCGATCTCGTAAACCAATGGCTGAAACCGAGGCGGGCGCTGCAACTTGCGCAGGTGGGTGTGATCGGCGTCAATCCCGATCAGCGCCTGCACGAGGATGCCAGGAACCTCTCCGAAATCACGACGACGCTTGCAATCGGCCTGGTGAGTTCGACGATCCTGCTCGTCAGCTTCATCGGCGTGCTATGGGCTGTTTCGGCGAACTTTTCCTTCAGTTTCAGTGGCAGGGAAATCGTCATTCCAGGTTATATGGTCTGGGCCGCCCTGCTCTATGCCGGTTCGGCCTCGATGCTGAGCAACCTCGTCGGCGGAGGCCTGCCGATCCTCAATTCCGAGCGCTATTCGAAGGAGGCGGAACTCCGCTTCGCGCTGATGCACGCCAACGAGAACCTGACGGCGATCACGCTCGCCAACGGGGAGGAGAGCGAGAGGCGGCGTATCCAGCTTTCGATCAGCACCGTGCTTGGGGTGATCCGCCGGCTGGTGACCGCCTATACCAACCTGACATGGGTTTCCGCCGGCTTCGGATGGCTGTCGACGATCGCACCCATCCTGATCGCCGCTCCGGTCTATTTCTCCGGCAATCTTTCCTTCGGGGGACTGATGATGGCGGTCGGCGCCTTCAATCAGGTGAATGCCGCCCTGCGCTGGTATGTGGATAATTTCCGCCAGATCGCCGACTGGAAAGCGGCTCTGATGCGCGTTTCGACCTTCCGCAACGCCCTCGGCATGATCGAGATCGCGCCGCCGCGAAGCGAAATCCGATGCCTGGAAAGCAGCGACGGGACGATGCGCATACGGCACCTCGAGGTATTTTCCGGACCCGAAGAGCAATACGGGCTGCGCTTGCCGGACGAGGAGGTCGTCATCAGGCAGGGAGAGCGGCTGATGATCAACGGCGACCCCGGCGCCGACCGGCGCATGCTCTTCCAGGCTCTTGCGGGCATCTGGCATTGGGGCCATGGCGAAGTTGTCCTGCCGACCAAAGACCGCATGCTCTTCATGCCCCAGAAGGGCTATCTGCCGGCTGTCACGCTGCGTGAGGTTCTGACTTACCCGGCCAATCCCGCCGACTATGACGATGAGAGCCTGATGCTGGCCTTGAACGACGCGGGCCTGGTTCGCATGACGCGCCTGCTCGATTCGGCGGATCGCTGGGACAGGGTTCTGGACGAGGACGACCAGGTGCGGCTGCGCATTGCCAACGCGCTCATCCTCGCGCCGCGTTGGCTGATCATCGAAAATGCGCTTGAAGGCCTGGATCGCGAAACGCAGGAAACGCTCGCCCGGCTGCTCGCCGGAATGCGGGAGACGACGATCGTCTATATCGGCCGCTCGGACGTCTACCACGAAATCCTGTCGCCGCGGCAGATACATCTGGAGGTGATTGCCGGCGGCCAGGCAAACGGCTCGAAATAGGCGAGCTTCACTCGCCCGATATGGCGGTGGGGGGGGGGGGGGGGGGGG
>NZ_JBHFJG010000047.1:0-57824 GCF_057559155.1 Rhizobium moroccans | reverse complement strand
CCCCAGCTTGTCAGAAGCCGATATAAGGCAGGACTTCCACGCCGCCGCGATAGATCATTTCCAGCGCGACATAGAGGATCACGGCCAGACCGACATAGGCGATCCAGCGGTGCTTGTTGAGGAGGCGCGCGATGAAGCTCGCCGCGATACCCATCAGTGCGATCGACAGCACGAGACCGAAAATCAGCACTTCCGGATGCTCGTGAGCAGCCCCTGCGACGGCGAGAACGTTGTCGAGCGACATCGAGACGTCAGCGATGACGATCTGCCAGGCGGCCTGCGCAAAGGTCTTGCGCGGCGCATTGCCGGCAACTGTCCCGTCCGCGTTGAGATCGGCATTCTCCAGAGCTTCCGTCGCTTCTTCTTCCTGCCCGTGGTTGGCGCGCAGTTCACGCCACATCTTCCAGCAGACCCAGAGCAGCAGGATACCGCCGGCGAGCAGCAGTCCGACGATCTGAAGGAGCTGTGTCGTGACGAGGGCAAAGCCGATACGCAGCACGGTCGCGGCGATAATACCGATGAGAATCGCCTTGGCGCGCTGCTCCTTCGGCAGGCCGGCGGCCGCAAGGCCGATGATGATGGCATTGTCCCCGGCCAGAACAAGGTCGATCATGATGACTTGCAGGAGCGCCGAAAAGGCCTCCGGCGTGAAGAATTCAGTCATTTGGCACCCGATCTCTTAAAATCTCAAAAGAGGGGCACCTGCATGCGTGGCCGACGCAATGGATCGATCGTTCTGAAGCCGCATATGCCGCCGCTGCAGAGTAGATCGTCAGAGTTATCGCCGGATTTCCACGGACACCAGGCACCCAGTTAGACGATCCAGTCCGACATCACAGCTCATGCGAGCTGCCAGAGGGGCCCGGTCTGGTGGCGAGACAATTAGCCTGAGGAAATAAAAAATCAAGTGGCCATAATACTGTCCACATTGACTGCCCCGCCTATCCCGGCTTTCGAACGGTATCGCCACCCTCCTTAACGGAACCGGATGTGGTGTAACCGCATTGACAGCGCTATGTTCATGAAGAAGAAATCTGCGACCTCTATCGGGATATCCTGCATATCCTTCGTCCCATCCGATTCCACGAAGAGTGAACAATGAAAGTAGCAGTCGCCGGGCTGGGTTACGTCGGTCTCTCGAATGCCGTCCTGATCGCCCAGAACCACGAAGTCGTCGCCGTCGACATCGCTCCGCAGCGCGTCGAAAGCGTCTTGAATCGTAAGTCTCCGATCGTGGACCCCGATATCGAGGCCTTCCTTTCGACCCGAAAACTGAACCTTACCGCGACGACGGACGGCAGCAAGGCCTACAGGGATGCGGATTTCGTCATCGTGGCGACGCCGACCAACTACGACCCGCAGACCAACTATTTCAACACGAAGGCAGTCGAGGCCGCGGTGGATACGGTCCTTTCCGTCAACCGGAACGCCACCATCGTCATCAAGTCGACCATTCCCGTCGGCTACACGGAACATTTGCGCAAGCGGACCGGATATCGCGACATCATCTTCTCGCCCGAGTTCCTGCGTGAAGGTAAGGCGCTGCACGACAATCTCTATCCTTCCCGGATCATCGTCGGCGACAAATCCGAAAGGGCCAGGATCTTTGCGGAACTGCTGCAGGAAGGGGCGATCCACAAGGACGCTCCCGTCATCTTCACCGGATCGAGCGAGGCGGAGGCGATCAAGCTGTTCGCCAATACCTATCTCGCCATGCGGGTTGCCTATTTCAACGAGGTGGACACCTATGCCGCCTCGCGCAGCCTGGCGACCAAGGAAATCATCGACGGCGTCTGCCTCGACCCCCGGATCGGCAGCCATTACAACAATCCCTCCTTCGGCTATGGCGGCTACTGCCTCCCGAAGGATACCAAGCAATTGCTGGCGAACTACAGCGAAGTTCCCCAGGCACTCATCCGAGCGATCGTCGATTCCAACTCGACGCGCAAGGACTTCATCGCCGACAGCATCTACCGCATGGACCCGAAAGTGGTGGGCGTCTACCGCCTGACCATGAAGGTGGGATCGGACAATTTCCGTGATTCCTCCGTCCAAGGCGTGATGAAGCGCATCAAGGCGAAGGGCATCGAGGTCGTGGTCTACGAGCCGTCCTACAACGAGCCGGAATTCTTCAGGTCGACGGTCATCCGCGATCTCGAGGAGTTCAAGGCGCGCAGCGACGTGATCCTCGCCAACCGCATCACGCCCGAGATCGCCGACGTTAAGGACAAGATCTATACGCGCGATCTCTTCGGCGTGGATTGAGCGGCCGGCCGCTCATACAACCGTTGCCCGCCCCTCGTCGATCTTCAGCACGGTCAGGTGACCGGAGAAAAAGGCACCCGTATCGATCCCGATCCGCCCCGGCCCGAACTCCAGTTCCTGAACCGGGGTGTGCCCATGGATCACGAGATAGGGCAATTTCGGGCCTTCCGTCAGGAAAGGGTCCCTGATCCACAGGAGATCCTGATCGCTCTGCTCTTCGAGAGAGATTCCCGGCCGAACGCCCGCATGCACGAAGAAATATTCCCCGATGCGGAAGGTGATCGGCAGCTCCTCGAGGAATTGGCGATGTTTCTGCGGCACGGCGTGTTCGAGAACCGAGCGAAGCGCCTCGCCGTCGGCACCGTAACGGGAGATCAGGTCCTGGGGATCGATGCCGTACGACATCAGGGTCTGCCGACCGCCGAGCTCGAGCCAGTCCCATAAGCGTTTCGGGTTCTGCAGGAAGCGCAGAAAAAGTTCGTCGTGATTGCCGCATAGGGCAATTCTTCTGAGATTATGGCGGTTCGGCGCGATGAGATGATCCAGAACCTCAGCCGAACGCGGCCCCCGATCGACGTAATCGCCGAGCAGCACCACGAGGCCGGGCCGCCCGCGCGCCATGATATCGGCCTGGATACGTTCCTCGGCAGCCAGGAGTTCGTCCAGGCAGCCATGCACGTCACCGATGACATAGATGGGGTAGCGCGGCGGCCTCTCGCCGAGATCGATCCGGCGCCGTGGGGGATTTCTCGACTCCGGAGAGTTCTTTCGCGCCAGCCAGCGCCCGATCTTCAGCATCATGCGCTCTTTCCGCCGGCCGCCCAGGTCTTGACCAGCGCAAGACCTTGTTGAAGCAGGGCCTTGGCGGCGTCTTCCGTCTCGGCTTCGACGTAGCAGCG
The DNA here is from genome assembly GCF_057559155.1 of Rhizobium moroccans. Lineage (NCBI taxonomy): Bacteria > Pseudomonadati > Pseudomonadota > Alphaproteobacteria > Hyphomicrobiales > Rhizobiaceae > Rhizobium > Rhizobium moroccans. The sequence goes on along the minus strand of NZ_JBHFJG010000047.1, from coordinate 54,660 downwards.
CATCTCCGGCGCATTGCCGGAAGGACGGAAATGAATAATACGGCCATCCGCCAGGCTCACCCGCAGCCCATCCGTCTCGCTGGTCCAGGCAACCGGCCCGATCGGCGCGAGGAAAGCGGCGAGATTGTCCCGCGAGGCGCCAAGATGCGCCATCAGCGCGGCGCTGGTTTCAACCGGGAAATGTTCCAGACGGTCGGCGGCGGCGAATGGAAGCCCATAACCGGCGACGATCTCGGAGAGCGGGCGCTTCCGTTCCGCAGCGAGGTAGAGGGCCGCCAGCACCGGCAGGAAGCTGTCCCGCGTCGGCAGCGGGCTGATCCGGCCGGACGCGACGGAGAATTCGGAGGCCGTCAGCAAGCCGCCATTCGCCTCGAACCCCATGACTCCGCTCGCCCCTTCATCAAGCGCCTGCATCATTCCGGCGATCACGAAGGGAGAGCCGACCTTCGTGCGCACAACGCGGAAGCTGCCGGCCTTCTCGATCCCGGAATTGGATGTAACGGGGGTGACGACCACCTGGGCACCCAGGAAATTCGCGGCGATGAGACCGAGAAGATCGCCGCGCAAGGGCTCGCCGGTCTCATCCGCCACCAGCGGCCGGTCGCCGTCGCCATCGGCCGAGACGATCGCATCGAGCGCGTGCTTGGCTGCCCAATTGCGCAAGAGGCCGATGGTCTCCTCGGATACGGCTTCCGTATCCACGGGCACGAAATCCTCAGAGCGCCCGAGCGGCAGGGTCTCTGCCCCATAGCCCTCGAGCACCGTCACCAGCAGATCGCGTGCGGTGGTGGAATGCTGATAGACCCCGACCTTAAGGCCGGAAAGCGCCTTCGGCGGAAGAATGGCGGCATTGCGGGCGATGAACAGCGCTTCGGCATCCGCCGACTGGTCATTGGCGGCTCCCGGCGTGGCGTCGATCTCATCCCACTTCAGGCTTGCGGCGATCGCGGTAATGCGCGCTTCGTCCTGCTTGTCGATTTCGCCATCCGGTCGATAGAACTTGATGCCGTTCCGATCGGCCGGGATATGCGATCCGGTCACCATCAGCGAGGCTGCGCCGATCTGGAGACCCTGGAGCGCCAGAGCGGGCGTCGGCAGAGCGCCGCAATCGAGCGGCATCAGGCCAGCGCGGGCGAGCGCGCCGATGCAGGTGGCGGCAATGCCGGGGCTTGATGGACGGAAATCACGACCGACAAGCACGGGATCGCCCGCCTTCGCCATGCCGCTTCCCAGAAGATGCCGGGCAAACGCCGTGGCATAGAGCGCCGAAGCATGCCCTTCCAGATCGACGACAAGCCCGCGAAGGCCGCTGGTTCCGAATTTGAGGCTCAAGGCGCTCTTCCTGCTAAGTGCCGTTTCTGAAACGATGATTTCCATCAACGAGTTCTATGGAGCCATGTTCCAGATGGCAACCGCCTTCGCGCCGATTGAAAGGCATTCCGGTTCAGCAGGTAAAATCGGGTGGTGCACAGAGAGAGCGGTTTGCGGGCCCGATCGTCGTGCTGACGGACGCAAACCGGAACTATCCTGGAGGTAGCGGCTAATCCCGCAGAATCTTGGCGAGATAGCTTCCGTAGGCGCTCTTGCCAAGGTTCGTGGCAAGCAGTTCAAGCCCCCCGGCGTCTATATAGCCCATGCGGTAGGCCACCTCTTCGGGACAGGCGATCTTCAATCCCTGCCGCCGCTCCAGCGTACCCACGAAATCGGAAGCTTCGAGCAGGCTGTCGGGCGTGCCGGTATCCAGCCAGGCGAAACCGCGTCCCATCAGCGTTACGGAAAGGCTGCCGCGTTCGAGATAGGTGCGGTTGACATCGGTGATCTCCAGCTCGCCGCGCGCCGACGGCTTCAGATCGGCCGCGATATCGACGACCTGATGATCATAGAAATAAAGGCCGGTAACCGCCCAGCTGGACTTGGGGTGGGCTGGCTTCTCCTCGATGGATATGGCCGTCATGTCCCGGTCGAACTCCACCACGCCGTATCGTTCCGGATCGGTCACGTGATAGGCGAAGATGGTCGCGCCTTCGGTTTTCGTAGCGCCTTGCTGCAAAAGCTCCGGCAGGCTGTGGCCGTAGAAGATGTTGTCCCCGAGAACGAGAGCGGAGGGCCCGCCCGCGACGAAATCGGCGCCGATGATGAAGGCCTGGGCCAGGCCCTCCGGCCGCGGCTGCGCCGCATATTCCAGCGACAGGCCCCATTGGGAACCATCGCCCAGCAATCGCTGGAAGTTTTCCAGATCATGCGGCGTCGTGATGATGAGGATATCGCGGATTCCCGCCAGCATCAGCGTCGTCAGCGGATAATAGATCATCGGCTTGTCGTAGATAGGCATCAACTGCTTCGAGACCGCCTGGGTGATCGGGTAGAGCCGGGTGCCTGATCCGCCGGCGAGAATGATGCCCTTCATGATTTCACTTCCTCCCGTTGCCCTTCGAGCAGCACTTTCATGGTAGAAGCCAGCGAAACCCTCCAGTCGGGAAGCCTCAGGCCGTAGACCTGCTCCAGCTTGCCGGTGGAAAGCCGCGAATTGGCCGGCCGCCTGGCGGAAGTCGGGTATTCGGCGGTGGTGATCGGCCGCACCCGCACGCTCCTTCGGCCATACCCTTCGGCCAGCCGGAAGATTTCCTCGGCGAACTCCGCCCAGCTTGCCTCCCCCGTGGCAGCCATGTGGAACACGCCGCGCAGGTGCGGATCGGCGCTTTCCCGCAGCCTGCCGGCCGCCACCAGAAGCGCCTGCGCGATATCGAGCGCGGAGGTGGGGCAGCCGAGCTGGTCTGCGACGACGCAGACCTCATCCCGCGTCTCCGCGAGCTGCAGCATGCTCTTCAGAAAATTCTTTCCGTAAGGCGAGTAGATCCAGGCCGTGCGGAAGATCGCGTGGTTCAGCGTCGCTTGGCCGACCCGCCGCTCGCCTTCGAGCTTGGAGGCGCCGTAGACGGAGAGCGGCCCGACCGTGTCTTCCTCCGCATAGGGAGCGGGTTTTTGCCCGTCGAACACGTAATCCGTCGAAAGATGGATTATCGGAACCGACAATTCGCCGGCAACCTTGGCGACCTCGCCCGCGCCAAGGGCATTGACCGCGAAGGCGAGCTCCTTCTCGGTTTCGGCTTTGTCGACCGCCGTATAGGCTGCCGCGGAGATGATGACATCCGGCCTTGCGGCAAGAATGGCTTCCCGGATCGAGTGCGGCTCGGCTAGATCGAGCTCCGGCCGGCCCAGCCGCACCAGGTCGATGCCATGGGCTGGCGCTGCGCTCGCAAGCGCTTGCGCCACCTGACCTTGCTTGCCGGTCACCGCCACGCGCATCGGCTACACCTTCGTGAGCGTTCCAAGCCGCTCCCCCGAATAAACCTTCTCGCGCAAGGGGCGCCACCAGAGTTCGTTGTCGAGATACCAGATGATGGTCTTCTCTATGCCCGTGTCGAAGCTCTCGCGCGGGTTCCAGTCGAGTTCCGCCCTCAGTTTCGTCGCATCGATTGCATATCTGGCGTCATGCCCGGGGCGATCCGTGACATGGCTGATGAGCTTCTCGTGAGGTGCGCCCTGCGGTTTCAGCCGGTCCATGATGGCACAGATCCGCTTGACCACGTCGATGTTTCTGCGCTCGTTCTGACCTCCGACATTGTACTTTTCGCCGATCCTGCCGCGGGAGGCGATGAGATGCAGCGCGCGGGCGTGATCCTCGACATAGAGCCAATCGCGCACATTCGCTCCGCTGCCATAGATCGGCAGCGCCTTCTGCTCGAGCGCGTTGAGGATGGTGAGCGGGATAAGCTTTTCCGGAAAATGGAAGGGGCCGTAATTGTTCGAACAGTTCGAGACGACCACCGGTAATCCATAGGTCCGATGCCAGGCGATCGCCAGGTGATCGCTGGCAGCCTTCGAGGCCGAGTAGGGCGAGGACGGATCGTACGGCGTCATCTCATGAAAAAGCCCTTCGTCCCCGAGCGAACCGTAGACCTCGTCGGTGGAGACATGCAGGAAGCGGAAACCCTCCTTTTCCTCCCCCGAAAGACCGTTCCAATGGTGCAGAGCCGCCTGGAGCAGTTCGAAAGTGCCCATGACATTGGTGTTGATGAAGTCGGCCGCGCCGTTGATCGAGCGATCCACGTGACTTTCGGCGGCAAGATGCATCACCCGATCGGGCCGGAACTCGGCAAAGGCCTGCCGCATGACCCCGCCATCACAGACATCGGCCCGCAGAAAACGATAATTGGGCATGCTCTCGACGGAGCCGAGCGAAGCCAGATTGCCGGCATAGGTGAGCTTGTCGATATTCAGGACTTCAGCCCCCACGTCGTGGACGAGGTGACGCACCACGGCAGATCCTATGAAGCCTGCACCGCCGGTAACCAGAATACGCACGAGGAAGCCTCCAACCTCAATTGAGCGTCAGGGAAACAGATCGGCCTGGTCCGCGAGTATCGGATGTCCCCTGTCCTTGTCGGACAGAACAGCCTCCGCCTCGCCGATGCCCCACTCGATATTCAGCGCCGGATCGTTCCAGGCGATCCCCCGGTCGCTTTCGGGATTGTAGTAATCGGTGACTTGATAGAAGACCTCCGCATTATCGGTCAGCGTGACAAAGCCGTGCGCGAAACCTTCGGGAACCCAGAGCTGCCGGCCGTTTTCAGCGGAAAGCTCCGCGGCGACATGCCTGCCGAAGGTCGGCGAGGAGCGCCTGATGTCCAGGGCGATATCCCGGATCGCCCCTCTCAGGCACCGGACGAGCTTGCCTTGAGCCGCAAGCGGCGTTTGGAAATGCAATCCTCGGACCACGCCCTTTGATCTGGAAAACGACTGATTGTGCTGAACGAAACGGACATTCGGCGCATGCAGGGCGAAAACATCCTCCCGAAACGTCTCGCAAAACCATCCTCGACGATCTTCATGGCGTCGCGGGGTGATCAGCAACGGTCCCTGGATGGATAGTTTTTCGACAAGCATTCAATCCAACACTTTCTCGAACAGGAGAGCCCGCGACGGCCGGAAACTGTCAGCCATCCTTCCTATCAGAAAATTCCGTGCGGTGGATATCATCCGATTTGCCGATCCCCTCCCCCACTCAGGTGAGGTAGGCGGCTTCCGGATATCGACGGTGGGGGGCAGGTCGAGCCTAGCTCTTCCCCTCGGGCGCGCGGCCGTACCCTTGCGAAGTGAAGGAACCGCCCTGGAAGCGGCGGGCGACCGGATCATCCGGATCAGCGGCCACCTTGTCTGCAAAAGCTTCGGCATTGTCTTCGGCGCGGTAGCCGATGCGCGCCGCATCATCCTCTCCCCACCAGGAGCGCGTATTGGCCGAAACGCCCCACAAAAGGGCATGGCCGGTCTTTTCCGCTTCGATTGCGGCGATCACCATCCGCAACAGGTCCGGATAGGAAAACCAGGTGGAGAGATGGCGGATTTCCGTGGGCTCACGGATGGCTGAGCCGATGCGGATATGCACGCTTTCGATCCCGAACTTGTCGAAATAGAAGCTGCCGACATCTTCCGCGAAAAGCTTCGAAACGCCGTAGAAACCGTCCGGCCTCGGCCGATCCCTGACGCTGAGCTTCTTGCCGCGCTCGTAAAAGCCGATCGTGTGGTTCGAACTCGCGAAGATGACCCGCGCGCGGTTGACCCGCGCCGCTTCGAAGACATTGACCGTGCCGACGATATTGCCGGGCAGGATGGTTTCGAAGGATTTCTCGACGGCAACGCCGCCGAAATGGATGATCGTATCGGCACCCTCGGCGACCTTCGCAATCTTCTCCGCATCCGCAAGATCGGCCTGCACGAAACGTGCACCTTCCGGAACCTCGCCCGGAAACGGCAGGATATCGGTCAGCACGAGCCCCGGATAGCGCGAGGCAAGCTCGACGGCCAGGAAGCGGCCGAGCACGCCGGACGCGCCGGTCAACAGAACCTTGCGGCTTGCTGCGTCTGGCATCGGATCAAAGTCCCTTCATGCGTGAAACTGCAGCGCCCGCGACCGGCGCCTTGGCGAGGAAGATGCCGCCCGACAGCGGATATTCCGCAAGCCGCGCTGCGTTGAGCCTGTGGCTCGTGACAAGCATTGTCTTCATATCGGGCCCACAGAAGCACGGCATGGTCGGCGCGCTCGCCGGCACCGGATATTGCGCGACGATTTTGCCGTCCGGGTCATAGCGGTTCAACCGGGCTGCGGAAACGCCGGCACTCCAGTAGAAGCCTTCGGCATCGCAGGCGCCGCCGTCCGGCCGACCCGTCTCCTCGTCGGGATGAGCGATCCGCACGCCTTTGCCGATCTCTCCGGTCGCCGGATCGAAATCATGCCTGTCCAGCCATTTGCCCGCCGAATCCGTGTGGAACATCGTCCGCCCATCCGGCGCCCAGGCAAGCCCGTTCGAGGTGAACATGCCCGTCTTCTTCTTCACGATGCTTCCGTCCGCCGAGACCCGATAGAGCGTGCCGATCGGTTCGCGGTCGGTGCGCTGGTCCATCGTGCCGACCCAGAAGCAACCATCGGGCCCCACCTTGCCGTCGTTGAAGCGGTTGGTCTCGATCTCGCCCTCAAGCCGAGCAAGCGTCCGCCGCTCCCCGGTATCGGGATCGAAGAGGATCACTTCCCGCGCCAGTGCGACGACCAGCCGGCCGCTTTCGCAAAGGCCGAGCGAGCCGACATTCGCCTCGAAGCTCCAGTCGCCGACGATCTCGCCGTTAAGTTTCAGCGCAATCACACGATTGTTGGTGATATCGCAAAGAAAGACCTGGCTGCGTCGTTCGTCCCAGACCGGGCTTTCCCCAAGCGACAGGGTAAGTCCTTCGATTGCCGTGAATTCCATCCGATCCCTCCCACCGGTCCTTCCCACTGGTTCTTCCATGTCCGGCCGCCGCTTCAGGCGGCGATCGGCTCCCAGCTTTTCAGCATCTGTTCAAGCTTGCTGCGGTCCACAGCATCCAATGCGGGAAGCCCCGGTCGGCGCACCGGCCCGACATCCTCGCCACGCAGCATGAGCGCTTCCTTGACGACCGTGACATTGGCACCATTGTTGAACTTGGTGCGCAACGTCTCGAAGCCTGCAATCTCCGCGACGAGCCTGCGAGCCGCCGCATAGTCGCCAGCCTCCAGCGCCTTCCATACCGCAAGAGAGCGCAGCGGATCGACATTGACAAGGCCGGACGTGAAACCCCTGGCTCCCAGCGCATAAAAGGGCGCTGCCCAGCCTTCCGCAAGACCGCAGATCCAGACGGCATCCGTCCCTTCGGTGGCACGAACGCATTCCGAAAGCAGCATCAGGTTGGAGGACGCGAATTTCACGCCGGCGATGTTCGGATGGGTCGCGACCCGCACGAGATCGGCCACGGGGATCGCATCAGAACGGATATAGGCCACCAGCGGCAGTTCGGAGGCTTCCGCGATCGCGATGAAATAATCCGCCTGACAGTGCGGCGCCGCAAAGGGATCGAGCGGGTGGTGTACCATGATACCATCCGCCCCTTCCCGCTTCGCGGCAGCAGCGGTTGCGATCGCCTCGCGTTCCGACCGGCCCGCCGCGGCGGTCACCGCCGCTTTGCCGTCAGCCGCGGCGATGCAGATCGCCTGCAGCCGAAGTACCTCCTCGAAGCGGAGGCTGTAGAACTCACCGGTATTGCCGCCCGAAACGACGTTGTGGACACCCGCATCGGCAATGCGGCGGATGATCTTGCCGGTGAGACCGGGCTCGATCTCCCCGTCTTTCGAGTAGGCGGTAACATGAACGCCCGAAATACCCGTCAGGACGCGCTTGTATTCGCGAATATCCATTCCCCGTTTCCCTTAGTTTTCGGAATGAGCCAGAAAGGCGAGGTGTTTCTCGCCCGAACGTATGACGTGATCGCGCATCAGCCGCTCTGCCAAATCGGGATTTCGCGTGATGATCGCGTTTGCAATGGCCTGATGCTCTTCGAAGGCAAGCAGCCGCTCCGGTTCATCGGAAAGCGCGTTTACACTCGCCGCATGGTCATAAATCTGCTGCCCGCTCTGGAGCCGGCGCAGATAATTGCAGCCCGATGCCTCGTAGATCAGATTGTGGAACTGCTCGTTGAGCCCGATAAGGTGCAACACATCGCTGGTTCTGGAGCCTGCCCGCATGAGCGGCAGAAGTTCCCGCATTCGCTTGATGTGATCCTCGGTGATACGCTTGGCGGCCTGACGCGCGATCATGCTCTCGAGCGCTGCCCGCGCCAGCATCATCTCTTCCGCCTGGGCAGCATCGAAGGTGACATAGATGCCGCGACGCGCTTCCGAACGCACGAGGCCTTCCGCCTCCAGCACGCGCAGCGCTTCCTTCAGCGGGGTCGTGCTGATGCCGAGCTGGGCTGCGAGCTGCCGCTCGTTGAACTTGTCGCCGCTTTTCAGCCGGCCGGAGAGGATCGCTTCGCGGACGAGGCCATAGACGTGGTCACGCAGGCTTTTCAGGAAAACCGGCTCGACTGACAGGAATGGATCCTGATCGGTCATCCTATCCTCCCGCGCCTCTCAGATGCCCAATCGCTACCATCTGAAATTTGATATATCAAGGCTGAAATTTGATATATCAATCCGCAAAAAGCCTGCTAAGTTGCCTGCCGGGAAGAGGTGGTCCCACCTCCCTATGTTCCGTTCCGCGAGTTTAGGAGACAAATCGGAAGGAGCATCGGACAGGGCCAAACAGGATATTCTGGAAGACGATCAATGAAAAAGGCAGATACTCTCCGCAGCGCGAGATGGTTCGCGCCCGACGACCTGCGTTCGTCCGGTCACCGGTCGCGTTTGATGCAGATGGGCTACGACGAGAAGGACTGGGGCAAGAAGCCCATCATCGGCATTCTCAATACGTGGTCGGATCTCAATGCCTGCCATGCCCATTTCAAGGAACGCGTCGAGGACGTGAAGCGTGGCGTTCTGCAGGCGGGCGGCTTTCCGGTGGAGCTTCCGGTGCAGTCGCTTTCCGAAAGCGCGTTGAAGCCAACGTCCATGCTCTACCGCAACTTTCTGGCCATGGAGGCCGAGGAACTGCTGCGGGCGCACCCGATCGACGGGACGGTGCTGATGGGCGGCTGCGACAAGACCACTCCTGCCCTCATCATGGGCGCGGTCAGCGCCGGCCTGCCGACGATCTTCCTGCCGGCCGGCCCGATGCTGCGCGGCAACTACAAGGGTGAATGGCTGGGCTCGGGCTCGGATGCCTGGAAATACTGGGACGAGCGGCGCGCCGGCACGATCTCCGACGAGCAATGGGTCGGCGTCGAGGAAGGCATCGCCCGCTCCTACGGCCACTGCATGACCTTCGGCACCGCGAGCACCATGACCGCGATCACCGAATCCCTCGGCCTGACGCTGCCTGGGGCGAGCTCCATCCCGGCTGCCGATGCCAACCACATCCGCATGAGCACGCGCTGCGGCCGCCGGGCCGTGGAAATGGTCTGGGAAGACCTGACGCCGGGAAAGATCATCACGCCTGCCTCGGTCAAGAACGCCGTGACGGTGGCGATGGCGACCGGCTGTTCCACCAATGCGGTGGTGCACCTGATCGCGATGGCCCGCCGCGCCGGCGTGCCGCTTTCGCTGGACGATCTCGATCTCGCTGGCCGCACGACGCCGGTGGTGGCCAATATACGGCCCTCCGGCAAGAAATACCTGATGGAGGATTTCTATTACGCCGGCGGGCTGAGAGCCCTGATGGCCGAGATCAAGGACCTTCTCGATCTCGATGCGATGACCGTCAGCGGCTTCCCGCTCGGAGAAACGCTGAAGGGCGCCAAGGTCTACAATGACGACGTCATCCGCCCGCTTTCCAACCCGATCTATCCGGAGGGCTCGCTTGCGGTTTTGAGGGGCAATCTCGCCCCCGACGGCTGCGTGATGAAGCCCGCCGCCTGCGAGGAGCGCCTGCGCGTGCATGAAGGCCCGGCTCTCGTCTTCGACAGCTATCCCGAGATGAAGGCGATGATCGACCGCGACGATCTCGACGTGACGCCGGATCACGTGCTGATCCTGCGCAATGCCGGCCCCAAGGGTGGCCCCGGCATGCCGGAATGGGGCATGCTGCCGATCCCGAAGAAGATCCTCAAGCAGGGCTATCGCGACATGCTGCGCATTTCGGATGCTCGCATGAGCGGCACCAGCTATGGCGCCTGCATCCTGCATGTCGCGCCCGAATCCCATGTCGGAGGGCCGCTCGCACTGGTCAAGACGGGCGACATCATCCGCGTCGATGTGCCGAACCGGCGGATCGACATGCTGGTGGATGAGGCGACGCTTGCCCGTCGCCGTGCCGAATGGGTGCCGCCGGCAGAGAAATATGAGCGCGGCTACGGCTGGATGTTCTCCAAACACATCAAGCAGGCCAATGAAGGTTGCGACTTCGACTTCCTGGAACGGGAATTCGGTGCCGCAGCCGGTGAACCGGACATTTACTAAGCGGGGAGACCTGATGACCGATTACGTGCTTTCCGATGCGACGCGCAAGAAATACGAAAGCGTGAGCTGCGCGACGCTCTGCACCGCGCTCTTCAAGCGCGGCCTGCGCAACCAGTTCATCCAGGATGTGCATCCGCTGAAACCCAAAGCCCGTAACATGGTGGGCCAGGCCTTCACCCTGCGCTATATCCCGGCACGCGAGGACCTGAACCCGCTTACCGTCTTCCAGAACCCGGAACATCCGCAACGCGCGGCGGTCGAGCGCTGCCCGCCCGGCCATGTGATGGTGATGGACAGCCGCAAGGACCCACGCGCGGCTTCCGCCGGCTCGATCCTCGTATCGCGGCTGATGGTGCGCGGCGTTGCCGGAGTCGTCACCGATGGCGGTTTCCGCGATAGCCCCGAGATCGCCGAACTCGATATCCCCGCCTATCACTCGCGGCCGTCCGCCCCGACCAACCTGACGCTCCACCAGGCGCTCGACATCAACGTGCCGATCGGCTGCGGCGACGTGGCGGTCTGGCCGGGCGACGTCGTCATCGGCGATGCCGAAGGCGTAGTGATCGTGCCCGCCCATCTCGCCGAAGAGATCGCCGACGAGGCAGTGGAGATGACCGCGTTCGAGGATTTCGTCACCGAGGAAGTGCTGAACGGCCGTTCCATCATCGGCCTCTATCCGGCGACGAAGGAAGAGACGAAGGCCGATTTCGCCAAATGGCGAGCCGCCAAGGGTCGCTAATCTCAACACGGCGCCGCGACGATCGATGTCGCGGTGCTCTACCGGCCTAAATCGGCAAGATAGGTATTTTCCGCTTTCGACTTGGCGAATGCCGCGGGGTCGATCTTCGCGATCAGCAGCGCTTCGCCTTCCACCGGCCCTTCGGCAAGCAGGCTGCCATCCGGTGCTGCGATCCGCGAAAGCCCCGCATAGGCGAAGTTCTCGTCCGCCCCGCAATGATTGATGTAAGCGACGAAAACCTGGTTCTCGAACGCGCGCACCCGGATCATATGCTCGGCGATGAAACTGCCGGACCAGCCTTTCGGCAATGCGGTCGGCACCACCACGAGATCGGCCCCGGCCTTTGCCAGACGACGCACGTTTTCCGGAAACTCCACATCATAGCAGATCAGGAATCCGAGCCTGAGGTTTCCCACAGTCACCAGCACCTCGCGCTGGTCTTCCTGACGGAACCATTGCCGCTCGTAGGGTCCGTAGAGATTGCACTTGCGGTAGACCGCGGTCTGCCCCTTGTCGTCGGTGAAGAAAGCGCTGTTGAAGACGGCTTCATGGGTCTTCTCGGCAAAACCCGCGACGATCGCCAGACCATGCCTTTCAGCCATTTCCGAAAGCCGCTCGGTGACCTCGCCATGGGCGGGAACGGCAAGCGACGGAAACTTCTCCGCCGCGCCATAGCCGGTCAACGCCAGTTCCGGCCCGATCAGCAGATCGGCCCCCTCAGCCTTCGCCCTTTCGGCGGCGCGATCGATCTTGGCGAGGTTCGCCTCGACATCACCCACGATCGATTCCATCTGGAGACCGGCAATCTTCATTTGTCTTCCGCCATGGCTCCGAGCAGTTTCGGCAGGTCGCCGAAGCGGGCGACGAGGCCGAAGACCACCGCTGCGATTGCCAGGAACAACACCGTGACCGAGGCCATGGTGGGCGTATAGCCGTAGCGCAGCGCGTTGAAGATCTTGATCGGCAGGGTTTCCATCGTGAAGCCCACCGTCATGTAGGCGACGATGTACTCATTGAGCGACAGTACGAAGGCGAAGGCATAGCCGGAGACCACATAGGGCAGGATCAGCGGCATCACGACGGTGCGGAAGATCGTCCTGTCATCCGCGCCCATGGTCGCGGCCGCTTCCACCAGCGAACGGTCGATCGCCGAAAAGCCGAGCGACAGCGTCACCAACGGCAGGGTCACGAAGAAGATCGCGTGGCTGATGACCGCGGTCCAAGGCTGGCCATAAAAGCCGGTCGTCGCCCAGAAGGTGAGCAGCCCCAATGCGGTGATGACCGGCGGCAGGGTGAAGGGTGCTACGCCGAGAAGCCGGAAGATGTTTGCCCAGGGCGCTACCCGCCGCCACAGGAACCAGGCAAGCGGCAGCGCGACGAGCAGCGCCAGCGCGGCCGAAAGCGCAGCCAGCGTGACGGAAGCGATGAGCGCATTGCGCCATTCGCTGTTGGTGAAGATCTCGCCATACCAGGAGAGCGAAAAACCCTGCGGCGGAAAGGCGAGCGTCTGTTTCTGGTTGACCGAGACGCCGGCGACGACGATCAGCGGCAGGGCCAGGAACAGGCCGACGAGGAAGAAGAAAAGGCGGCGCAGCGCGGTCATGCGGCCTCCTTCTGGCGTCCGACATAAAGCGCCAGTCCCACGAGACCAAGCGTGACCAGCACGAGGAAGACGGCCATGGCCGCCGCGAACGGCATGTTCGACTGGTAGATCGCCTGGTCGGTGATCAGCACCGAAAGCGTCCAGTGCTGCGGCCGGCCGAGAAGCTGCGGCAGAAGATAGGAGCCAAGCGCGAAGATGAAGACCATGATCAGCGTCGCAAGGATGGTGTTCCTGAGCGCCGGCACGACGACGGTGAAAAAGGCCTTTACCGGAGAGGCGCCGAGGGTGCGCGCCGCTTCCGTCAGCGTCGGGTCGAGCCGCACCAGCGCCGGATAGAGAACCAGCACGGTATAGGGAAAGGCCTGGTAGGTCATCGCGGTCATCACCGCGCCGAAGCTCGGCGTCAGCGCCTGCGGCTGCGCCATCAGCCCCAGCCAGACGAAGAGATTGGTGAGACCCGCCGTGCGCGAGAACAGTGTAGACCAGGCAAAACCGATCATCACTTCCGAGAGCGACAGGATCGAGAGCAGCGCCACCAGCCAGAGGATCTGCACCTTCCGCGCCGTACGGGACAGGAGATAGGTGAAGGGAATGCCGATGACGACGCAGGCAATCGCCACCGCGATCGCCAGCATCAGCGAGAAGCCCAGAACCCGGCCGAAGAACAGGCTGAGGAAGCGTGCATAATTGTCCAGCACGAAGGCCGGCTGGTAGAAGCCGCCCTGCTCGCGCTGGAAGAAGGAAACCGCGATCATCGTGGCGAAGGGCACCACGAAGAACACGGTCAGCATGCCGGCCGGAAAGAAGAGCGGCCCATAGTCGGCGAGGCGCTGGGGCGGTTCGCGTCTCATTTTGCGAGCACCACGCTGGTTTCCGGATCGAGGCGGATGCCGACGCTCTGGCCGACCGTCACTTCCGGCCGGTTGCGCGGCGAGGAAACCGCGACGATCTGCTGGCCGCCCGCTTCCACGAAGGTTTCGATCGCGCCGCCGAGATCACGGATGAAGCTGACCGTGCCCGCGATTACGCCATGGCCGGGAGCAGTCAGTTGAACATCCTCCGGACGGACGGAGAGCGTTCCCTTCGCGCCCTGGGGGATCGAAAGCCCTTCGACCATCTCGCCGAGCACGGTGGCGCGCCCGGCATTATCCGCCGAGAAGGGAATGAGGTTGGTCTGGCCGATGAAATCCGCGACAAAACTGTCGGCCGGCCGGCGATAGATTTCGACCGGTGGCGCGGCCTGGCGGATTTCGCCGCCGTTCATGACGACGACCGTATCGGCCATGGTCATCGCCTCGCGCTGATCGTGGGTAACGACGATCGTGGTAATGCCGAGCCGCTGCTGGAGTTGGCGCAGTTCCACCTGCATGGCCTCGCGCAGCTTGGCGTCGAGCGCCGAAAGTGGCTCATCCAGCAGGAAGAGCTTGGGCGAGATGGCAAGCGCCCTGGCGATCGCCACGCGCTGGCGCTGTCCGCCGGAAAGCTTGCTGACGGAGCGGTCGGCAAAGCCCGGCAGATGGATCATCGCCAGAAGTTCGTCTACCCGCTTCTTCTGCTCCTCCTTACCGACGCCGCGGATGCGCAGCGAATAGGCGATGTTCTCGCCGACCGTCAGGTGCGGAAAGAGCGCCAGCGACTGGAAGACCATGCCGAGCTCGCGCTTGTGGGTCGGCACTTCGGTAATGTCGTGACCGGCAAGATTGATCGAGCCTCGGGTCGGCAGGTCGAGCCCGGCGATCATCCGCATCAGCGTGGTCTTGCCGCAACCGGATGGGCCAAGGAGGCACACGAACGTACCGTCGGGCACCGAGAGGCTGACATCGTTGACGGCGGTAAACGTGCCGAACTGCTTCGTCACGTGCTCAAGGTTCAATCCCGACATTCGGTCTCCGCTGCTAAGCCCCTCCCCCTTGTGGGGAGGGGTTGGGGAGGGGAACATTAGAGCGTGGGTATAACCCCTCCCGGCCCTTCGGGCCACCCTCCCCACAAGGGGGAGGGATGGGTGCCACACGCTTGCTTCTCCCCGCAAGCGCGGAGAGGGGATGAAAACTTACCCCGCAATCATCTCCGTCCACTTCTGGTTCAGGAAGTCGGACTTGCTCTGATAGAGATCGTAGCGCGGAATGATCGGCTCGATATCGGAGGAAACCGCTGCGAATTCCTGGTCCGTCAGGTCGAGCAGGTCGCGCTTGACGGTGGGTGAGGTGCCGACCTTGCGCGACAGCGTCGCCTGGATCGCCGGCTGGCACATGTAATCGATGAAGACATGCGCCTCCTCGGTCTTCTCCGAAGCCCGAGACACGGCCCAGGAGCCGGAATCCAGGATACCGCCTTCCTTCGGGAAGGTAGAGCGGACCGGGAAGCCGTCGGCCGCGGCAAGACCCGTCACGTCGTGATAATATTGCCCCATCGGGATTTCGCCGGATTTCAGCGCCTGCTCGAACTGCGCCTCGTCGCGATACCAGAGCCGCACGTTCGGCTTCACTTCGGCGAGCTTCTCCAGCGCTTTGATGATGCCCTCGTCGGTATCCAGCGCATTGGTGCCCCCAAGGTGGGTTTTCGCCGTCACTTCCAGCAGGAAGGAATTGGAGACGAGCGCCAGCAGCCCGAGCTTGTCGGCATTGGCGGGGTCCCAAAGCGCTGCCCAGGATGTGGGCGCTTCCTTGTAGACGTCGGTATTGGTCACCAGCGTGATGTACCAGGAAACGGCACCGATGCCGGCGATGCGCCCATCCGGATACTTGTTGATGAAACGGTCGATGAGGTTCTTGCTGTTCGGCAGCTTGGCGGCATCGAGCGGCGCCCAAAGATCGTTCGCCTGGCCCTTCAGGATCGCAACCTGAGACATCATCGAAACGTCTGCCGGGGCGGCGCCTGCGCGTGCGGCCTGCTCGAGCTGCACCAGCCAGGCCTCGCCGGTCGGCTCCGCGACCGATTCGACGGCAATGCCGGTCGCCTTGGTGAAATCGGCGAAGATGTTCTTGTCGAAAGAATCCTTGAAGAAGCCGCCATAGACGCCGACCTTCAGGCTCTTCTCCTGGGCCCGCAGCACCGCCGGCATGGCCAGCATGGAGACACCGGCAAGGCCGGCCCCGAGTACGGCGCGGCGGCCGAGTTTGGCGTTGAGAATGTCACGCATGATCTTTACTCCTTTATTTGCCCGCGCGGCCTAGGCCTGCCGGACGAGTTCCCACTCTTTATAGCGCATTTATCTCAGGCCCGCCCCTTCACGGAAGGGCTGAAGACCATCAAGCTGAGGATTTCAAACAATATCTGCGCGCCTGTCTGGGCGGTATTGCTGGTCGCGTCGTATTGCGGCGCGACCTCCACCACATCGCCACCGACGAGATTGATGCCCTTGAGGCCGCGGATGAGCTCCAGGACCTCGCGGGTGGTAAGCCCGCCGATCTCCGGCGTGCCCGTGCCGGGCGCGAAGCTCGGATCGAGGCTGTCGATATCGAAGGAAAGATAGGTCGGCCCGTCGCCGACGATCGCCTTGGCCTTTTCGATGATCGCCGGAATGCCCATGCCGGTCACCTCTTCCGCATGGATCACCGTCATGCCGGAGGCATAGGAGAACTCCCAGAGATATTCCGCGGCACCCCGAATGCCGATCTGGATCGTCCGGGTCGGGTCGAGCACGCCGTCCAGAACCGCATTGCGGAAAGGTCCTGCGTGATGGAACTTCGTCTCGTCGAAAAAGCCGCTCGTGTCGCAATGGGCATCGATATGGATAAGGCCGACCGGCGCCTTCTTTCCAACCGCCTTCAGGATCGGATGCGTGATCGAATGGTCGCCACCGACCGAGAGCGGCAGCACGCCCGCATCGACGATCTGGCCGATGCGCTTTTCGATGTCCTCGTGGCTCATCTCTAGGCGATAGCGGCTGCGGAAGGGAACGTCGCCGATATCCGCGACCCGCAGGTCGAAGACCGGCGCGCATTCCAGCACATGATTATAGGGACCAATGCGCTCGATGGTGCGCAAGGCCCTGGGTCCAAACCGGGAGCCCGGCCGGTTGGTGACGCCGAGGTCCATCGGTATGCCGAGGATCGCCACCTGCAGGTCCTCGAAATCCGGGTTTTCGGAATCCACCGGCAGGTGCGGCGCGCTCACGAAGGTGGGAACGCCGGAATAGGGCGCGACGCGGGTGCCGCGCTTGTTGAAGATCTTGTCGGCGACCTTGCGAAACTTCGGATCGAAGATTTCGCTGCCCTGGCCGTCGAGAAATTTCGTCCGCAATTCCTCGAGCTTCTTCGCGTCGAATGCCATGATTGCTTCACCTGTTCCTGAGTCTGCGCGTGCAGCCTATTTTTTGTTCCCTGAGGATCGCAGCCTCTGTTTTCATCATTATCCGCCGAGACGGGCTGGAAAAGCAATTGAGATTGTTCTAGCAGATGATGTGAGAAAAACTCACACTGGAGCATTCCGGAAATGACGAGCCGGCTCCCTCCCCTCAATCCCCTGCGCGCCTTCGAAGCGACGGCGAGGCGCGGCTCCGTCTCGGCGGCTGCCAGGGAGCTGAACGTCACCCACGGCGCCGTCAGCCACCAGATCAAGGCGCTGGAGGAATCTCTCGGCGTCACCTTGTTCGAGCGCGGCTCCAAACGACTGAAGCTTACTTCCGAAGGCGCACTTCTACTGCCGGCCGTCACCCAGGCTTTCGGCGAAATCGCGGCGGCGACCGCGCAGATGAAGCGCCCGGCCACCAGCGGCGAACTGTCGATCACCTGCGTTCCGGCGCTCTTCTCTTTCTGGATCGTGCCGCGCCTCAATTCCTTCACCGAGCAATTTCCGGGCGTCAGGCTCAAGCTCACCGCATCGAACGATCCCGCTGGACTGCATTCCCCTGATGTCGACGTCTGCATTCTCTACGGAGACGGCAATTGGCCCGATGCCTGGGCGCGCCTTTGGAGCAACCTGCGGCTTTTTCCCGTGGCGAGCCCGACGCTCCTGAACAGCCGACCGCTACGCTCCATCCGTGATCTGGAAGACCACGTACTGCTGCACGGCGATGCCGACGGGCGCGAGTGGAATACATGGTTTGCCGCGGCCGATGCGATCGACCTGCCCCGTCGCCAGCAGCATTTCATGGGCGATGCGCGGTTTTCCACGGAAGCCGCCTTGCATGGGCACGGCATCGCGCTCGGCGATACGATCACGGCGAGCAAGCTCATCGCTAAGGGGGAGCTGATCGTGCCCTTCGACCTGAGCGTTCCGGCAAACGATGCCTTCTATGTCGCCTGCAGGCCTGCCGTGCGGTCGACCCCGATCATCCGAGTCTTTATCGACTGGCTCTTCGCATCGCTGGAAGCCGATCATCTGCCGCAGGTGCAGACCTCCGCGCGCACGCTTATCCGCTCGCGAGGCGGCAAGGGCGCGGAAAAACCCGGCTCGTAATGCTCCTTTCCTCTCCGCCTTGAACTCGTTCCTTTCGCCGCTGCAGACCATGGACAGCGGGAATTGGAACGAATATTCCATCGCTCCTCTTGAGATCGGAAGACGAGAATGGCCGAGAATCCAAGGATTCCCGGTAAATTCTCCGTTTTCCACTTCCAGCACCGTTGACGCCAATCCAAAAAATGGAATAAATTATCCGCATTCCAGGGAAGCGGTGCATTTGTTCCGTTTCGCCGCCCGCGTTGGGAGCGCGGGGGAATGCGCAACCGGCCGGAGGGCCGGTTTCCGGCGAGAACAGGTGGCACCGGACACCGCTTGAGGAGGAAATCACCATGAAGAAGCTCTTTTTGGGTGCCGCGCTTTCCGTCTTGCTGAGCACCGCCGCGCATGCCGAAACCGTCGGCGTATCCATGGCGCTGTTCGACGACAACTTCCTGACCGTGCTGCGCAACGGCATGCAGGATTACGCCAAGACCATGGATGGCGTGACGCTGCAGGTGGAAGACGCCCAGAACGACGTGGCCAAGCAGCAGAGCCAGATCCAGAACTTCATCGCCGCGGGCGTCGATGCCATTATCGTCAACCCGGTCGATACCGATGCCACCACCGCGATGTCGAAGATCGCCGCGGATGCGGGCATTCCGCTCGTCTATGTCAATCGCGAGCCGGTCAACGTCGACACCCTGCCGGACAAACAGGCCTTCGTGGCCTCGGAGGAAATCGTTGCCGGCACGCTGGAAGCCAAGGAAGTCTGCCGCCTTCTCGGCGGCAAGGGCAAGGCCGTCATCATGATGGGCGAGCTTTCCAATCAAGGCGCGCGCATGCGCACCAAGGCGGTGCACGACATTGTCGCCACGGACGAATGCAAGGGCATGGAGATCGTCGAAGAGCAGACGGCGAACTGGCAGCGCACGCAAGGCTCCGACCTTGTCACCAACTGGCTGTCGAGCGGAATCGAGTTCAACGCCGTCATCTCCAACAATGACGAGATGGCGATCGGCGCCATTCAGGCGCTGAAAGCCGCCGGCAAGGACATGAAGGACGTCGTCGTCGCGGGTGTCGATGCCACGCAGGATGCGCTTGCCGCCATGCAGGCCGGAGACCTCGACGTAACGGTGTTCCAGGATGCGGCGGGCCAGGGCAAGGGCGCGTTGGACGCAGCCCTGAAGC
This sequence comes from Rhizobium moroccans, assembly GCF_057559155.1. Classification (NCBI taxonomy): domain Bacteria; kingdom Pseudomonadati; phylum Pseudomonadota; class Alphaproteobacteria; order Hyphomicrobiales; family Rhizobiaceae; genus Rhizobium; species Rhizobium moroccans. The sequence continues at coordinate 35,346 of NZ_JBHFJG010000047.1, read as the reverse complement.
TCGCCAAGGGCGAGACGGTCGAGAAGAAGGTCTACATCCCCTTCCAGCTCGTGACACCGGAAAACGTTCAGGAATTCGTCGCCAAGAACTGACGTGACCGAACCCGGGATGCGGGGACCCGCCCCGCATCCCGATTTGCCCGATCAAGCCTTGAGGAGATGGCGATGGTTGTCAGCCCGTCGACAATGGCTGCCGTGCGCAAGAGCGGCGCAGTTCCAAATGCGGAATACCTGCTTTCCGCCGAAGGTATCCGCAAGGAATTTCCGGGCGTGGTCGCCCTTGACGACGTCTCCTTCCGGCTAAAGCGCGGCAGCGTGCATGCGCTGATGGGCGAGAACGGCGCCGGGAAATCGACCCTCATGAAGATACTTGCCGGCATCTACCAGCCGGACAAGGGCAACGTGCAGCTGAAGGGTGTCGACATCCGCCTTTCCTCCCCGCTCGACGCGCTGGAGAACGGCATTGCGATGATCCATCAGGAACTGAACCTGATGGCCTATATGACGGTCGCGGAGAATATCTGGATTCGCCGCGAGCCGCTCAACCGTTTCGGCCTGGTCGATCACGGCGAGATGTACCGGCGCACGGAGGAGCTCTTCGACCGCCTCAATATCGGCATCGATCCCGAGGCGAAGGTCGGGGACCTCTCCGTCGCCAATCGTCAGATGGTCGAGATCGCAAAGGCGGTCTCCTATGAATCCGACGTCCTCATCATGGACGAGCCGACCTCGGCGCTGACCGAGCGCGAGGTTGATCATCTCTTCCGTATCATCCGCGGGCTGCGCGACCAGGGCATCGGCATCGTCTACATCACCCACAAGATGAACGAGCTCTTCGAGATCGCCGACGAGCTCTCCGTATTCCGCGACGGCAAATATATCGGCACCCACGCCTCCACTGAGGTCACCCGCGACGACATCATCCGCATGATGGTGGGCCGAGAAATAACCCAGATGTTCCCGAAGGAGGAGGTGCCGATCGGCAATGTCGTCCTTTCGGTGAAGAACCTGACGCTGAAGAGTGTTTTCAACGACGTTTCGTTCGATCTGCGTGCCGGCGAAATCCTCGGTGTGGCGGGCCTCGTCGGCTCCGGCCGGTCGAACGTCGCCGAAACCCTGTTCGGCGTGACGCCCGCAAGCTCCGGCACCATCGAGATCGACGGAAAACCGGTGGCGATCGATACGCCTACGACAGCCATCCGCAATCGCATGGCTTTCCTGACCGAAGACCGCAAGGACACCGGCTGCCTGCTGATCCTCGACGTGCTGGAGAACATGCAGCTCGCGGTGCTTCAGGACAAGTTCGTCAAGAACGGTTTCGTGCAGGAAAACCAGCTGGAGGAAGTCTGCGAGGAGATGTGCCGCAAGCTGCGCGTCAAAACGCCGAGCCTCGCCGAGCGGGTGGAGAACCTTTCCGGCGGCAACCAGCAGAAAGTGCTGATCGGCCGCTGGATGCTCACCCATCCGCGTATCCTCATTCTCGACGAGCCGACACGCGGCATCGATGTCGGCGCCAAGGCGGAGATCCACCGTCTCGTCTGCGAAATGGCCCGCACCGGGGTGGCGGTCATCATGATCTCTTCGGAAATGCCGGAAATCCTCGGCATGAGCGACCGGATCATGGTGATGCACGAGGGCCGGGTGACCGGCTTCCTCGATCGGGCGGAAGCGACGCAGATCAAGGTCATGGATCTCGCCTCGCGCTGACGCCAACGAAGACTTCAGGAGGAGAAGACAATGAGCACGGACGCTGCCGCCAAAGGCAATCTCAAGGTAACCCCGGCGCGACGTCGGCGGCGCATGCCGCCCGAAGCGAACATCTTTCTCGTATTGATCGCCATAGCGCTCGTCTACGAGCTGCTCGGCTGGATCTTCGTCGGCCAGAGCTTCCTCTTCAACCAGCAGCGCCTGACGATCATGATCCTGCAGGTTTCGGTTATCGGCATCATCGCCGTCGGCGTGACGCAGGTCATCATCACCGGCGGCATTGATCTTTCCTCCGGCTCGGTGGTCGGCATGACGGCAATGCTGTCCGCCAGTGTCGCCCAGTCCTCCACCTGGCCGCGGGCGCTCTATCCGAGCCTCACCGACATGCCCTTCTTCGTGCCGATCGGCGTCGGCATCATCGCGGGCCTGCTGGCCGGCTTCATCAACGGCCAGCTCATAGCCAGGACGAAAATACCGCCCTTCATCGCAACCCTCGGCATGATGGTGACGGCCCGCGGCATTTCCAAATGGTACACCAAAGGCCAGCCGGTCTCCGGCCTGACCGAGAACTTCACCTTTATCGGAACGGGCATCTGGCCGGTCGTCGTATTCCTGGCTGTGGCGATCATCTTCCACATCGCGCTGCGCTATACCCGCTACGGCAAATTCACCTATGCGATCGGCGCCAATGTGCAGGCGGCCCGCGTCTCCGGCATCAATATCGAAGCGCACCTCGTGAAGGTCTATGCGATCGCCGGCATGCTGGCGGGCCTTGCAGGCGTGGTGACGGCGGCGCGCGCTCAGACGGCACAGGCAGGCATGGGCGTGATGTACGAGCTCGACGCCATTGCGGCAGCCGTCATCGGCGGCACCTCGCTCGCCGGCGGCGCGGGGCGCATCACCGGCACTGTGATCGGCACCGTCATCCTCGGTGTCATGACCTCCGGCTTCACTTTCCTGCGCGTGGACGCCTACTATCAGGAAATCGTCAAAGGCATGATTATCGTCGCCGCCGTGGTGACCGACGTCTACCGCCAGAAGAAGCGAGCCAAGGTTTAAAACTGCTTCAAGCCCTCCTCCCAACTGCGGCGCTTCGGCGCCGCTTTCTTTTTGGACCGTAACTCAAAAAAAGCCGCCCGAGAGGCGGCTTTTTTGAGTTTAGGGAGTATGGAGAGAAATCACACCTCGACCGAAATCCAGCGCTGTTCGGTGAATGAACGGGCCATGGCATGCACGCTGCGCTCGATCCTGAGACCATCGTCGAAGCCGATGAGATGCGCCTTCTCGCCCTTGATCGCCGAGATCAATTCCCGGCATTCGATGATCTTCAGATCGTTGAAGCCAAGGCCGTGGCCGGGGGCCGGGATGAAGCGATTATACGGAGCGTGCTCCGGCGCGGCGAGTACCTTGCGGAAGCCGTGCTCGGCCTTGCCGCCCTTGTTCTGGTAAAGCTCGAACTCGTTCATCCGCTCCTGGTCGAAAAGGATCGAACCTTCCGACCCGAAGATCTGCAGCGCGATGCGGCCCTTGCGACCCCAGGCGGAGCGGTTCGCCATCAGCACGGCCGAGACACCGCCCTGGAGACGCACCAGAACGCTCGCCACATCGTGGTTCTCGACGGCGCGCTTGCCGCCGCCGGCAAGCGGCCGCTCCGCATAGGGCTTCACCATATCGGCAATGACCGCGTCCACATGGCCGAACAGCGTAAAGAGCAACGAAAGCGGATGCACGGCGAAGTCGTCGAGCGCGCCATAGCCGGATGACGCCTCGCTCTTCCAATAGAAGAGCGCCTGCGGATCGGCCATGAAATCCTCGTCCATCTCGACCCGGACGTGGTTGACCGCGCCGACAGCTCCCTCGGCGATCAACGCCTTCATATGGCGGATCATCGGGTTCTGGATATAATTGTAGCCCATCGCGGCCACCTTGCCGGACCGCTTGGCCGCGGCCTGCATGCGCTCCGCATCGGCAAGCAGCGGCGCCATCGGCTTTTCGCACCAGACATGCTTGCCGGCCTCGAGTGCTGCGATCGCCATTTCGGCATGGAAGGCATTCGGCGTGGTGACGGAGACGATATCGACAGCCGGATCGGCGATCACGTCGCGCCAGTTACCGGTCGAGGTGGCGAAGCCGAGTTCCGCCGCCTTGCGGGCCGCAAGATCGGCATCGACCTCCGCAAGCGCCACCAGCCGCGGCCGCTCGACATCACCGAAGACGCTCGCCACCGAATTCCAGGCCAGCGCATGGCACTTGCCCATATAGCCGGTCCCGATCAGCCCGACACCCAAGCCAGCCATCTCATCCTCCCAATTCCGATGCCGAAGATATTCAGGCCGGCGCGTCAGGGGTTGTCGCGCCGGTATATCCAGTCATGATCCGGATGGTTCTTGAACCGCCATTTGCGGATCGGCCCGGCCATCACGTTGAGATAATACATTTCGTAGCCATAGGGCGCGCCGCAGGGATGGTGCCCCTTCGGCACCAGAACAAGATCCCCATCCGCGACCGCCATGGTCTCATCCAGCGATCCGTCCTCCGTGAACACGCGCTGGAAACCGAAACCCTGCGCCGGATTGAGCCGGTGATAATAGGTTTCCTCCAGATAGGTCATCTCCGGATAGTTGTCCTCGTCATGCCGATGCGGTGGATAGGATGACCAGTTGCCCGAGGGCGTGAAGACTTCCGTGACGAGCAGGCTCTCAGCAACATCGCGCTCTTCCATGGCGATCGGGAAGATATAGCGTGTATTGGCGCCCTTGCCGCGCTCGGTGAGCGAAAGCCCCTCGGGACCGATCACGCGCGCCTCCCGGCCGGGCTTGGCCGGCGCGGTGCAGACGGCAAGCTGGCAATCGGTCGTGGCGGTCGCGTTCCATTCGGCTCCGGCGGGAATGTAGACGCAATGCGGCGCCTTGCGCTCGAAGACGTTCATGCGGTCGCCGAGTTCGCCGAAATCCTTGCCGCCGCCGGAAATCTCCGCCTTGCCTTCCACCAGAACGAGGATCACTTCCGTCTCGCCGGTCTGCTCGGCGGCATTTTCGCCTGGTTTCAGCTTGTAGAACCCAAAGCCGACATAACCCCAGCCGGCATCCTTCGGCGTCACATCGTGCACCTTGCCGCTGGTGCCCTTCGGTTTGCGCAACAGGTTGGTCATGCTCTCGCCTCCTCCGCCGGCCCCTTGTCGAGGCCGACTGCCTGCGCCATCGCCTTGAGCGAGGAAAGGCCCATGCTCTGGTATTCGAAGGGATTGCGGACATCCGGGTCCTGCTCCGCTTCGATCACCAGCCAGCCCTGGTAGCCGTGCTGGGCTGCAATCCGAAGGACCGGCGTGAACTCGACACCGCCTGCCGCATCGCCCGGCACGGTGAAGACGCCGCGCCGCACGCCCTCAAGAAAGGAAAGCCCCTCCTCCCGCACTTGGGCGGCGATCTCCGGCCGCACGTTCTTGGCATGGATATGCCCGACGCGCGCCATGTGCTTTCGGGCGGCACGCTCCGGATTTCCGCCGCCGAAGAGGCAATGGCCGGTATCGAGCAGCAGTTTCGCATGCGGGCCGGTGTGCAGCATCAGCCTGTCGATCTCGTCCTCGCTCTCGACCACCGTGCCCATATGATGATGGTAGACGAGCGTGATGCCCTGCCCTGCGGCAAACTCCGCCAGTGCCTCGACGCCCGCGCCGAAAGCTTGCCATCGGTCTTCCGCAAGGCGCGGCCGGTCGTTCAACGCCTTGCCATCGTCGCCATGGATAGCGTTCGACGTTTCGCAGACGATGATGACTTTCGAGCCCATCGCCTTCAGAAGATCGAGCGCCGGCTGCATCGCCGCCTTCTCCTCCTCGATCGAGTTGGTCAGCAGGTTCAGCGAGTGCCAACCGGAGACATAACGCAGCCCGCGCGGCTCCAGCACCGCCTTCAGCGCATCCGGCTCCTGCGGGAACTTATGGCCCTTTTCGATGCCGTCGAAGCCGATCTTCGAGGCCTCGTCTAGACATTGGTCGAGGCTGATGTGAGCGCCGAGCGTGCGGTCGTCGTCGTTCGACCAGGCAATGGGATTGGTGCCATACAAAATCATCTTATCGTCTTTCCTTCAGCGCAGTCTCATAAGCGGCGCGAGCCTCGTTCACTTCCCTGCGCGCCGAAACCTCCGGCACCGCCACATCCCACCAGAAGCCGCCCGCATCCGGCGTCGGATAAGGATCGGTATCGATGACGATCACGCTTGCGGCCTCGGCCTCCCGCGCCTCGGCAAGCGCCGTTTCCAGTTCCGCGATGGTCGAGACCTTACGCGCGCCCGCTCCCATGGAGGCGGCATGCGCGGCAAAATCAATCTGCATCGGATTGGCCTGGCTGGTGTGCTTGTAGAGGTTGTTGAACTCTGCCCCGCCGGTCGCCATCTGCAGGCGGTTGATGCAGCCGTAGCCGCGATTGTCGGTAACCACCACGGTGATCTTCATGCCCATGGCAACCGCGGTTGCCAACTCCGAATTCATCATCATGTAGGAGCCGTCGCCCACCATCACGATCACGTCGCGGTCCGGTTCCGCCAGCTTGATACCGAGCCCGCCGGCGATCTCGTAGCCCATGCAGGAAAAGCCGTATTCCATGTGATAGGAAAGCGGCCTGCCCGCCTTCCAGAGCTGGTGCAGCTCTCCAGGCATGGTGCCGGCGGCGCACATGACCACGGTATTGTCGCGCGAGGCGCGCTGTACGGCGCCGATCACCTGCATGTCCGTCGGCAGCACGTTGCCTTCCTTCGGCGCAGCCGTCACCGCGTCGGCCTTCGCGAACCACTCGGCTTTCAGCCGGCCATCCGGCGCCTCGAAGCGATGTTCGCCGAGCGCGGCGCTGATCAGCTCAAGGCCCACTTTCGCGTCGGAGACAAGCGGAATGGCCTCATGCTTGACGCTGTCATAGGACTGGACGTTCAAGGAAAGGATGCGCCGCTTCGGGTTCTTGAAGAGCGCCCAGGAGCCGGTGGTGAAATCCTGGAATCGCGTACCGACACCGATCACCAGATCGGCATTCTCGCAGACCGCATTGGCGCTCGTGGCACCGGTCACGCCCACGGGCCCAAAGTTACAGGCATGGTCCCATGGCAGTGCGGATTTGCCGGCCTGGCTCTCGACCACCGGAATGCAGAACCTGGCGGCAAAATCCTGCAACACCTCCGTCGCACCGGAGTAATGCACGCCGCCGCCTGCCACGATGACCGGATGTTTCGCGGTCCTGATCGCCTCAACGGCACGTTTCAGCTCGCTCTCGTCCGGCCTCGGCCGCCGCCAGTGCCAAACCTTCTTCTCGAAGAAGCTCTCGGGATAATCATAAGCTTCGGCCTGCACATCCTGGCAGAAGGCGAGCGTCACCGGGCCGCAATCGGCCGGATCGGTCATCACCCGCATGGCGCGCGGAAGCGCGGTTAACAGGTGTTCCGGCCGGCTGATACGGTCGAAATAACGGCTGACCGGTCGGAAGCAATCGTTGACGGTGGCGATGCCGTCGCTGAAATCCTCAATCTGCTGCAGCACCGGATCGGGCCCGCGATTGGCAAAGACATCGCCCGGAATGAATAGCACCGGCAAACGGTTCACATGCGCGAGCGCCGCCGCCGTCACCATATTGGCAGCACCCGGTCCGATCGAGGACGTCACCGCCATGGCTCGCTTGCGGCAAAGCTGCTTGGCATAGGCGATCGCCGCATGCGCCATGGACTGCTCGTTCTGGCCGCGATAGGTCGGAAGCTCATCCTGGACGCCTGCGAGCGCCTCGCCGATGCCTGCGACATTGCCGTGGCCGAAGATCGCCCACACGCCGGAAATGAAGGGCACGCCCTCCTCGGTCATCTGATTGGCGAGGTAGCGCACCATCGCCTGCGCCGCCGTCAGCCTCACGGTTTTCATCTTGTCTCTCCCTTTCCGCTTTTCGCCTCCGCGCGAACCGCATCCCAGAACATGCAGAGGTCGCGGTATTTGCCTGCCATATCGGCCACCGCCTCCTCGTCGCCGATCTCGCCCGCAAACCATCGCCGCGCAGCCTCGCCGAAGATCGTTCGCCCCACAGCAAAACCTTTGACGAGATCGAAGCGTGCGGCCGTCTTGAGGCTCTCCCTGAGCTCCGCCATCGGCGCATCGAGACCAAGCACAACGATACCACGCGTATAGGGATCGTGCTTCAGGATCGCTTCGCAGGCATTGGCCCAGGAAGCTTCGGTCTTCATCGGCTCGAGCTTCCACCAGTCCGGATAGATGCCGATTTCGTAGAAACGCTCGATCACCCGCGCCACCGTCCGGTCATCCGTCGGGCCAACCTTGGAGGGAATGACTTCCAGCAGCATTTCCAGCCGGTTCCGACGCGTCGCCGCAAAGAGGCGCTGGATGACGGCTTCCTGCTCGGCTCGCATCTGCCGCGCATCGTCCGGATGATAGAAGCAGAGCACCTTGGCGACGTTATCGAGCGGCCATTCGTTGAGCCCGCCGAAATCGGGGCCAAGCTCCGGCTCAAGCGTCAGCGGTCGCGACCCCGGCCATTCGACCGGCCGGCCGATCCAGAGACCGGTCCCCGTCGCCTTGTAGAGGGTCTCGCGCCCAAGGCGGTTGTCACAGAGAATGCCGTAGCCGTGCCGGTCCCCCGAAACCTCCAGTGCGGCCCTGAGGCAGAGCGCCTTGAAGTCGTCGATCAAGGCCTGTTCTTTCCCGGCTTCCTTGGCGATGGCTTCCAGTTGCATGCGATGATCGAACGCGAAAACCCGGATTTCCGGCCAGTCGCCTGTGCGCGTGGTGGACCAGTGAACCTGTTCCAGCGCCGCGTCCTTGCGCAGCGCCTTGTTTTGTATGCCGGTGCGGAAGAAATACTGCAGCTCCTCCCAGCTTGGATAGGCGGGCGTGCAGCCATGCCGCGAAACCGCGAAAGCACCGCAGGCATTCGCGTATTTCAAAGCCGTCGGCCAATCCTCGCCGGTGAGCCAGCCCTTCATGAGGCCGGCCATGAAGCCGTCACCGGCGCCGAGCACGTTGAAGACTTCGATCGGGAAGCCCTGCCCGGTTTGCCCGTCGTCCAGGCTGCCCGGAATTTGGCCCTCGAAAACCACCGCGCCGAGCGGCCCGCGCTTGCAGACCAGCGCCGCATTCGAAACTCTGCGCACCGCCTTCAGCGCATCCAGCGTATCGGTAGAGCCGCCGGCGATATGGAATTCCTCCTCCGTGCCGACGATCAGGTCGAAAAGATGAAGCGTGGATTGCAGCTTGGCAGTCACCTTGCGAGATTCGATGAAGCGGCTTTCGCCCGCCTCGTGCCCCGCAAGCCCCCAGAGATTGGGGCGGTAATCGATATCGAGCGCGGTACGGGCGCCGTTCTCCCTTGCAAGCCGCAAGGCCTTCAATACGGCCGCTTCGGTATTCGGGTGGGACAGATGCGTGCCGGTGGCGCAGACGCAACGCGCCTCGGCGATGAAGGCCGGATCGATATCGTCCTCGCAAAGCGCCATGTCGGCGCAGTTCTCGCGGTAGAAGATCAGCGGGAACTGATGCTCGTCGCGAATGCCGAGCAGAACCAGCGCTGTCAGCCGTTCCGGATCGGTCTTGACCCCGCGGACATCGACATTTTCGCGGATGAGCTGTTCGCGGATGAAGCGGCCCATATGCTCTGCGCCGACCCGCGTGATCACCGCCGATCTGAGCCCAAGCCGGGCAGCGCCCGCGGCGATATTGGTCGGCGAACCTCCGATATATTTGTTGAAGGAAGCCATGTCCTCCAGGCGTCCGCCGACCTGAGCGCCATAGAGATCGACGGACGATCTGCCGATCGTGATGAGATCGAGTGGCGTCAAAGTTCCCTCCCTGCCGACGGCGAAGCCCGCTTCCGGAACCGCCCCTCCGTTCGGCAATTCCGGACACTGTCAATAATAGACTATAAATTCCATTTTTTCACATTTCAATATGAATATTCAGCCAGACCGTCGTGTCCCGACAGCAACCGAAAGCGCGATCGCGAGACAGAGGGTCGCCGAAAGCGAGCGGAAAGCGCCGAAATCCACCTCCGAGACAGAGAGCGCAATCGCATCGAATTTCCGCAAAGGGCTGACGATCGTATCCGTGAGCGCCACCACCGGAATGCCGCGTTCCCTTACCGACTCCACGAGCTCTATGGTCTCGGACGAATAAGGGGAAAAGGTGATGGCGAGCAGCACATCCCCGGAGCGGATGGCATTGCGATTGTCGAGACGACCGACGGCGCTGTGCAGCATGGCCGGCACATCCATCTTCTCGAAGGCGTAAGCCATATAGCTGGCAACGGGAAAGGAACGCCTCAGCCCGATGATATGGATCATATGGGCGCCGGCGAGCGCCTGCACCGCCTGTTCTATGGTCTGCGGCTCGATCGTCTTCAGGAGGTTTTCCAGCGAAGCGCGCCCCGCCTCCACGAACTCTGCAAGCAGCGCAGAGGGGCTGCCCTCCGCCTTTTCCCGCAGATGATGCAGGCGCGTCGAATAGTCCGGCCAGCCGCCCACATAGGAATCGCGAAACAGCCGCTGCATTTCCGAAAAGCCGGAAAAGCCGAGAATCTGGCAAAAGCGCATGAACGCGGAAGGCTGGACGCCGGCTCCTTCCGCCATCTCCGCCACCGTGGAGACAGCAATGCGGTCCTTGTTGGCCGCAACATAGTCGGCGCATTGGCGCAAACGCTTCGGAAGGTCTTCCGACACTTCCAGCAAGCGCTCCTCGAACGCCTTGATGGTGGCCGGCCCGCCGGTCTCTCCCATGACTTCACTTCCCGTTTCACCGCTTGACATGAACGAAATCGCAATCTAGCAAAATAGAACATATATTCCAAATCGAGATTTGGACAATTCGAGCACTATCAGTTCGGGCCTATGGCGCAAGCAGAAGACGGCTTTGAATGGAATGGCTCAGGCATCCTTGAGAGGAGACACATGGTGACGAAACTGGCGCTGCTCGGAGCCGGGCGCATTGGCAAGGTGCATGCCCGCGCGATCGCGGAGGACAAGCGGGCGAAGCTCGTCGCGGTCGTGGACGCCATGCCTGCGGCGGCTCAGGCGATCGCCGACGGCGCCGGCTGCCGGGTCAGCACGGTGGATGCGGTAGAAGCCGATCCGGCGATCGATGCGGTCATCATCTGCACCCCCACGAATACCCATGCCGACCTGATCGAGCGTTTCGCCAAGGCCGGCAAGGCGATCTTCTGCGAAAAGCCAATTGATCTCGACGTAGCTCGTGCGAGAGCCTGCCTAGAAACGGTGCGCAAGACCGGCGCCAAGGTCATGCTCGGCTTCAACCGCCGCTTCGACCCGCATTTCCGCGCCGTGCGCCAGGCAATCGACGACGGAAAGATCGGCACGGTGGAAATGGTGACCATCACCAGCCGCGATCCAGGCCCGCCGCCCGCGGAATATATCAAGGTCTCCGGCGGCATCTTCCGCGACATGACCATTCATGATTTCGACATGGCCCGCTTCCTGCTCGGGGAAGAGATCGTCAGCGTCATGGCCTCGGGCTCCGTGCTCGTCGATCCCAAGATTGGCGAACTCGGCGACTACGACAGCGCGAGCCTGATCCTCACGACGGCGAGCGGACGGCAATGCGTGATCTCGAATTCGCGGCGCGCAAGCTACGGCTACGATCAGCGCATCGAGGTGCACGGCTCGCTCGGCTCGGTTTCAGCGGAAAACCAGCGGCCGGTATCGATCGAGCTCGCCACCAAAGACGGCTATACCCGCCCGCCGCTGCATGATTTCTTCATGACGCGCTACACGGCGGCCTATGCCGCGGAAATCTCCGCCTTCATCGACAACCTGGAGGGTGGCACGCCGCCTTCGCCCACAGCGGAGGACGGGTTGATCGCGCTGACGCTCGCGGATGCGGCCGTTCGCGCGGCGAGAGAAGGCAAGGCGGTCACCGTCAGCTATTGAAGCCTCATCTCGGGATTGGCGGGGGATCGGCCGCATAGTGCCGCTCCCCGCGCCGGCAGAGATAGACCTCCGGTTCGGGATTGGCCTCGATCACGAAACCGGAGCTCCTGAGCATGGCTTCCGTCGCCGCCTTGTTCGGGAAGAACCAGTTGGTCGGGTCGGAAGCATAGCGCTCCTCCACGAAGAAGAGCTTCGGGTAATCCGGGCGGTCGAAGATATCCTCCTCGGAGAAGTCATAGTCTCCCGCAAGGTCGGGAATGCGCTCACTGCCCCGCTGCAGGCACTGGAACAGCATGAGGTCGCCGACGACGTGATCGTGGATCAGGTCGAGCGCGAGCAGCGGATGGCGCAGGTGATAGAGCACGCCCATGAAGATCACGAGATCGAACATCGCGCCGAGCTTCGCCACGTCATAGACCGACATTTCCCGGAATTCGATTTCCAAGCCCGAATATTCCGCCGCGAACCTCGCCTGCCGCAGATAGTGCGGATCGGAATCGATTCCGAGCACCCGGCCGGCATTGCGCCGCTTCATCTCGAGTGAATAGAAACCCGCATTGCAGCCGATGTCGAGCACGCTGCGGCCCTGGAGATCGTCGGGCAATACGTGCTTGAACTTCGCCCATTTGAAGGCGGGATAGTCTCCGAGGAAATGATCCGGCGCGGTCCTGACCCCGCCGATCTCCATGTTGTGGAACCAGGGGCCCAGTTCCGCGATCTTTTCCTCCAGATCCGATCTTGCCCTGTTCGTCCTCGCATCCATGCCTTCAAGCTCCCAGGGAAATGCCCGTCGAAGTCGACAACCGCCGAAGAGGCGGTTTGATCCGCGGTCGCTCATGATGGAGAGGCGTCGTGGAGAACCAGTCCACCGTCTGGCGCAATCCTTGCGAAAGCGGTATGGTCGGCTCCCATTTCAAAAGCGCCTTGGCCAGGGAAATGTCGGGCCGACGGCGCTGCGGATCGTCCTTCGGCAATGATCTGTGGACGATCTTGGAGGAGGACGGCACCATGGCGAGCACCATGTCCGCCAGTTCGTTGATGGTGAATTCCCCCGGATTGCCGAGATTGACGGGACCTTTGGGATTGGGGTCGACGTCCATCAGCGCGATCAGGCCAGCCACCATATCAGAGACGTAGCAGAAGGAGCGGGTCTGTTCTCCGCTGCCATAGATGGTGAGCGGCTCGCCCGACTGTGCCTGGACGATCAGGTTGGAGACGATGCGCCCGTCATTCGGCTGCATGCGCGGGCCATAGGTGTTGAAGATGCGGGCGACGCGCGCGTCCACACGGCCGGCGCGAAGCACATCGAAGCAAAGCGTCTCTGCCGCACGCTTGCCCTCGTCATAACAGGCTCTCGGACCGGTGCAGTTGACGTTTCCCTGATAATCCTCCCGCTGCGGATGGACTTGCGGATTGCCGTAGACTTCGCTTGTCGACGCCTGCAGGAAGGAAGCTCCATGCCGTTCGGCGAGCGCCAGCAGATTGCCGGTGCCGGCCACGCAGGTCATCATCGTATGGATAGGATCCGCCTGGTATTGCGGCGGCGAGGCAGCGCAGGCGAGATTGTAGATCTGGTCCAGCTGCTCGTCCATGTCATGGAGATCGCAGATATCCTTCTCGATCATTCGAAACTCGGGATGGTTCATCAGCGGCCGCACATTGGCTTCCGATCCGGTGATGTAGCTGTCGACGCAGATCACCCGGTCGCCCTGGGCGAGCAGCGCATCGCAAAGATGCGAGCCGACGAAACCGGCACCGCCGGCCACGAGAATGGTCTTGCCTTTTCCGTTTCGGGTCCGTTGCAGCATTCGACACTCTCCTTGAGCTTCAAGCTGAAATCCGTTCCTGGATGGCGAGCGGCGCCCGCGCCTCTATGTTCTCAAGCGCGCTTACGAGCTCGCGGGCGCGGGCAAGGCCGGTATGACCGCCGATCACGCGCGCCTCAGCCGCCGCCGCGATAGCCTTGCGGTGGTCTTCGTCGATCCGCGTCAGGGCCTCGACCACGTCTTCGGCCTGCCGTGCGATGACCAACGCCTCGCCATCCGGCAGAAGGTCATCGAGCCCGCGCCAGAAATCGCTGATGATCGGCGTGCCGCAGGCAGCGGCTTCGAACAGCCGCACGCTCGGCGACCAGCCCGCCGCGATCATGTCGGATCGCGTGACGTTGAGCGTAAAGCGCTGTCGGCTGTAGAAGGAGGGATGTTCTGCAGGCGGCAGATGTTCGATCCGCTCGACATTCTCCGGCCAGTCGATCTCTCTGGGATATTTCGGGCCGGCCACCACGAAGCGCATCTGCGGCAGCCGGTGCGCAGGCTCGATCAACAGGCTTTCGAGCGTCGGCTGGCGGTCCGGGCTATAGGTGCCGAGATAGCCGAGATCCCAGCATAGGCCCTCGCCCGTGTTCCTGTACCGGCCGGCATCAACGGAGCAATAGAGCGCCACAGCGTTACGCGAGCGGTACTCGCGTTCCAGCCGCGTCAGCACCTCGCCGCCCGAAAAAGAGAAATAGGCATCGAAAAGCGGCACTTGCCTGAGCGCCAGATATTCCTCATCGCCGCGGTCGAGCTTGGCGAGTGTGACCGGCGTGTCGATATCGTAAAAGCAGAGCCGCCTCGGCCGAAGCGCCACCACCTCGTCGATCAACGCGACACCGGCCGGCACATAGGAGCCGATGATGACCGCATCGGCAGACCGGATGCGGTCGGAATAGAGCTGAACCACCTCATCGATGTCGGAATAGTAGGCAAGTTGGCAGAAGTCCGGATCGGACATGTCGCGCTGGTTCGCATACCAGGGCACGTCCCGTTCCAGGAACAGCACGGAATGCCCCTCCGCCTCGAGGCCGCGGATCAATGCCCTGAATGTAGTGGCATGGCCGTTTCCCCAGGAAGAAGAAAGCGTCAGGCCGAGGAAGACGATGTCGAGCGGTTTCGTCATGCGGCGGCCTCCCCTCTGGCGGCATGAGCGCGGAAGATCGCATCCACCTTCTCGGCGCGATGGACATAGGTGTGCTCGGCAAGCACGCGGGCGAGCGCCCGCTCCCCGATCGTCTTTGCCCGCTCACGGCTGAGGCCGGCGAGAAGATCGGCAACATCCTGTCCGTCGCGGGCGACCAGCACCTCCTCGCCCGGCTTCAGGAAGAGATCGATTCCTTCCCAATGATCGGTGATGAGGCAGGCGCCTGCTCCAGCGGCCTCGAAGACACGGGTTGCCGGCGAGAAGCCGTTTTCCGCCATGCTCGCGCGCGAGATATTGAGCACCGCCTTGGGCGTGACGTTGAAGGCGTTATGATCCCGCGTTGAGACATGGCCGATATATCCGACATTCGGCGGCATCGGCTTGTCCTGCCAGCCGGAGCCGCCGAGCAGGAACGTCTGTCCCGGCAGACGGAAAGCGGGTTCGAGGAAGAAATGCTCGACGCGCGCTTCACGGTCCGGCAGGCGGTTTCCGAGAAAGCCGAGATCGGCGGCAAAGCGCCGGTTCTCCGGCACCGGGTGATGGGTTTCGGGATCGAGGGCGTTATAGATGGGCACGCAATCCGCCGCCCCGACCGCGCGGTAGGCATCCACCACCGGTTCACCGCCGCCATAGGTGAGCACGAGATCGACATCGGCAAGCGCCAGGCGCAGCGGATGACCGGGATTCGCGCGGAGTTCGGCAAGTGTGGCCGGCGCATCCACATCCCAGAATATCTTCAACGCACCCGACCGGGCGGCGGATAACACCTGCGAAAGCAAAAGATCGTCCTCGAAGCCGACGCCGCTCGCCTTGACGACGATATCGGCTCGCCTTGCCTCCGCCGCCACGCGGCCGAGCGCCTCGACCGTGCCTTCATAAACCACGACCTTGCACCAATCGGGCGGGTCGATATCGCGGTTCTTCTGCCGGTCGTAGACATCCGGCTCGTAGAAGGTGATGTCGTATCCCTTTTCCGCCAGCGCGCGAAGCAGCCCGCGATAATAGGTGGCGGCACCGTTCCAATAGGCGGAAATAAGGCTCGATCCGTAAAAGGCGATCTTCATTCGGCGGCCTCCCTTGGCTTCAGTTTCTGCATGACGCGAGCCGTACCGATTTCTTCGAGGATCGCGAACAGCTCATCGACGCGATGGCGGCAGGTATGCCGCGCCCGAACGGTCTCGAGCCCTGAGGCGGCAAGGTCCCTTGCGAGACCGGGGTCGGAAAGGACCTCGTTCAGCAGCCTTTCCATCTCCTTCCCGTTGCGGGCGACGAGATAATCCATGCCGGGACGGAAGAGATGCTCGGCATCGTCCCAAGGGGCAGAGACCAGCGGAATGCCGCAGGCGAGCGCTTCGAAGACGCGGATGGTCGGAATGCCCGGCAGGTTCCGCACATAGGGACGCCGGGGAATATGCATCGTCGCCCGGTGCCAGGCGAAGGCGAGTGGAACCTCCGCATTGGCGATCCAGCCGCCATAGGAGATGCCGGCATCCTTGAGTGCGGCAAGCGCCGGCTTGGGATATCGCACGCCGCGAACCATGGTCCTGAGCCCGAGCCTCCTGGCCGGTCGCACAAGAAACTCGGCGATCTCGGCGGACCGCTCGTCATCGCCCCAATTGCCGATCCAGATGAGATCGCCGGCCTTTTCCACGTCCGGCATCGGCCTGAACAACACGTCGTCCGCCGCCTCGTGCCAGGTGAACACCGCCCTGCCCCAGCCGGTCCGCAGATAACGCTGGCGCAGGGTTTCGCCGAAAGCAAGAACGCCGTCATAATCGCTGAGGTCGAGGCCGGCGATATCCTTCTCGGCCGAAACCGCACGATGATGGGTATCATGAAAGAGCAGCGTGAAGCGGCCGCCATTCCTGCGGGCGCGGCCAAGTCTCGCCACCAGCGCCGGTTCGGTCCATTCATGCACCACGACGACATCGGCATCTTCGATCGTGGCCTCGTGGTCGAAGCCATTCTCATAGATCCGTGACTTGAGTTCGGGAAAGGTCTCGCCGAATGTCCGCAGCGCGGCCGGCCCCTGTTCGCGCAGGAGGTTCTCCCGGCTCCAGGCCCCTTCCGGTTCGAGCGCCAGTGCCCGGTGCCCGCGTCGAACGAGATCACGCATTACGCCGCGAAGGAAATGCGCGTTGCCATGGTTCCAGTCCGAAACGAGCGAATGGGTGTAGAAGACGAACTTCATGGTCACTCCGCGGCCGTCAGGGTGTGGTTGCGCCGAAAAAGGTGCTCGTAGATGCTCTTCACGACAGCCGCCTGCGCCTCGACGGTGAAGGCATTCGATCGCTCATAGGCCTTCACCGCGATCGCGGCCCGATGATCGGTATTCTCCGCCAATCCGTTGACGGCATCGGCAAACGCCTGTGAAGCACGCGGATCAGCAAAGACGGCGCAGCCATCCCACAGCTCCCGGTAGACCGGGATATCGGAAAGCACGAGGGCGGCACCGGCACGCGCCGCTTCCAGGGGTGCGAGGCCAAACGGCTCGTAGATCGACGGCGAAACGAAGATCGCCGCCTGCCGCATCAACACCATGGCCCGGCGGTGGGAGAGTTCGCCCCGATGATAAACGTTGCCAAGCTCCAGATATTGCCCGTTGGGGCCGCTATTTGCGCCGGCCATGATCACCGGCCAGCGGATTGCGCGGGCGGCCCGGTCGAGGATCGCGCCGTTCTTGCCCTCGTCCCACCAGCGCCCGACGGCAAGGACGAAATCCTTTTTCGGACCCGGCAGGTTTTCCAGGCTGCTTGCATTATGAACCACGTGCAGGTTGGAGATCGGGCCATAGGCCTCTTCCAGCATCAGAGCATGGCTGTGGCTCGGCGCCAGCACCGCGTCCGCCCGGTCGAAGCCTTCCCGATTGAGGCTATATTGCCAGCGCCAGTCGTCCGGCACGGACGTACCGCGTACCGCGGCGAACCAGGTCACGACGCAGGAATGGGAAAACACCACCACGGGCACGGGCACGCGGAGCCCTGCCGCCTGGGAGGGAAGATTGAGATGGACGAGATCGACATTCTCCCTCGCCACGAGGTCGGCTATCAGCTGCGGCACAGCCTCGACGGCAGCCTCGCCGCGCACCATCCAATCGAGCGGCGCCTCAAGCCAGACGAGCTTGCCGATCGCTTCGGCTTCCTTCCTTTGGTCGTCGGATGGCGGTGGACCGAAGCCGGCAAAGACGACCTCCGTATCCCTTGCCTTCAGCGCCGCGGCCAGATCCATCGCATAACGCCATACCCCGCCGACGGCATCGAGGCTCATCAGTACGCGGCGGACACCGGCCTTGTTCTTTGCTCCGTTCATGCCGTAACCCTCCTTCGTTCGTCGAGGATCGGCGCGCCTCCGAAGCGATGCTCGACCAACCATTCGGCCAGATGCCGAAGGCCGGCCCGCCAGCGCACCCGCGCCTGCCATCCGAGGCGGTTTTCCAGCTTCCGCGTATCGGCCACGAAGAAATACTGGTCACCCGCGCGCCATTCGCTGAAGGAGGTTTCGAGCGGCCGGCCGGTGAGTTTTTCGATCTCGTGCAGCACGGAGAGGATGCTGACTGCGTTTCCAGTGCCGCCGCCGAGATTGAACACCTGCCCGCTCACCCGGTCGATCGCCGCAAGCACGGCGCGATAGGCCGCGACCGCATCGTCCACGTGCAGGACGTCGCGCACCTGCTTTCCGTTGCCGTAGATGGAGACCGGCTCGCCGGCGAGCGCGCGAATGAGGAAATGCGCCACCCATCCCTGGTCCTCGGTCCCGAACTGACGCGGTCCGTAGATGCAGCTCATCCGGAGCACGGCGGTCGGAATACCGAAGGACTTGGCATAATCGAGCACGTACTGGTCGGCGACACCCTTGGAGCATCCATAGGGCGTGCAGAAGTCGAGCGGCCGAGCTTCCCCGATACCGTGCTCACGCACGTCCTCGCTGGCGGGAATATAGCGGTCGTCGAGCTCCAGCATCCTGACATCCTCAAGCGCACCGTAAACCTTGTTGGTGCTTGCGAAGATCACCGGCGCCTTTCTGCCCGCCCGGCGCACCGCCTCCAGCACATTGATGGTGCCGCGGGCATTCGCCTCGAAATCCGCGATTGGATCGGCAAGACTGGTCGTCACCGCCGTCTGGGCTGCGAAATGGAAGACCGCCTTCGCGTCGACAAAGGCCGTTTCGATCGCGCCGGGATCCCGCACGTCTGCCAGCACCGGATGCACCCGGTCGCCATGCCGCTTCCTGAGCCAGGCGAGGTTCTGTTCGACGCCCGGCCGGCTGAGATTGTCGAGGATCACGACTTCCTCGCCTTCGGCGAGAAAGCTTTCCGCGAGATTGGTTCCGATGAAGCCGCTGCCGCCCGTCACGACGATCGGAGCCGCCTTGCGGGATGCGGAACCGGATGCGCTCATGACACAAGTCCCCGCTCTTCCAGTTGCCGTTTCATTTCCGCGCCGCGATCGACAGCCACCGCGCCGCGCACCCATTCGGCGAACTCACCGAGCGAATTTTCCAGCCGGTATCGCGGCTCGAAACCCAGGAGTTCGCGTGCCTTGGAGATATCGGCGAAGCAATTGCGGATATCGCCGGAGCGCGCCTTGTGCATGATGTCGGGCGTGATCCCCGGCACACCCATCGCCTCCGCCAGCAGCAGGGCGACATCGGCGACCGTATAGGATTGGCCGCTGGCAATATTGATGACGTGGCCGGCCGCATTCGGCTTTTCGATCGCCAGGCGGAAAGCACGGGCGACATCCTTCACATGCACGAAATCGCGCCTCTGCCTGCCGTCCTCGAAGATCATCGGCGATTGGCCGTTCGCGAGCCGCGAGGCGAAATTCGCGAGCACCCCCGTATAGGGGTTGGAGAGTGCCTGACCCGCCCCGAAGACGTTGAACAATCTGAGGGCGATCGCCTCGACGCCATAGGCTTCGCCGTAGATCAGCACCTGCTTCTCTTGCGCATATTTCGTAAGCGCATAGATGGAGGCGAGATCGACCGGCTTTTCCTCGTCGGTCGGCACAGGCGTGAGCGCCTCGCCATTGGGACCGAGCGGCTCCCACTCGCCCGCCTTGACCCGCGACGCCCTGCGCCGGACCTGCCCCAGCCTCTGGCCATCGGCGGTCTTGTAGAGGCCCTCGCCATAGACGCTCATCGACGAGGCGACGACGACACGTTTCACCGGCGTGCCGATCATGGATTCGAGCAGGACAGCCGTCCCGAGATCATTGCAGCCGACGTAACGGGCGATCTCGTACATGGATTGCCCCACGCCCACTTCGGCGGCGAGATGGATGACGGAGTCGACATCCTGCAAGGCCTCGGTGACGGCCCCTTTGTCACAGACATCGCCCCGCAGGAATTCGACACCTTCCGGCACACTGGCAGAGCCTTCGCCGTGGACCTGATCGATCATCGCGTCGAGGATGCGGATCGAATAGCCGCCACTGCGCATTTCCTCTGTGACATAGCGGCCAATGAAGCCGCATCCTCCGGTAATGAGCACTTTTTGAAGCACGGAGCCCACCTGTCGTTCGAGGGTTGATGATGATGCATACGAGGGCGGAACAAAGCTTCAGCAGAAATGTTCCGGCCGTTTTCCCTTTCAGGCGAAGGGGCTAGCCGCAGGTTCATCTTTGACATCAACTTCAATGTCTTCTTTGCCAGGAACCGAACCTGGCTTCCGCCATTAATCCTTCGCGAGATTGCGGCTCCGCAAAACCGGAAGGGGCGAGGATGAACAGCGTCATGACGAAGGTACGGACGATGCCGGCCGCCGTGGTTACCGGCCCCGGCCGGCTGGAGGTGCGGCACGTACCGGTCCCGGAGCCGGGTTCCGGCGAGGTGCGCGTGAAACTCGATGGGTGCGGTGTCTGTGCATCCAACCTTGCTCCATGGGCCGGGCCCGAATGGATGCGCTTTCCGACGGAGCCCGGAGGCCTCGGCCACGAGGGTTGGGGGGCGATCGACGCGATTGGTGAAGGCGTTGAAGGGCTCGATGTGGGAGATCGTGTCGCCGCATTGAGCTATCACGCCTATGCCGGATACGACACCGCGCCGGCCGATGCGGTCGTCAAACTGCCCGAGCAGCTCGCAGGCAAACCGTTTCCCGGAGAACCGCTCGGCTGCGCCATGAACATCTTGCGCCGCGCCGAAATCTCCGCCGGACAGACGGTGGCGATCATCGGCATCGGCTTTCTGGGCACCCTGCTGACGCAGCTTTCATCAAGGGCAGGAACACGCGTGATCGCCATTTCGCGGCGTCGCTTCTCACTCGATCTGGCGAAGGCGATGGGCGCTGCGGACGTGATCGAGATGAAGGATCACTGGGAGATCATCGAGAAAGTGAGGCAGCTCACCGGCGGAAATTTCTGCGACCGAGTGATCGAGGCGACCGGCAAACAATGGCCGCTCGACCTCGCCGCCGAACTCACCCGCGAACGAGGCAGGCTCATCATCGCCGGCTATCATCAGGACGGGCCGCGACAGGTGAACATGCAGCTCTGGAACTGGCGGGGGCTGGACGTCGTCAACGCCCATGAGCGGGATGCGCAAGTCTATATGCAAGGCATCCGGGAAGCCGTCGATGCCGTGACGGAAGGCCGGCTCGATCCGCTGCCTCTCTATACACATCGCTATCGGCTGGAAGAACTGGACGAGGCTCTCAACGCCACGCGCGATCGCCCCGAAGGTTTCCTCAAGGCATTGGTGATCTATCCATGAACGAAATGGCCCCGGAACGAAATCTGCGCTCTCCTTCCAGGTCGGTGAGGTTGGGCTTCCTCGGTGTCGGCTGGATCGGCCGTCATCGGATGAAGGCAATCCTCGAGACCGGCGCAGCAGAGGCCGTGGTGATCGCCGATCCTTCCCCCGAAATGGTGGCGGAGGCGCGAGAACTCGCCCCGGCAGCCGAGCTCGCGGCCGGTCTCGACGAATTGCTCGGCTATGACCTCGACGGCATTGTGATCGCGACCCCGAGCGCTCGGCACGCGGAACAGTCGATCCGCGCATTGCGAAAGGGCATCTCTGTTTTTTGCCAGAAACCGCTCGGCCGCACCGCGGAAGAAGTTCGATTGGTCGTGGAAGCGGCCCGCGCCGCCGACCGGCTGCTCGCTGTCGATCTCTCCTATCGCCAGACGGAAGCCATGCGCAAAATCCGCGATCTGATCCGGTCAGGGGAACTCGGCGAAATCTTCGCGACCGACCTTACCTTCCACAACGCCTATGGCCCGGACAAGCCCTGGTTCTATGACAAGGCGCTGTCCGGCGGCGGCTGCGTGATGGATCTCGGCGTCCATTTGGTGGACCTGGCGCTCTGGTCGTTGGATTTTCCAAAGGTGGCCCAGGTCCAAAGCCACTTGATGAACGGCGGTACTCCCCTGCCGGCAGGCAGCGAGCAGGTTGAGGACTTCGCCGTCTCTACACTCGTGCTCGAAAGCGGCGCGATCGTGCGGATCGCCTGTTCCTGGAGATTGCAGGCAGGCCGCGAGGCTGTTATCGGCGCGAGCTTCTTCGGAACGAATGGCGGCGCCGCGATGCGGAACGTCAATGGCTCGTTCTATGATTTCAAGGCTGAGCGGTTTCGGGGCACCTCCACGGAGATATTGACTGAGCCGCCGGATGCCTGGGGTGGCCGGGCCGCCGCCGAATGGGCCATTCGCCTCGCCGCGGGCGAGACCTATGACAGGTCCTGCGAAAAGCTGGTGGAAGTCGCCAGCGTGCTTGACGACATCTACCGGTCTGCCCGGTAGGCAGAGGGATCTGGCTGGGCACTGAAACCTATCTCTCTGCAAAATGTTAGCAGAACGGAAAGCCGCTTCTTCTCCAAGCCGAGGCTGACATCATGCTGGACCTCTCCTATGCCCGAAACCGAATGGTCGACGTTCACTTGGCCGGACGAGGCTTGAAGGATACGCATGTGCTCACCGCCATGCGCGAGGTTCCGCGGGAAGCCTTCGTCGAACCCGGCTTCGAGGAATTCGCCTACGAGGATTCGCCGCTGACGATCGGCGAAGGCCAAACCATTTCCCAGCCCTATATCGTGGCGCTGATGATCGAGAAGGCGCATATCGTCCCTGGCGATACTGTGCTTGAGGTCGGAACGGGTTCCGGCTATGCGGCGGCGGTCATAAGCCGGATCGCCGAGCAGGTCTATACGATCGAGCGATATGCCAGTCTCGGCGCTCAGGCCCGGCAGCGCTTCAAGCGGCTCGGTTTCGAGAATATCGCCGTACAGGTAGGCGACGGCACCAAAGGTTGGCCTGAAGCCGCCCCCTTCGATGCGATCCTGGTTGCAGCGGGCGGGCCGACGGCCCCACAGGCCCTCAAGGAACAACTCGAGATCGGCGGACGCCTGATCATCCCGATCGGCTCGGCTGGAGAACAGCGGCTCGTCCGGATCACCCGCATGAGCGCGACGACCTTCGAAGAGGAGGATTTCGGCGGCGTGCGCTTCGTGCCGCTCATCGGCGAACAGGGCTGGAGAGATGACCGCTTCGGACGGTTGAGGCCGGCGCGCGCTCCCACCCTGCCGCAACGGATCGCCGAGGTGGCCGAAGTGCTGCCGGATTTCGATGATCCCGCTTTCGGCCGGCTGTTCGATCGCTACGGCAACCGGCGTGTCGTGCTCCTTGGCGAGGCGAGCCACGGCACCTCTGAATTCTACCGTGCCCGCGCGGCGATCACCCGCCGCCTCATTGAGAAGCATGGCTTCACCATCGTCGCCGTCGAGGCCGACTGGCCGGATGCGAGCGCGATCGACCGCCATGTCAGGGATCGTGCCGGCGGGCGGGCGAAGGAACTGCCTTTCCAGCGCTTCCCCACCTGGATGTGGCGCAATCGTGAAATGGCGGATTTCATCGGCTGGATGCGCGCACATAACCTCTCGATTGCCGATCCCGAGCACCGGGCCGGCTTTTACGGCCTCGACATCTACAATATGAGCGCATCGATCTCAGCCGTTCTTGCCTATCTCGACCGGACCGATGCGGAAGCGGCGAAGATCGCTCGGCAGCGTTACGGCTGCCTGACCCCCTGGCAGAACGAGCCTTCCACCTATGGGCGCGCGGCGCTGACCGAAGGTTACGGCAGATGCGAGGAGGCGGTGATCGCCCAATGCCGGGAAATGCTCGGGCGCCAGCTCGACAGCGCCTCCGAAGATGGGGACGACCTGCTGGACGCCACTCAGAACGCCAGGCTGATCGCTTCCGCGGAACGCTATTATCGCATAATGTATTACGGCGGGGCGGAGTCCTGGAACCTGCGGGATACGCATATGTTCGAGACGCTGGAACATGTGCTTTTCGCGCGCAGCCCGGAGGCAAAGGCCGTCGTCTGGGCGCATAATTCCCATATCGGCGACGCCCGCCACACCGACATGGGCAGCGCGCGCGAGGAGGTGAATATCGGTCAGCTCTGCCGCGAGCGCTTCGGCAATCAGGCCGCCTTGATCGGCTTCGGCACGCATGAGGGTGAGGTTGCCGCCGCGAGCGACTGGGACGGCGACATGGAGGTCAAGACCATCCGTCCCGCGATGCGCGACAGTTTCGAGGAACTGTTCCATCAGGCGGGTGAGGAACGGTTTCTGCTGGATTTCGAAAGGGATGAAGCGCTCAGGAAGCGTCTCGAGGAACCGCTGCTGGAACGCTTTATCGGAGTCATCTACCGGCCCGAAACGGAACGATTGAGCCACTATATGTATGCCTCGCTCGCCAGGCAGTTCGACGCTTTCGTCTGGTTCGATAGGACCACTCCGGTCATCCCGCTGGGACCGGAGCATCCCCGCGAAGGGCAACCGGAGACCTATCCATTCGGCCTGTGAGAGGGTGATGCACGTGCGTTACGCCGTCATGCGCCGGCAGCTTTCCGCACATCTGCGGCAGGCATCGACGCATTCCTGCATGTCGCCTACCCGCTCGCAGTCATCTGCGCATTCGGCGCAGATCTCGGCACATTCGCGGCATGTGTGCTTGTGATGTGGCGTGCCGATCAGCATGAAATGGGCCGAGGTCCGGCAAATTTCGGCGCATGCCATCATCAGGCGGAAATGCGGTGGCTCGGTATGTTTGCCGCCCATTTCCAGGCAATGCTTCATCGCCGTGGACAGGCAGATGCTGTAGCAGCTCAAACACTCGTCGATGCATTCCCTCATGCCCGGATCGATATGAGCCATGGCGGCCTCCTTGGTCTTCGGCGGGGTAAAACGGCCGAACCGGGCTGAACGTCGTAAGTTCCACGAAGGGCTTATCCCCCGCCTGGATTGTTGGAGGGATTGCGATGGGGCGGCAAATCATTCGGCCTTATGACGGGTGTATTGCCGACCGGAGGAGCGGGTTCCACAAGGTCGCTGTCGCCGACATCAGGCGCCTTCAGCTCACCATTGCAGCGGTCGAGCTTCCGGGAAAGATTTTGCCCGTTGGATTCGGAGCGATCTCGAGGCTGGCTATCGTCCGGCACGGCGCAATCTCCGTTTGCCGGTCTTCTTTCCTCGGCAAAGCCGGATTGCGGCGCAAAGAAGCTCACCGCGATCAGCGAGACCGCAGCGGCAATCCGAACCCATTCTCTCTGCCTGAACATTATTTGCCTCCTTCAGCGATTCCAACCGTTGCAGAGGAGGACTGTTCCGTCGGACGCGCGGGAACCATCGCGTGAGGCGCCGGTTCCGGTCTTGACGATGAGAGACCGAAGGAGGTGCCACCATGCCAGGCAACAGCAAGATCACGACCGGCCTTAACGACCGCCCGAAATCCGCATCGATCGCCCAGAGCGGTCCCGGTATTCCGGACGATTCAGGCAGCCCGATCGAAGCCGATGACCGGCAGATCGAACGAATGAAGGAGAAATTGACGGAGAACCCTCGCGAAAAGCTCAAGAAGGAAGTGCAGGAGCGGATCGAGGCTTCGCAAAAGGGCTCCGAGTAATCGGATGCGTCACTCGACTCCTGCAAGTGTCAGATCGGCGGTCCGCGATCCCGCAAGGATCAAGTGACCATTGGGGAGATCATTGCCCGCAACCTTGGTTTCGACGGCATCCTCCGACAGGCCAAAATGACGCCAGCGGTCGACCAGCCTTTGCTCCAGCACATCGTGCGGCGGCGTGAGCATGATCGAATAGTCGAAAAGCCCCGCAAGCCCCGCCCAGCGTTCTTCCTTGAGCAGCAGATAATTGCCCTCGACGACGATGAAACGATGCTTCGGAGAAATGATGCGGGCCGCGGCGACCGCAAGCTCGCGGCTGCGGTCGAAGACCGGCACCAGAACCTCTTCTTCAGCCTGTCGCACCGCCGTGAGGATATCGGTCAAACCGCGAATGTCGAAGGTCTCCGGCGCACCCTTGCGTGATAGCAGGCCCTTTTCCTTAAGGACGGCATCATCCATGTGAAAGCCGTCCATCGGCAGAACCTCGGCTTGCTCGCCCTTGCCGCGAAGGGCCTGGACGAGCTTATCCGCGAAGGTCGACTTTCCCGCCCCCGGAGGCCCGGCGACGGCGATCAGGAAACGGCGCGCGTCGCCCGCCCGGCCGATGAGATCGTCCGCAATATCGTCCAGGCGTCGGTTCATGCCGGCACGGTTTCCGGGGTCACCGCCTTCGCGCCCGTCATCAGGGCCACCGCGTCGGACATCGTGTAGTCCTTGGGATTGATGACGGTGAGCCGCTTGCCGAGGCGGTGAATGTGGATGCGGTCCGCCACCTCGAAGACATGCGGCATGTTGTGAGAGATGAGCACGATCGGGATGCCCCGCTGCCGCACGTCCGAGATCAGCTCCAGCACCCTCCGGCTTTCCTTTACGCCGAGCGCCGCTGTCGGCTCGTCAAGGATGATGACCTTGGACCCGAAGGCGGCCGCGCGCGCGACGGCAACCCCCTGGCGCTGACCGCCGGAAAGCGTCTCGACCGCCTGATTGATATTCTGGATGGTCATCAGCCCGAGTTCCGAGAGCTTGGCGCGTGCGAATTTTTCCATCGCGCCGTGGTCGAGCTTGCGGAAAACCTTGCCCATGATGCCCGGTTTGCGGATCTCCCGCCCCAGGAACATGTTGTCGGCGATCGAAAGCGCCGGTGAAAGGGCGAGATTCTGGTAGACCGTTTCGATGCCGGCTTCACGAGCTTCCATGGGCGAGGAGAAATGCACCTCCTTGCCCTCCATCTGGATCTCGCCCTCGTCGGGACGGATAGCGCCGGAAATCGCCTTGATGAGCGAGGACTTCCCCGCGCCGTTGTCGCCGATCACGGCCAGGATTTCTCCGGGATAGAGATCGAAATCGGCATGGTCGAGGGCTGTGACGCGGCCGTAACGCTTCACCAACCCGCGAGCGGAGAGGATGGGTTGCCTGTTCTGTTCCTGAGCCATCAGACGGACGCCTTTCTGATCCACTGGTCCACTGCCACGGCGACGATGATGAGGACGCCGATGAGGAGATAGGTCCACTGCACATCCGTGCCGAGAAGGCGCAGGCCCAGCGAGAAGACGCCGACGATGAGCGCGCCGAACATCATTCCCAGAACGGAGCCTCGTCCGCCGAAGAGGGAAATGCCGCCGATCACCACTGCCGTGATGGATTCGATATTGGCGAACTGTCCGGCCGTCGGAGAAACCGAACCGATGCGGCCGATAAGGGCCCAGCCGGCGAGCGCGCAGATGAGGCCGGACATTGTGTAGACCGAGATAAGCATGCGCTTGACGTTGACGCCGGAAAGCTCGGCCGCATCCGGATCGTCGCCGACGGCATAGAGATGCCGGCCCCACGGCGTGTGGTTCAGCACGTACCAGAGGAATGCGACCAGCAGCACCATGGCGATCACGCCATAGGTAAACACCGCTCCGCCGATCCGAAACGTGCTGCCGAAGAACTGCAGGATCGGTGCCGTCGTCTCTATATCCTGCGACCGGATCGTTTCATTGGCAGAATAGAGGAAGTTGGTCGCGAGCACGATCTGCCACATGCCGAGCGTCACGATGAAGGGCGGCAGCTTCATGCGCGCCACCAGAACCCCGTTGATATAGCCGCAGAGCGCGCCGACGCCGAAACCGCAGAGAATGGCGATTTCCGGCGGCAGGCCGTAACGGAACACGAACTGACCCATCACCACCGATGACAGAACCATCATGGCCCCTACCGAAAGGTCGATGCCGGCCGTCATGATGACGAGCGTCTGCGCGGCTCCCACGATGCCGGTAATCGCCACCTGCTGAAGGATCAGCGTCAACGAAAAGGCCGAAAAGAACTTGGTGCCGAGCAGCGATCCGAAGATCAGAAGCGAGATGATGAGCACGATGAGCGACACGGCCGAAGGGCTCGTATGCAGGAAATGCCGGAACTTCTGAACCGCCGAGCGTTCGTTGGCGTCGAATGACGCGATCTCGGTGGAACTGTCCTTCAGGACCTTTTCGTAATCGTGATGCGGCGCGGCCGCCGTTGGGTCGCTCATGAGTTTCCTCCGCCTCAAGCCCGCTCCCACGGTAAATCCAACCAGGACAAGACCCTTGGCGGGACGGGCTTATGCTGCGCCTTCTTCAGCGCACTGTCAAAAATCGGTGAAAGGTCGCGGGGATGCCGAAGCACCCCGCGCGAGTGTCAGCCGGGCATCAGCCCCAGCACTTGGCCAAGCCTTCCTTGGTGTCGATCGACTGCACGCCGGAAACGGGCTTGTCGGTCACCAGCGTCACGCCGGTATCGAAGAAATCCTTGCCTTCGGTCGGCTTCGGCTTCTCGCCGGTATCGGCGAACTTCTTGATCGCCTCGATGCCGAGTGCGGCCATCTGCAGGGGATACTGCTGCGAGGTTGCTCCGATCACGCCTTCCGCGACGTTCTTGACGCCCGGGCAGCCGCCGTCGACTGAAACGATGAGGACGTCCTTTTCGCGGCCAACTGCCTTCAGCGCCTCATAGGCGCCGGCGGCGGCCGGCTCGTTGATGGTGTGGACGACGTTGATGGTCGGGTCCTTCTGGAGAAGGTTTTCCATCGCCGTACGGCCACCCTCTTCGTTCCCGTTGGTGATGTCGTGGCCGACGATCCGCGGATCGTCCTCGTCGCCGATGCGGTTGGCATCCTTCGTGTCGATGCCAAAGCCCATCATGAAGCCCTGGTCGCGCAGGACGTCGACCGAGGGCTGCGACGGCGTCAGATCGAGGAAGGCAACCTTCGCCTCGCTCGCAGCATCGCCCAGCGTTTCCTTCGCCCACTGGCCGATCAGCTTGCCGGCGAGCAGGTTGTCGGTGGCGAACGTCATGTCGGCTGCGTCGATCGGCTCGAGCGGGGTGTCGAGCGCAATCACCAGGAGGCCCGCATCGCGCGCCTTCTTGATGTTCGGCACGATACCCTTGGTGTCGGAAGCCGTGATGAGGATGCCCTTTGCCCCATCGGCAATGCAGGTCTCGATCGCCGCGACCTGGCTTTCGCTGTCGCCGTCGATCTTGCCCGCGTAGGATTTCAGCGTCACGCCGAGCTCCTTTGCCTTGGCGGTCGCGCCTTCCTTCATCTTCACGAAGAACGGATTGGTATCGGTTTTGGTGATGAGGCAGGCGGATACGCCCTGGGCCGATGCAGGCCCTGAAAAGGCGACACCCAGCGCAAGCGCACCGAAGGCGGCGGATAGAACGGTCTTCTTCATGATTTCTCCTCCCAGAATTGCCGACAAAGCGGTTCAAGAACTATCAGGCGCGGTCCAAGCCGCAGAATCGCTCAAGGCTTCCTCCAAGCCGCCGCGCCCTTGCACCCGCTAATTAAGGGGGATTTGAAATTCTTGTCAATAAATAAATCCGATTGAATTATTAATTGGAAGGACGTAAAGGTTGGACAGGCGTGGCATCGGGAGGTTATGCCAATGTCCATGGAGGATACGCTTCACACATCCGTGTTTTCGCCGACGCTGACACCGGCCGGCGGAGCCAATCAGGTGCGCGTGCGCGCCTATAACGAGCGGCTCGTTCTTTCGCTTATCCGCCTCCACGGATCGCTGTCCAAGGCGGAAATCGCCAGGCGCAGCGGGCTTTCCGCCCAGACCGCATCCGTCATCATGCGTTCGCTCGAAAAGGAAGGCTTGCTGCTGCGCGGCGCGCCCGTGCGCGGCAAGGTGGGCCAGCCATCCATCCCCATGCAGCTCAATCCGGATGCTGTCTTTTCCTTCGGGGTCAAGATCGGCCGCCGCAGCGCAGACCTCGTATTGATGGATTTCGTCGGGCGTATCCGCCTCCAGCTTCACGAGACCTTCGCCTTTCCTCTGCCGGACCGCATCATGGCCTTCATCACGAAGGGTATCTCGTCGCTCGAGGCCAAGCTCGATGAAAAGCAGCGCGGCCGCATTGCCGGCATCGGTATCGCAGCCCCCTTCGAACTCTGGAACTGGGCGAAGGAAGTGGGCGCGCCCGAAGGGGCAATGGAGGTCTGGCGGAATTTCGACCTCCAGGCGGAGGCATCCGCCAGAATTTCCTATCCCGTCTATCTGCAGAACGACGCCACCAGCGCTTGTGGAGCCGAACTCGTCTTCGGCATCGGCCCCTCCTACCCGGATTTCGTCTATTTCTTCATCGGCTCCTTCATCGGCGGCGGCATCGTGCTGAATTCGGCGATATTTTCCGGCCGCACCGGAACCGCTGGCGCGGTTGGACCGCTTCCCGTACGCGGAAAGAACGGCGAGACGCGGCAGCTCCTGGAGATCGCCTCCATTTTCGTGCTGGAAAGAATGCTGCAGGAAAAGGGCATCGATCCCGAGCCGCTGTGGTACTCGGCCGACGAGTGGATCGATTTCGGCGAGCCCTTGGAAAACTGGATTCAGGAAACCGCGAAGGCGCTGGCGCAAGCGATCGTGGCCGCGGCTTCCATCATCGATTTCAGCGCCGCGGTGATCGACGGCGGTTTTCCGGACTGGGTGCGCGAACGGATCGTACGGGCGACAATCGAGGAGGCGAGAAAGCTTGATCTCCAGGGCGTCGTCATGCCCGAAATCGTCGAGGGCGCGGTCGGCCCCCAGGCCCGCGCGGTCGGCGGTGCCAGCCTGCCGATCTTTGCCCGCTATCTCACCGATCAGAGCGTGCTGTTCAAGGAGATCGCCTCAGATCGGCCTCATCCAGTCCAAAGTGATCGAGGATGATCTTCACGTTTCGCCGATGTGATTTGAAGTAGATATCGAACAGGTCGCCGATGACCGGCACGCTGCCGGCGACCGCATCGGCGGCGAGATTGCCGAACATCTGCGCCATCTTCTCCTTCGGAAGACCGAACCGGCGCGCCTCGTTGATGATCAGCAGACCGATGAGCGCACCGCTGGCGTCACCGACGACCGGCAAAAGTCCGAGAACGGAATCGGCGCCGAAGCGGATGTTCGTGCCGGGCACGCGGATCGCCGTATCCATGAGCCGCGCGAGCGCTGAAACTCGTCGTAACCGGCGCAGCCGCTCGATACCTTCGAAATCCTGTGTTCGCCCGCCGAACCCGGCTGCATGGGCAGTGCTGGTCATCACGTGGCCTCCTCAGGCCGTTACCTGCTCGAATGAGCAGATGGCGATGGCAAGCGGGTATTTCCAGAAGAGTGGCCAAAGAGCGGCTTGGGTTCTAGGCTTCCTTCGGAGGCTGGTCCGCCAGGCTCTTCGCCTCTTCGGCAAGCTCGGCGAGGCGGCGGGTTATCTCCGCCAGGGCTGCTTCGGCGGCAGCGTCGTGCGCCGGCTCGGCTTCCATTTCCTCGGTGGTTACAGGTTCTTTCGATTTTTCGTCCGGCATAGGAATACCCCTTGATTTTTAGGGAGTTTGGGATGGCTCAATTAGTGCGCCATTAACCATCGACAAGGGAGCGGCGTGAGGTTCGCGGTGAAAGGGAAACTTCACGCCGCTCTTGGAAGGACCGCGTGGGGCGACGGGGACGATGGCTTGCGCGGCCCTTCCATTCGCATCAGTCCAGGACCTGGACGACCGTGCGGCTGCCAGGATCGACGATCACCCGCTGTTCGTTGACGACAGCATAGGCATAGGCAGGTTCCTCGGGGACAGGCATCAGCACCACCTGCTCCGGAATGGGCCTGCCCACGACTACGGGCTGTTCGACGATCACGGCCTGCGGCGGCAACGGCTGTTCGCGCACATAGGTCACGACCCTGTCCGGTGGCGGATCGATGGCCGTACCGGCGACCGCGCCCACGGCGCCGCCAACCGCAGCGCCAACCGGCCCGCCGATGATGGCTCCCGTCACGGCACCGCCCACCGCACCGTTGACCGTGCTTTCCTGCGCCTGTGCCACCGAGGCAAGGCTAAGGATCGCAGCCGACATGATAAGCAGCTTTTTCATGGCAATTCTCCTTTCATGCTTGATCGGAAAACGCCTGCTGTTCAAGGCCGTTCCTGTTTCGGACCTTTGCCTTGAGGCATCGGACTTTTGACCGATAGAAGCGCCTTACCTTCGGCCGGCAGGCGAGCCGCAGCGAAAAGGCCGCGCCTCGCGGCGCGGCCTCGTTCGGTCGGCACGGATTTGGATCCGGCCTATCCTTTCAGGCTCGCCTCTTCCCCATAGTATGACAGGTATCGCTCGCGGAACCGCTCCGGCGCGCCTGGATCGGCGTAGCGATGCAGGTCTTCCATATCCGTCTTGTTGAGGATCACGCCGATCAGTTTCGAGGCGATCTGCGGCTCGCTGTTGAGGACATTCTGAACGGTCTTGGCCGGTGTGACACCCCATTCCGTCACGAAGACGAACCCGTCCACGTGATGGGCGAACGCCTTGGCGTCGATCACCGGAACGAGCGGCGCGAGGTCGACGACGATGACATCGAACTTTTCGCTCACCGTCTCCAGGAACTTGCTCATGCCCTGCGAAGCGAGGAGTTCGCTTGTATGGGCAAGCTTCTTGCTGCGCGAGGTCATCGGCATGATCGTCAGCCGCGTGCGGCGGTCGACGCGCGCAGCACTCGTCCAGGGCGTCTCCCCCAGGATGACCTCGACAAGACCCACCTGAGGCTCCGTCGCCAGCATGCGGCTGAGGCCGGGATTGCGAAGGTCACCGTCGATCACCAGCGTTCGCAGCCCTGAAGCGGCGACCAGACCGGCGAAATTCGCTGCGACGGTGGATTTTCCTTCGCCCGGCAGCGAGGAGACGACGCCGATCACCCGGCAGGTTCTGCCCTGCAGCACGATATCGGAAGCGAGTTTGGTGTTGCGCAGTGTCTCGGCGAAACTCGATCGAGGCGCATCGACGGAAATACGCATCATCTTCCGAAGCGAGATCGGGTCCCCTTCGGGCAGCCGCGCCTCGTCGGTCTCTTCCTTGGCGGATGTTCCGGGTGTTTCGGCCGTCTGTTGGGCGCCGATCAGCGGCAGATAGCCAAGGAACCGGACGCCGAGCTTGTCCTGAACGTCCTGACCCGTGCGGAAGAACCGCTCGCGAAACTCCAGAAGCGTCGCAAGCGCGCCGCCCGCCATCAGGCCAAGCACCAGGGAAAGCGCCATGGTCATTGTCTTGCGCGGACTGGAGGGCGCGGTCGGCACGCCTGCGTCGGAGATCACGCGAGCCTTGGCGATCGGAAAGGACTGCCGCTGCGACGCCTCCTCGAAGCGCCCGAGATAAGATTCGTAGAGCGTTTTAAGCGCCGCCGCCTTCTGCTCCAGCTCCCGCAGCTGCACCATTTCGACATTGGCTTCGGAATTGTGGCCGGCCACGCGATCGATGCTTTCCCTCAGCGATCTCTCACGCGAGCTCGCCACTTCGTATTCGTTGCGGAAACTGCCCGTGAGGTTCTGGAGCTCGCGATAAATCTGGTTGGAGACGTCGTTCTTTTCCCCCTTCAGCGCGACGGCCTGAGGGTGGTCTGCTCCGAATTGCTGGATGATGCCCTGCTCACGTTCGGTAATGGCGGTGTAACGCTTGCGCAGGTCCTGGAGGACCGAATTGTCGGCATCTCGCGAGGAGACGACCGCATTGTTGACAGCCGACTCCGGCCCCTGGTCGATGATCGCCCTGTACTGGTTATAGCGCGCCGAGGCCGTCGCCGCATCGGCCTGCGCGACGATGAGCTGGCTGTTGAGATCGGACAATTGCTGCGAGGACAGGAGTTCGCCGCGCGGCGATATCAGCCCTTTTTCGATCTTGTATTTTTCAACCGCCATCGCCGCTTCCTGCGAGCGCGTGTTGAGATCGTTGAGCCTTTCCTGCAACCAGACGGAGGCCCGCTCCGTCGCGTCGAAATTGGCGTTGAGCTGCTCTTCCAGATAGGAGCTGGCATAGGTGCGCGCCATCATAGCGGAAAGCTGCGGATCGGGAGAGCGGATCGAGACCGCGATCACCGAGCTGCGGCCCACCCGTTCCACGGTCAGCGACTGCTGCAGGACGGCGGCCACCATCTCCCGGCGTCCGGCCCTTGCCGCCTCCTCAGAAACCGGCGGCTTGCCGGGTGTCAGCAGGGAGACGATGCTCTTGATGCTGCCCTTGACGAGAGCGGCCGGAGATTGCGGCGGGTTGACCAGCAATTCGTTCTCCGCGAGGCCCGCGTCATCCACGACCCTGAGGGCAAGCGCCTTGGATTTCAAGATTTCCACCGCACTCGACATGCGATTGTCGATCTGCTGGCTGGTCTGAGCGTTCTGCTCTTCCTCCGCATAGCGGGAAAGATCGTCGTCCACCAGGATCTGGGTCATGGCCGAGTACATCGGCTGCGCCATGAAGAGATAGAGACCGGCCAGAACCACCGCAGCTCCGACGCATGCCGCGATTACGCCGGCACGGCGCACTGCCGCAGCCCAGAGCTTGTCGAGATCAATGAAGGTATCGTTTTCCCGAGGTTCGCTCGGAAACACCGCTCTCGATCGGAAATTCACCTGGTCCATGGCCATTTTACCCTATGGGACTCTGTTTTGGGATGACAGGTTATCCCTGTCATCCCCTTCGATTGCGGAATGCCGTCAGGCGGCCTGAACCCGCGTTTCGTGCGAAGCCAAAATCTCCGGAAGGGATACGGAAAGCTGATCCCTCATATCGGCGCGCAGCATGGAAAACGCGACATTCGCCTCGATGAAGCCGCGCTTGCTGCCGCAATCGAACGTACGGCCCTGATAGGGATGGGCGTGGAACGATTGCGTCTTTGCAAGACGCTGCATGCTGTCGGTCAGCTGGATCTCGTTGCCTGCGCCGCGCTCCTGTCCGGCAAGCAGTTCGAAAATCTCCGGCTGCAGGATGTAGCGTCCGTTGATGTAGTAATTCGATGGCGCTACGGAGGGATCCGGCTTTTCAACCATGCCCGTTACCTCGAAACCGTGCTGTACCGATGTACCCGTGGCGACGATGCCGTAGCTGGAGGTTTCCTCCGGCGCGCATTCTTCCACCGCGATGACATTGCCGCCGACTTCCTCGTAGAGTTCCATGAGACCTGCCATGCAGCCCTGGCGCCCATAGGAGACCATATCGGGAAGCAGAAGCGCGAAAGGTTCGTTGCCAACCAGCTCCCGCGCGCACCATACCGCATGTCCAAGCCCGAGCGGCACTTGCTGGCGCGTATAGCTGACGGTTCCTGCCACCGGCAGCATCTTTTCGAGCTGTGTGACCTGGGTAGTCTTGCCCGAACGGGTAAGCGTCGCGATCAGTTCGGGCGCGCTGTCGAAGTAGTCTTCGATTGCGGTTTTGTTGCGGCTCGTCACGAAGATGATGTGCTCGATACCGGCTTGCATCGCCTCATCGACCGCATATTGCACGACCGGACGATCGACGATCGTCAGCATCTCCTTGGGCATCGCCTTGGTGGCCGGCAGGAATCGGGTTCCGTTTCCGGCGACCGGAATGACGGCTTTCCGAACTGGTCTGTTC
>NZ_JBHFJG010000046.1:30815-88857 GCF_057559155.1 Rhizobium moroccans | reverse complement strand
TTTTTCCGCGCAACTCCGGTCCCTCTGCGGCGGCCCATATGTTGTTGATTATTAGCCGGGCCGGGTTGTGTGCGACACACGCACGCCCCGCCGTTTCTCAGGCGAGAGGGAGACCATTTTCTGCGCAGCCCCTAACTGCCCGCCTGCATCAACGGCGGATCGAAAGGGCACCGGCCCCATCTCGCCGGCGATGCTTGACCGGTGCAGCCGAAACAGGACAGGGACAGTATGAGGCAAAGTTGGAGAGCGGGGATGAAGGAGGATGAAAATTTCTTCGCGGGCGGCTGTTTTCTCCGTCATCCCTGTGCTTGTCACAGGGATCCAGCGCGCCCAAGTCCTTGGGCGCAAAAGACAGTTTGCCATTCAGAGAAGCCAGGGAGAAATGTCCTCCCATTCCGGATTGACGCTTTCGATCAGATTGAGCTTCCACGCTCTCGGCCATTTCTTGATGGTCTTTTCCCGCCGGATGGCATCCACCACCAGATCATGGATTTCGAACCAGACGAGCGTCTTGACGCCATAGCGGCTGGTGAAGCCCGGCGTCAGCTCATTCTGATGTTCATAGAGCCGCCCCGGCAGATCGCTGGTCACGCCGGTATAGAGCGTGCCGTTCCGTTTCGATGCCAGGATGTAGACATAGCCACAGCGCATGAGGCGATGATTGCATGACGTCTACATGCACGTAAAGGTTTAATTCGAACTCGTTGGTAAGGCAAAGCAGCCACCCAGCCGGACGATTGCTCAAAGAGTCCTCTCGCCGTGCAGACGCACGGCGGCTGGATTCCTGTGACAAGCACAGGAATGACGGGAGGATGTAGTGCCGGCGTGCCCCACTTACTCGCCGGGTATATCTCAAACGAAAACACCTACTCCGCCGCAAGCAGCGGGCGCTCGTCCTCGTCCAGCTTGCGGGCGCGGGCCGCATTGGCGAGTTCCTGATGAAGCCGATGCTCATCATGGGCGTGCGGGGTGGCGAAGCGAGCGATCAGGAGATAGGCGACCGGGGTGATGAAGAGCGTCACCAGCGTGGCGAAGCCGAGGCCGCCGACAATGACCCAGCCGAGCGCGATGCGCGCTTCGGCGCCAGCCCCCTGGGCCAGCACCAGCGGCACGCCGCCGATGACGGTCGCGATCATCGTCATCATGACCGGGCGAAGGCGGATGGAGCAGGCCTTCTCGATCGCCTCGCGAACGCTCGCGCCGTGATCGCGAAGCTGGTTGGCGAATTCCACGATCAGGATGCCGTTTTTGGCCATGACGCCCACCAGGAGCACGAGGCCGATCTGGCTGTAGACGTTGAGGCTCGAGCCGGTGACCACCAGCGCGATCGCGGCGCAGGCGAGCCCGAGCGGAACGGTGGACATGATGATGATCGAGGAAAGCACGCTTTCGAACTGCGCGGCCAGCACCAGGAAGATGATGGCGATCGCGAAGCCGAAGGTCATCAGCATGGCGTTCGAATTCTCGCCCAGCGTCTTGGCTTCGGCGAGCGGCATCAGCCTGGAGCCCGGCGGCAACAGCGGCTCGGCAAGTGCCGTCACCTCGTTGACCGCTTGGCCGAGCGAAACACCGTCGCGAAGGCCTGCGGAAATCGAGACGGAAGCGAGCTGCTGTTCGCGGTTGAGCTGCGGGGCGACCGCGTTTTCCTTCAACGTCGCAATCGTCGACATCGGCACGATCTTGCCGTCGCCCGTCTTCAGGAAGATGTTTTCGAGATCGGTCGGATCGTCGATCGGCCGCGTGGTGGAGGTGAGCTTCACCGGCAGCGCGTCGCCGCCGACGAAGACATCCACGACAGACCGGCCCTCCAGCAGCGATTGAAGCGCGGTCGAGAGCCCCGTGATATCGATGCCGAGATCGGAGGCACGCTCGCGATCGATCGTGACGGAGAGCTGCGCCTGGGTCGGCTCGTTGGTGAGGCGCGGCGTATCGAAGAGCTGCGTATCCTCCATCTCGCGCACGAGCTGCTGCGCAGCCGCCGTCAGCTTTTCATAGTCGTGACCGACCAGCGCCATCTGCAGGCCGTTGCCGGCGCCGCGGATGCGCAGGCTGTTCGATTGCATGGCAAAGCCGCGCAGTGCCGGCACTCGCTGGGCGGCCGCATTGATGTCGGCGACGATCTGATCCTGCGTGCGGTCGCGCTCGTCCCAGGGCGCGAGTGTCAGCACCATGAAGCCGCTGTTCTTGTTGCTGCCGAAACCGGAAATCGAGAAAATATTCTGGATCTCGCCCGAATCCACCAGCGGCTTCAGGTTCTCCTCGACACGCTGAAGCTGGTCGCGCGTGTAATCCAGGCTGACGCCCTGCGGAGCCGTGGCCCGCATCATCACCATGGAACGATCCTCGCGCGGCGTGATCTCGCTCTTGACCAGACCGAAGACGTTATAGGCGGCGACCGAGAAGAGCACCGCAACGACGATGACGACGAGCGGAGCGTTCAGGCAGGAGTGCAGCGCCGAGGCATAGAGGCGGGCGAACTTCTGGCCGAACCAATGCAGCGGCCCGTGCTTTTCCTTGATCGGCTTTACCAGCATGCGCGAGGCCAGCATCGGGCAAAGGGTCAGCGCGGTGATGGAAGACAGCGCGACGGCAAAGGCGAGCACGAAGCCGAATTCCTTGAACAGGCCACCGATCTGGCCGGGCAGGAAGGAGAGCGGAATGAACACGGCCGCCAGCGTCGCCGTGGTGGCGATGACGGCGAAGAAGACTTCCTGGGTGCCGAGGACGGCCGCGGCACGCGGCCCCATGCCCTCCGACCGCCGCCGGACGATGTTTTCCAAGACAACGATCGCATCGTCCACCACAAGGCCGGTCGCCAGCACGATCGCCAGCAGCGTGAGGATGTTGATCGAGAAGCCGACCAGATACATCGCGATCAGGGTGCCGATCAGCGCCACGGGCATGGTGAGCGCCGGAATGAGCGTCGCGCGCCAATCCCGCAGGAAGAGGTAGATGACGACGACGACGACGGTCGCCGAGAGCAGGAGGGCGATCTCCACCTCGTGCAGCGCGCCCTCGATGAAGACGGCGTCGTTGCTGGTGACCGCAATCCGCGTGCCCTCGGGAAGGATCGACTGCATCTCGGCGACGGCGGTCTTGACGCCTTCGGAAATGTTCAGCGTGTTCGACTGGGCCTGGCGGATGATGCCGAGGCCGACGCCCTGCACGCCGTTCGAGCGCAGCACCGTCGTGCCGTCGTCCGGACCGAGGCTCACGGTCGCGACGTCGCGCAGGCGCACGTTGGGACTGATGAGGACGTTTTCGAAATCATGTGGCGTGGTGAGGTTGGCGGTGGCGCGCACCACGATGTCCTGCGTCGTGCTCTTCAGTGAGCCGGCCGGAACGTCGAGGGCCGCACTTTCGAGCGCATTCGAGACATCGCCCACCGTCAGCCCGCGGCCGGCGAGTGCCGCCTGGTTCACGTCGACGCGGAAGACCTTCTCCTGGTCGCCGTAAAGCTCGACATCGGCCACGCCCTCGACCGCCGCCAGACGGTCGACGATCTCGTTGTCGACGAGCTGGGTCAGGTCGTCCATCGAAAGTTTGCTGGAGGTGACGGCAAGCCGCATGATGGCTTCGGAATCGGAATCCGCTTTCACGATGCGGGGATCGTCGGCGTCATCCGGCAGCTGGTTGGTGATGCGGCCGATCGCATCACGCGTGTCGTTGGCGGCTTCCGAAAGATCGACGGAATCGGAGAATTCCAGCGTCACGCGGCTGGAGCCGAACTGCGACTGCGAGGAAATCGCCTTCAGGCCGCTGACGCGCGCCACCGCCCCCTCGATGACCTGGGTCACCTCCTGGTCCATGGTCTGCGGCGATGCGCCGTCGTAATTGGTGCGCACCGTGATGACGGGCTGATCGACATCCGGCAGCTCGCGGACCTCAATGCCGAAGAGCGCGGCAAGTCCGGCGACCACGAGCAGCGTGTTGAGCACCGCCGCGAGAATCGGGCGGCGGACGAAGAGCGCAGTGAAGGTCTGGCTGGATTTCTCCTCGCCCGGGATCGGGCCGGTCGGGGGAACCTCTATCTTCATTGGCTCGCCACCTCCGCCGATGCCGGGGCTCCGAGAACGCGGACCGCGCCGCCTTCACGCACGCGCTGCAGGCCTTCCACCACGACGGGATCGCCCTCCTTCAACGCGGCCTCCACGAGGACCGAATCCGGATTGCGCTGGATGATGCGCACGCGGGCCTTCACCGACTTGCCGTCCTGGACCTGCCAGACATAGGAGCCCTCGCCGTCCCACTGGACGGCCAGCGGATCGACCGTGGGATAGGTCTCGCCGGGGAAGCGCATGGAGACACTGAAGGACATGCCGGCGCGCAGCTCGTCTTCGGCATTATCGACGCGGGCGCGGATGCGCATGGTGCGGCTCGCGGCATCGACACGGTTGTCGATCGACTCGACCGCGCCGGAGAAGACTTTGCCCGGACGGGCGATCGAGGTCGCCTCCACCGGCAGGCCGGCGGTAACGGCAGTCGCAAACCGTTCCGGGGCCCAGAAATCGACGAGGATGGCGGAACGGTCGTCGATCGTCACTATGTTGGTCTGGGTGGTGACGTTGTCGCCGATATTGACCGCGACGATGCCGGTAATGCCGTCGATCGGCGCGGTGATATCGCGGCGCTTCAGGTTGAGCTCGGCGGTGGCAAGGGCGAGCTTGGCCGACTGCTCGGCGATCTGCGCATCCAGGACGTCGAGGCGGGAGACCGACCGGAGATTTCTGTAGGAGGCGGATTTTTCCGTGGCGCTCTGCAGCGTCACCCGCGCCTTGTCGCGCTCGATGATCTGCTCGTCATCGTCGAGGCGGGCGAGAACCTGGCCCTTCTTAACCTTCTCGCCGGAGCGGACCATGATCTCCGAGATGGTTCCGATGGACTGCGGCATGACGACGACCGACTGGATGGCCTCGCCGCTGCCGATCGCGGAGAAGCGGTCGTTGACGGTGCCGGTCGCAACGGGACGGATCGCCACCGTGGTCGCGCGGTTTCCACCGCCCTGCCCTGCACCTTGGGTCCCACCCTGACGCGGTGCGTCGGGCTCGTTCTCCGGCGAGGCAGCCTGACCGCCTTGTTCCGGACGGATAGCGGCAACCACCTGGCCCGGCACGCCGATCTTCGCCAAAATCCCCCCGGCGCTCGGCACCAGGAAAACCCAGAGACAGAGCGCTCCGGCAAGTATAGCCATGCCGAGTACAAGCTGTTTCCAAATCCGCATTCAGTTCTCCGGGTCGGGCGCGCGCAAAAGCCTTGATTTTCCGGCCAAGTATCCATTTTTGCGGGCGCGCAGGCAATGGCGGATCGACAACCTTACGGAAATGTAATTTACCCGTGAAAAGTCCAGGGTCGGACGACCTACGAGAGTCCGGAAGCAGTCTCTCCACAATTTAGCCGCTCCTTGTGGAGAGATTGGGAATAAAAGAGGAACATTTTCTAGCCTTTCAGGCTCGAATCACTACATTGGCCGCATGACTAACAGTTTCGACGACATCCCGTTCTTCGACGAGGAACCCGCGCCGCGCAAAAATCCCGAGCCGGCGGCCGGCGGCCTCGGCATCGCCGCCCGCGCCATGGCGGCCCGCGACCAGCGCCGCGCCGCGCCGGATTATCTCTCCGGTCTCAACCCGGAACAGCGCGAAGCGGTGGAGACGCTGGACGGGCCCGTATTGGTGCTCGCCGGCGCCGGTACTGGCAAGACGCGCGTGCTGACCACCCGCATCGCCCATATCCTCGCCACCGGCCGCGCCTTCCCTTCACAGATGCTGGCCGTCACCTTCACCAACAAGGCGGCGCGCGAGATGAAGGAGCGCATCGGCGTGCTCGTCGGCGGCGCGGTCGAAGGCATGCCCTGGCTCGGCACCTTCCACTCGATCGGCGTCAAGCTTTTGCGCCGGCATGCGGAGCTCGCGGGGCTTCGCTCCGATTTCACCATTCTCGACACGGACG
The DNA here is from genome assembly GCF_057559155.1 of Rhizobium moroccans. Taxonomy (NCBI): domain Bacteria; kingdom Pseudomonadati; phylum Pseudomonadota; class Alphaproteobacteria; order Hyphomicrobiales; family Rhizobiaceae; genus Rhizobium; species Rhizobium moroccans. The sequence continues at coordinate 82,908 of NZ_JBHFJG010000046.1, read as the reverse complement.
ACGTGATCCGGCTCATCAAGCAGCTCATCCAGGCCGAGGGGTTGGACGACAAGCGCTGGCCCGCCCGTCAGTTCGCCGGCATGATCGACGGCTGGAAGAACAAGGGGCTCTTGCCGAAGGACATTCCGGAGGGAGACGCGCGGGCGTTTGCCAACGGCAAGGGACGCGAACTCTACGCCGCCTACCAGGCGCGGCTCAAAAGCCTCAATGCCTGTGATTTCGGCGATCTGCTGCTGCATCCGATCGCGATCTTCCGCCAGAACCCGGACGTGCTGAAGGACTATCACGACAGGTTCCGCTACATCCTGGTGGACGAATATCAGGACACCAACACGGCGCAGTACATGTGGCTGAGGCTGCTCGCGCAACGGCCGAAGGGCGTGGCCCAAAACGTCTGCTGCGTCGGCGACGACGACCAGTCGATCTACGGCTGGCGCGGCGCGGAGGTGGACAACATCCTGCGCTTCGAGAAGGATTTTCCGGGCGCCAAGGTCATCAAGCTGGAGCGCAACTACCGCTCCACCGAGCACATTCTCGGCGCGGCCGGCCATCTGATCGCCCATAACGAGGGCCGGCTCGGCAAGACGCTCTTCACCGACCGGGTCGATCCGGACGACGAGAAGGTGATCGTGCACGCCGCCTGGGACTCGGAAGAAGAGGCCCGCGCCGTCGGCGAGGAGATCGAGCGGCTGCAGCGGGGCGACGGCAATGGCAATAGCGGCGGCAAGAAGCACGCCCTGAACGACATGGCGATCCTGGTGCGCGCCTCGTTCCAGATGCGCGAATTCGAAGACCGATTCGTGACGCTCGGCCTCAACTACCGCGTCATCGGCGGTCCGCGCTTCTACGAGCGGCTCGAAATCCGCGACGCCATGGCCTATTTCCGCCTGACCTGCCAGCCGGCCGACGACCTCGCCTTCGAGCGGATCGTCAATACGCCGAAGCGTGGGCTGGGCGATACCACGGTGCGCTATCTGCACGACTATGCCCGTGCCCGCGACATCCCGATGCTGGCAGCGGCTTCCGAAATCATAGAGACGGACGAGCTGAAGCCGAAGGCGCGCAAGGCCCTGTTCGACCTCGTGCAAAACTTCAGGAACTGGCAGCAAAAGCTTGAAGCAGTTACTCATCTAGAGCTTGCCGAGCAGATCCTCGAAGAGTCCGGCTATACCGACATGTGGAAGAACGACAAATCGGCGGAAGCACCGGGACGGCTCGAAAACCTGAAAGAACTCATCCGTTCCATGGAGGCTTTCGAGAGCATGCGCGGCTTCCTCGAACACGTCTCGCTGGTGATGGAGGCGGAGCAGAACGAGGACATGGATGCGGTCTCGATCATGACGCTGCATTCGGCCAAGGGGCTGGAATTCGACACGGTCTTCCTGCCCGGCTGGGAAGAAGGCCTCTTTCCGCACCAGCGGGCGCTGGACGAAGGCGGGCGTTCGGGGCTCGAAGAGGAGCGGCGGCTGGCCTATGTGGGCATCACCCGCGCCAAGCACCGCTGCCATATCTGGTTCGTCTCGAACCGCCGCATCCACGGGCTCTGGCAATCCACCATGCCCTCACGGTTCCTCGACGAGCTGCCGCCCTCCCATGTGGAGGTCGCCGCCTCCGACAACAGTTACGGCGGTTATGGTGGGCGCGGCGGCTATGGCCAATCGCGTTTCGACAAGGCGGAACCGTTCGCCAACAGCTATTCGACGCCCGGCTGGCGGCGCGCTCAAGCGAACCGCACGGATGCCACCCGCGACAATTGGGGCACCCGCTCTGGCCATGCGGTGGAGCGGATCGGCTATGGCGAGAGCGGCCCGCGCGGGCGCACGATCGAAGGCGAGCTCGTGGCGAAATCCGTGGCCGACACGCCGTCCAAATTCTCCATCGGCGACCGGGTGTTCCACATCAAGTTCGGCAACGGCAATATCTCGGCCATCGAGGGCAACAAGCTCACCATCGATTTCGACAAGGCCGGCCAGAAGCGGGTGCTGGACGGGTTTGTGGAGAGGGTCTGATAGGCTGTTTCCACATCATTCCGGTGCGGCGGGTGCCGCAATCCGCCTGTCGAGCCAGACCATTGTCGCCCCGACGACCAGAAAACCGATCGCTATCATCACCGCGTTGAGAAGAACCTGCGTCCATCCGAGAGCGCCGACATCGAGGAAGGGATAGGCATAGGAGCCTTGCGCCCGGCCGCGGATGGTGCCGTAGGCGAAATAGAGAAGCGGATAGAGCATCCACTGGAACGGCGCACGGAAGGTGAGCGCGTTCCTGGGAACGAAGAGCAGCCAGAACAGCGGAACGAGGACCGGATTGAGCCGGTGCAGCAGGAAATCCGCGAGGAGGCGCGCGCCTTGAAGCTCCCGCAGCCCTTGCAGCAGAAGAGCGAAGACGACCCCGACCAGCATGATGCTGAGCGCCAAACCGCCGACCCGCCAGCTATCTTTCGGGCGAAGTCCCGCGATGGCGATGTGGCTGAAGACGATGGCGACCAGGAAATTCGTGATGATCGTGAAATAGCCGAAGATCGCCCAGAGCGCACCGGCCAGACTTGCCCCATTCACTATCACCGTGCGCAACTCGATCAGGAGGCCGAGCCAGGCGGAAATCGCGATTGCCGCGGCAGCCATTCGCGACAGGGCGGATGCGCGTTCCGTGAGCATTCAGTTCTCCCGCAGTTGAGAGGAGATTCCTCTGCAACCTTCTACACGATCGGCCGGAACATTTCATCTCCTGGAATCAGCCTGGCGAGACAAGCCCTCTCACATAGTCCCGTAGCGTCATCCTTCCCCGCCTCACCCCGTTCGCAGGCCGCATCGGCGCGTCCAGCGTCAGCCCCGTCATGCCCGCATAGGATTTCACGGCCGCATCGGAAAAGCCGAGCGCGCGATAAGCCCGCTCCCATTCTTCGCGCGGCGTGGTGACGGTCCTGACCGGCCTTCCCAGAACTTCGGCAAAAGCCGCAGCGACATCGGCCGGGCAGTAATGCTCGGGCCCCTCCACATGCAGCAGCCGAGCCTGCTCGGCCGGCTCCATCATCAGATCGGCCGCCGCCTCACCCAAATCCTGCGGAGCCACCATCGGCAAGCGATGATCCTCCGGGAAGAAGGTATTCAGCACGCCCTCTGCCCGCGCCGCTTCCAGCGCGAAATCCCAATTGCTCATATAGTAGGCCGCGCGAAGGATGCTTGCCGGGATCGGTTGCCGCTTCAGCCCCTCCTCCAGCCCGTAAAGCGTGCCGAGATCACCGATCCCTTCGCCCTTCTGGGCGCCATAGGTGGAGTGGCCGACGACCTTTTCCAGCCCTGAGCCCTCGATTGCCGCGAGGATCGAGGCGATCGTCGCCTTCTCCTCGGCGTCCGTATCGCTCGATGGCGGCGCGGGCGGATTGAGCGCATAAAGGCGCCCGCCCTTTCGAAGGATTTTTCGGAGCGCTTCGGTGTCATGGACATCCGCGGCCGCGATTTCCGCGCCCTTGCGGCGCAGCCGATCCGCCTTTTCGGGATGCCGCGCAACGATCGTCACCGGCTCGCCGCGCGAAAGAAGCGTCTCGGCCGCCACAGATCCCACATGGCCGGTTCCACCAAGAATGATGTGCATCGGGTCCTCCTCCTGGGTTCAAGAAGGAATTCTCCACAGCCGCCAGGGTTCCCTGCGCGCAGGGATCGGCATTGCGCCTGCCTTCGTGGACGGATACCTCTTCCTGCACGCAAAAATACGGAGGACGCCGATGCAGCTCACCAATCAGGACGTGATCGAACTGACCGCATGGCGGCGGAAGCTGCACACCATGCCGGAGGTTTCGGGGCAAGAGGTGGCGACCGCCGCCGAGGTCATGTCCTTTCTTGGCGAGACGCGGCCGGACCGCGTGGTCTCCGGTCTCGGCGGCACGGGCGTGGCGGTGATCTACGACAGCGGAAAGCCGGGGCCGACGGTGATGTTCCGCGCCGAGCTCGACGCGCTGCCGATCGAGGAATTGGGCCAGCCGGAACATCGTTCGCGCATTCCCGGCAAGGGTCACATGTGCGGGCATGACGGGCATATGGCGACGCTCGCGGCACTCGGCCGGGCCTTCGGCCGGAAACGGCCGGAGCGCGGGCGGGCGATCCTGCTCTTCCAGCCGGCCGAGGAAACCGGCGCGGGCGCGGCGGCGGTGATCGCCGACGAGAAATTTGCCGAACTGCGGCCCGATTACGCTTTCTCCCTGCACAATATGCCGGGCCTGCCGTTTGGCCATGCCTGGCTGAAGGAGGGCACGGCCAATTGCGCCTCGCGGGGCCTGAAGATCGTGCTCGAAGGCAGGACGGCGCATGCCTCCATGCCCGAAACCGGCATTTCTCCCGCGCCTGCCGTCGCAAGCCTGATGCCGGCGCTCACGGGCTTGAGCAGAGGCACGGTCGCCGCCGGCGATCTCGTGCTTGCGACCGTGACGCATGCCTCGATCGGCGAACCGGCCTTCGGGATTGCGCCGGGACGGGCCGAGCTATGGGTGACGCTACGCACCATGACGGACGGACAGATGGAGGCGCTCGTCGCGGCGGCGGAGACGTTGGCCAGCGACGCAGCCGCGGCCGGCGGGCTCCAGTGCCAGATGGAATATCACGACATCTTCGGCCATTGCGAAAACGACGCGGAGGCCACGAGGCTGCTGCGCGCCGCAATGGATGCGGAAAAGGTGAGCCACGAGGACGGCGAAGCGCTGCGGGCGTCGGAGGATTTCGGCCGTTTCGGCGCGGTCTCCAGATCGGCCATGTTCTTCCTCGGCGCGGGCGAGAACATGCCGGCGGTGCACAATCCCAATTACGATTTTCCGGACGAGCTGATCCCGATCGGCGCGAGCGTGTTCATGCGCGTAGGCCGGGATATTCTCGGCTGACCCAATACGTTACGTGTCGCGGCCGCCGAAGAGGTTGACCAGCAGGTTGTTGCTCCTGCCGGGGCGGCGGCCGTCATGTTCGGGCACGATGACCATATGGGTGACCTCGCCGCGGCGGAAGGCGGCCAGGAACTTGTCGTAGTTCTTGAACGCGACGCAGCCGTGCGAATCGCCGGGATTGGAGCGCAGGAGATAGGTGTGCGCCAGGAGGCCGGTGCGGCCCTGCGGATGCTTGCCGTCGACGGAGGTCAGGCGGATGGCGGCGACGCCATGAAAGGGCTTTTCGCGCATCGACAGTCTGTAGGTGCCGGGAGGCGTTGGGCCGTTCATCTTCACATGCGTGTATTTCGGGTTGTCGCGCATCTTGCCGATGCCGGAATGGGCCTCGAGCTTCGTGCCGTTCGGCATGTGCACGACGCCGTTGGTGATGTCGTAGATGGCGACCTTGCTGCCGATTCCCGGCCATTTGGGTGCTGGAGCCGCGGGCTCTTCGCGCATCGGATTGTTCGGCTTTGCGAAGGCAAGCGCGGTCGGCTCGTCGTCCTTGTCCTTCTCCACCTTGCGGGGCTTCTGCGGCGCGACCTGGTCGATCGCGGCCAGCGCGTTGGCGGTCGCAGGCTTCGGAGCGGCTGCCGGACGCGTGTCGGGCAGCGGGCCGGCCATCGGCAGACCGCTGGCGTCAGCAGGAGCGGGAGCGGGAGCGGGAGCGGGAGCGGGAGCGGGTTCCTCTACGATCGCGGGCGCTTCCTCAAGGGCTGCCATTTCGACTGGCGGCATGTTCTCGAGTTCCGCGACGCTCACCGGCGGCGCGGCTTCCTGAACCAGATCCGGCGCCGATGCACCACGCGGCGCGACTACGACGAGGCTTGCCATGGCGGGAGCGAGCGCCGCCTTGATGGTCTTTGCTTCGGGCCGGCTCGCCGCAAGCTCGGCGAATTTCTCCTCATGGGCGGCGCGCGCGAAAGCCACTTCCAGGTTCTGCCTGACGACGGCGGTCTCCGGGCGGCGCGCATTCAGGGCTGCAAGTTCGGCCCCTTCAAGACGGGCTGCCTTGGGTGCGGCGGCGAAGCGGTTTTCCAGCCGTGAGAACTTGGAAACTTCGAGATGCCGATCCGAGGCCACGGGTGGAGCTGCGAGCGGCCGCACCAGAGCGGTTTCGAAGCCGACGCTGGAAGCGCCCCTGACCGACATGGCGAGCGTCACGACGCTTGCCGTCATCAGCGTCGCGACGACGAGGCCGGTCCCGATGACCATGTTCGTCAGAAGCGAGCGGCGGGGTTTCCTGCGGCGCGGACCCGTTACCTGCATATGTCCGCTGTTCTTGGAAACCTGGATCGAACGCACCATCACCCGTTACCCGTACCGTCACTCACACCGATGCCCGCCGCTTTTCTCGCGGCCCCCGCGAACGGCGGGGAAACGGGCGAATACGCATGAGAATGAACGAGTATGGTAACCAATGTGTTTACACCGCCCCGATGTGATACGCCGCCCTGTCAATATTTTCGGAATCGCGAATACAGCCGCAAATTGCCCAAAATTTAGCGAAAATGCGGCGGGGAGGTGTCAGCGGAGCATTCGGAGCGGCTGATGAGGCCGGGGCAGACGGCTTAGCCGTCGATCCTGCGGATGGTGGCGCGCTCCATGAAGAACCATGGACGAAGCTTGACGCCGAGCACATTGCCCGCGAAGGCTGCGACCGCCCAGAGATAGCCGTGCAGGCTGCCCGACGCGATGCCGGAGAAATAGGCCCCGATATTGCAGCCATAGGCGATGCGCGCGCCGTAACCGAGCAGGAGCCCGCCGATGACCGCGGCGAGGATCGAGCGCAGCGGAATATCGAGGCTCGGCGCAAAGCGGCCAGCGAGTGCTGCAGCCAGCATGGCGCCGGCGACGATGCCGAAATCCATGACCGAGGTGACATCCGCAAAGACGCTGCCGGCGAGCGCCTTGGCGTTGGCGGGTGTCTGCCAATAGGTCCAGGCGGTGGGGTCTATGCCGATCACCTGTGCACCCTTGGCGCCCCAGAGCGCGAATGCCGAGGTGATGCCCCAGGGCCGGCCGGCGAGCGCCAGGGTGGCGAAGTTGAGAAGCGCCAGCGCGACCGCGCCGAACACCAGCGGCCAGGGACCACGCAGGAAGCGCGCAAAGCCTTCGCGCGGCGATGCGGGTTCCTTTTCGAGCGTGCCGTGACGGATTTTCTCGATCCACACGGTTAGAGCCGCGATCGCCGCGAAGATCAGAAGCGAGACGGCGATGCCACCCGCCGCGCCGAAGCTGGTGACGAGCGAGGTCGGCGGCAGCGACGGCAGGCTCACCCACCAGTCGAAATGGATGGTGGCGAGAACAGAGCCTAGGATGAAGAAGAAGAGCGTGACCAGCATGCGGGCATTACCGCCGCCGGCGGTAAACAACGTGCCGGAGGCGCAGCCGCCGCCAAGCTGCATGCCGAGGCCGAACATGAAGGCGCCGACGATGACGCCGAGACCGGCGGGCGAAACCGAGCCGCGCACCTCGTTGCCGAAGAGCACGCCATTGGCGAGCGCCGGGAAGAACAGGATGACGGCGATGGCGAGCAGGATCATCTGCACGCGGAGCCCCCGTCCCCTGCCCTCGGCGATGAAGACGCGCCAGGCGGAGGTAAAGCCGAAGGCCGCATGATAAAGCGAAATGCCGAGCGCGCCGCCGATCAGGAACAGCACACCTTGAACGGGGCCGTAATAGAGCCCGAGCAACAGAGTGCCGACAACGAGCGCCGCGAGTGCTGCAAGTCCTGGCGCGCCGAGCGGAGGCAGGCCGGCGGCACGCGGCTCGATGGAAGACGAAACGGACATGATGAAACTCCAATCTTTGGAGTGTGTATAAACGCCGCGTCCAAGCCTCGCGAGGAACGAGGTTTCAACCTCCGCCAAGCATGCGGATTCGTCTTTCCGTCTTCGCCGCCCACGCCTAAAAAGCTTCCTTATGTCGAGGGAACCACCCCCGATTGCCCTTAGAGCTTGATCCTCGACGCATGGCTTGTCATCTTACGCGCAAGCAAGGGAATTTGGAGGAAGCGCGATGAAGGCCCTGCTCCTGATCGACATCCAGAACGGTTTCTGCCCCGGCGGCAATCTGCCCGTGCCCGAAGGCGACAAGATCGTGCCGATCGTGAACCGGCTGATCGAGGACGGCGGCTACGACCTGATCGTCGCCTCGCAGGACTGGCATCCGGAGAACCATGGCAGCTTCGCCTCCCGGCATCCAGGCAAGAAGCCGTTCGAGATGGGCGAGCTTTCCGGCCAGCCGCAGATGATGTGGCCGGATCACTGCGTGCAGGAAACGGCGGATGCGGATTTCCATCCCGATCTCAACACGGACGCCATCGACTTCATTCAGCAGAAGGGCGAGAACCCGGCGATCGACAGCTATTCCGCCTTCCGCGACAACGACCGGGCGGCGGTGACGGGACTTGCCAACTATCTCAGGGCCCAGCAGGTGACCGAACTCGATCTCTGCGGGCTGGCCACCGATTACTGTGTGAAGTTTTCAGCGCTCGACGCGCTGGAAATGCTCCCGGACGTGAAGGTGCGTTTCATCAAGGACGCGAGCCGCGGCATCGATCCGAAAGGCGTGAAACAGGCGATCGCCGAGATGGAGGCCAAGGGTGTGACCATCCTGACGAGCCGGGATATCCTGCGCTCCTGAGCGGGCCGCCGGCGCAACAGGATCGGCGGCATGCTTCAGCGGAATCGATAGATCCATCAGCCCAATTGAATTGCCTCCGGCACGCTTGACGCTTAAACGCTGCGCCAGAGGTATTCCCATGAACCGCAGCGATCTTCTAGAAGGCGTCAGGGGCGGAGCCATCATCGCGCTCTCTTCCGCACCGTTTGCAGTGCTCTTCGGCGCCGTGGCCGTCGATAACGGGCTTTCAGTCGCCGAGGCCGGGCTGATGAGCGCCGTCGTCTATGCCGGCGCCAGCCAGCTCGTCGGCATCGAGCTCTTCGGGCAGAACGTCGCGCCCTGGCTGGTGGTGCTGTCCGTCTTCGCCGTGAACTTCCGGCATGTGCTCTATTCGGCCGCGATCGCCCGCTTCATCCGGCATTTTTCGCCCGTCCAGAAGTTCTTGACCTTCTTCCTGCTGACCGATCCGCAATTCGCCGAAAGCGTGCGGCGCGGCGAGGACGGGCGCGGTGTCAGCTTCATCTGGTATCTCGGCTTCGGGGCCGCGATCTATTTTCCCTGGCTGTTCTTCAGCGTCGTCGGCGCCTATTTCGGCCGGATGATCGGCGATCCGAGGACGCTCGGCATCGACGTGCTGCTGCCGATATACTTCCTCGGCCTGGTGCTCGGCTTCCGCAGCAAGCCCGGCTTCTACCCGGTCGTGCTCGCAAGCGTGCTGGGCTCCGTCCTCGGCTACCATTTCGTCGGCTCCCCCTGGCATGTCAGCATCGGCGCGGTCGTCGGCATCATCGTCGCCGCGCTTCTGCCGTTGCCGGCTTCCGAACCCGAGGGCGAGCCCGCAAGCGAGACGGAGGCCTGAGATGGAAGACCATTCCAGCATGGGCATGGTGCTGCTGATCGCCGCCGCCGCGGTCGCGACTTTCCTCACGCGCATCGGCGGCTATGTGCTGATCACGCGCATGAAAACCATTCCGCCGCGCATGGAAGCGGCACTGAATGCGGTGCCCGCCGCGGTTCTGGCGACGCTCGTGGCACCTGCCTTCTTTACCGGCGGCTGGGACGTGAAGATCGCCATGGGGGCAGCCCTTCTCGTGGCGCTGCGTTACCCCGGCCTCATCATGCTCGCTGCCGGCTGGGCGGCGGCAATGGTCTGCCGCCACCTTCTGGGCTTCTGACGAGCCCTCTCAGAGCGTTTCCAGGATAGGGCATTCCAGAAGGCGACCCGTCGTGGCATCGGCAATGCCGCGATCGGTCTGGTGCGGCCCGGCATTGCAGGCAAGCGTCGCGCCGAAGCAGGCCTTGAAGACCAGGTAGGGCGGCTGCCAGTCCACGATGCGGTCCACCGCCGCGCGGATCGCCGAAAAGCCTTCGGAGACTTCCTTCAATCCGGCTTCGGAAACAAGGCCCGCCAGTGGCAGGGGCAAAATCGCATCGACCTTGCCGGCGGAAGCGACCGCCAGGCCGCCGCCCGCCTCGATCACCGCATTGGCGGCCGCCGCCATGTCACGGGGGTTGCCGCCGAACACCGCGAGATTGTGGCTGTCATGCGAAACGGTGGTGGCGAAAGCTCCGCGCCAGGCGCCCCAACCCCTCAGGAAGCCAAGACGGGTGCGGCTGTCGGCGCGGCCGTGGCGGTGGGTCACGGCAATCAGCGCCGTTCCCTCCGGGGGTACCACGTAACCGTCGACGACATCCGCATCCGTCTGCCCCCAGCAAGTGAATCGCGGCTGGTCGATCGTCGCGAGGCGAACCTTGCGGCCTTCCGCGCGCAACCGGAAATCCTCTTCCCGCAAAGGCTGGAGCTTCACGGAATCGCGAAGCGGCATCGGGTCCGCGGCGGTCAGCTCCACGACCATGTTTCCGCCCTTGGCGACCCGCCTGCCGCTGACGAAAACCTCGCGCACGCGAAAATCCGTCAGATCCTCGAAGAGGACGATATCTCCCCGCCGTCCGGCGGCGATGAGACCGAGATCGGCCCGGCCGATGCGGCGGGAGGCGTTGAAGGTGGCGGCCTGCAGCGCCCATTCCGGCTTCATGCCGTAGCGCACCAGCCGGCGCACCACGTCGTCCAATCCACCCTGATGGTAGAGATCGTCGGGGAACACGTCGTCGGTGCAGAGCGTCACCGTCTGCGGCAGATGGCCGAGCTTGTTCAGCGCCTCGACGAATTCCGGCAGAAGGTGATCGTGCGAGCCGCGCAGCTCGATCGTCAGGCCAGCGCGCAGCTTGGCCAGCAGATCGCCGCCCGAGACCAGCTCGTGATCCGACGTGACCCCGGCGGTCATGAAAGCCTGGAGATCGCCGCCGGCGAGGCTGCGCGCATGGCCGCAGATCAGCTTTTCCGAGGTGAGCGCCGCCTGGACGATATCGGTCATGCGGGGATCGCGCTCGATGACGCCGCGCATGTTCATCATTTCCGCAAGGCCGCCGATCTCCGGCCATAGCAGCATTTCCTCGATGACATCGGCATCGAAATCGGCGCCGGCCATTTCGAGCCCCGGCGCGGAGGGCACGCTGGAGGGCGCCAGCATGACGGCGCGCAGCGGCAGCTTCTTCTTCGCCTCGACCGCCCAGCGCACGCCATCGACGCCGTAGACATTGCCGAATTCGTGCGGGTCCCAGACGATGGTGGTGACGCCCCGCGGCAATACCGCCGCCGCATAGTTTGCCGGCGTGACCATGGAGCTTTCGACATGCATATGCGTATCGATGAGGCCGGGCGAGACGAAGGCCCCGCCGGCATCGACGGTTTCCGCCGCGTCGGCGCGGCTGCCGGCTTCATGGACGCTGGCGATCAGCGGCCCGACAAGGCCGATATCGGCGCGGCGCAATTCACCCGTCACCATGTCCACCAGCGTACCGCCGGCAATCAGCACATCGAAGGGCGCATCGCCCCTCGCCGCCTCGACCGCGCGCTCGCGCAGTTGCGGATCGTTGAACTCGCAAACGGTCGCGATCATTCCCTTCATCGGCCTGCCTCCATTCTCAGGGCATCCAAAATCATCGTGCGTGCCCGGCCGGCATCGATATCCGCTCCGTAGGCAGCGTTGAATTCGGCCTTTCCGGGCCGTGTTTCCAAAATGGTGCGGCCGCGGGTGAGCGCGCCGGCAAGTTCGACATCGAGCCGTGCTTCACGCCATGTCACCGCTTCGGGACAGACGAAGGCGACGGCCGCGACGGCATCGTAGAGCGACATCGCCGCCCTGCCCCGGCTGGTGGCGATCCCGATGAACCCTTCCAGCAGATCGGCGACCAGAGCGGCGTTGCGGCCGCCGGCCTCGCGTATGGGGAGGACGTCATCCGGGCCGGCCAACACCTTGCGGCAAAGATCGAGATCGACCATGCGGAAGGGAATGCCGTGCGCCAGTACGATGGCCAAGGCCTCGGGATCGGCAAAGGCGTTGTATTCGGCCGAAGCCGTGTGATTGCCGCTGGTCACGCCGCCGCCCATCCAGACGATCTCTGTAATCCTTGCCGCCAGATCGGGGCGGGCAAGTGTCAGCACCGCGATATTGGTGAGCGGACCGAGCGCCAGGATGCGGCGCGGCCCCTCGCCTTCCAGCCAAAGGCAGAGAGCGGAAAAGGCATCCCCCAGTTCCGGCACGGGGACCTGCGGCAGATGCAGGCCGGCGGTCGGCATGCCCGCCGCGCTGAGCACGCTCTCGGCGGTCTCGATGCGGCCGAGAACCGGCGCCGCGCGACCGCGATGGACGGGAAACCGCCAGCCGAAGGCTTGCGATGCCCCGGCGGCATTCTTTTCCACCTGGGCAAGCGTGGCATTGCCGAAGACCAGCGAAACGCCGTCCACCGTCTCGCCCGATGCCAGGACGACCATCACTGCGGCGATGTCGTCGAAGCCCATGTCGGTATCGATCCAGACGCCCATCGGATCAGCCGAACCGCTTGAGTTCCGCCGCCTTTTCGACCGGAAGATCGAAGGCGAGCTCGGTATCCGGTGCGTGGGCAGGCAGGCTCGCGTCGATTTCGGCCTTGATGGGCCCAAGCGGCGTATCGAGCAGGTATTCGCGGCTGTCGCCGGAGAAGGATGCGCCGCGCACGGTGCCCCGGAAAGGACCTGATCCGAGGGTCACCATGCGCGGCCGCCAGGCCAGTCCCGCCGCTGAGGGGACCGGTCCGGGAAGCTCCGCCAGGCCGTTAGCGGCCTTCAGCTTTCCGCCGGAAAGCTCGAATATGTTCTCGAAGCCGACGAAATCCGCCACGAAGGCGGAAGCCGGGCGGTTATAGATTTCCTCCGGCGTGCCGATCTGCTCGATCGTGCCGCCCTTCATGACGACGATCCGGTCTGCGAGCGACAGCGCCTCGCCCTGGTCGTGGGTCACGAAGATCATCGTCACGCCGGTCTCCTTCTGCACACGCTGGAGTTCGGTGCGCATTTCGAGGCGCAGGCGGGCGTCGAGGTTCGAAAGCGGTTCGTCGAGAAGCAGAACCTTCGGCTCCATGACCATCGAGCGGGCGAGCGCCACGCGCTGCTGCTGGCCGCCGGAAAGCTCGGCGGGCTTGCGCGAGGCGAAGCTCGTCAGGCCAACCGACTTCAGGCCGGCATTGACGCGCTTTTCGATGTCGGCGGCGGGCAGCTTCTTGAGCCGCAGACCGAAAGCGACGTTCTCGAAGACGCTCAGATGCGGGAAAAGCGCGTAGGACTGGAAGACCAGCCCGACCGAACGCCTGTTGGCCGAGACGCGGGTGATATCGGCACCATCGAGCCGGATACGGCCGGAGGCAGGTGCAAGCAGGCCGGCGATCGCCCGCATCGTGGTCGTCTTGCCGCAGCCCGACGGACCGAGGAAGGCGACGAGCTCGCCCTTGCGGATGGAAAGGTCGAGCTCTTTCACCGCAATGCTGTCGCCATAGGCGAGCGTCAACTTTTCGAGGCTCAGGAAATCGAGATCAGACATAGCGGGAGAATCCAAGGAAACGTTCGGCAAGGAAGACGATGCCGATGGACATGAAGGCGAGCAGCGAGGAAAGCGCGGCCACCGACGGATCGAAGACGATCTCCATATAGGCGATCATATCGATCGGCAGGGTGCGCACACCGGGCCCGGAGAGGAAGAGCGAGACCGGCACCTGATTGAAGCTGGTGACGAAGCCCAGGATGAAGGCGGAAAGAATGCCGCCGCGGATATTCGGCAGCACCACGCGGAAGAAGGCGCCGAGCCGCGAGGACCCGAGCAGCACGGCCGCCTCCTCAATATCGGAACGGAGGTTCGCAAGGCTCGCGGAAACCACGCGCACCGCATAGGGCAGCACGAGCGCTGTATGGGCGAGGAACAGAGCCGGTGTGATGCCGATGCCGAAGGGCACGACGAAATAGCGCAAGAGCGCCAGACCGACGATGATGCCCGGCACGATGACCGGCGCCGAGACGATGGTGCGGACGGTTTCGGAGAGCGGCAGCTTGTAGCGCGACATGGCATAGGCTGCGGGAATGCCGAGTACCAGCGCGCAGAATGTGCCGCCGATCGCGAGCATCATCGAGGTCGCGAAGCTGTCGCGGAAGCTTTCGACCGTGAAGACCTTGGCGATCCAGCGGAGCGAAAAGCCTTGCGGCGGGAAGGCGAGCGTTTCGCCCGCGGAAAAGGACGCTGCGACGATGATGAGGAAGGGCCCGATCAGGAAGCCGATCACCAGGAAGAGCGCAAAGGGAGCGAAGAGGCGCTGGATCATCGGTTGTTCCTCGCGGTTGCGACGCGCTTCAGGAGCAGATTGGCGGCGAAGCTCATGACGATCAGGATCAGCGCGATGACGCTTGCCGAGACGAAGTCATTGGCGACGCTGACCTGCTGATAGAGCAGCGTTTCCAGCATCAGCACCTTGGAGCCGCCGAGAATGGCGGGCGTGATATAGGCGGTGAGCGAACCGGTGAAGACCAGCGTTCCGCCGATCACCACACCCTCCTTGGTGAGCGGCAAGATGACTTTCCAGAAGACCTGGAACCAGTTGGCGCCGAGCACGCGGGCGGCCGGAACGGCATCGCGCGGCATGTTCTCGAGCGCCGAGATCAGCGAGATGATCATCAGCGGCAGAAAGAGCTGAAGGAGACCGATGAAGACTGCCGTCTCGGTGAACAGGATGCGCAGCGGCCCGTCCGTCAGCCCCAATCCCTGCAGCGCCTGATTGACGATGCCGGTGCGCCCGAGAATGACGATCCAGGCATAGGTGCGCGCAACCGGCGAAATCATCAGGGGCAGGATGACGAGGCCGATCATGCGGCCCTTGGTGCCGGGTTTCAGATTGACGATCGCAAATGCAGCCGCATAGCCGATCACCGCTGAGACGACGGTGACGATGGCGCCAAGCCTCAATGTCCGCCAGAAGACCGTCTGGTTGATCGGCTCGGAAAAGAAGCCGGTATAGGCGGCGGCGCTCCAGCCCTCCGCAGACTTGAAGCCTTCCGCCAGCAGCAGGATCACCGGCAGCAGAAACACTGCCGCCGCGAAGACTGCCGCCGGCAGGGCAAGTGCCATGGCTTCGGCTCTATTGTGAAACATCGCTCGTCTTTCTCCTGCATCCCGCTGCACGGAATTGCGTTTGTGCCCCCTCTGGCCTGCCGGCCATCTCCCCCACAAGGGGGGAGAAAACAAGCCGCGACGCCCTCGTCCGCTCAACAGCAGCCTTGGGGCACTAGAGCCCCTCCCCCTTGTGGGGAGGGGTTGGGGAGGGGAAAACTGACTTTACTGCCCTACCTTGGCGTTCCACTCGGAAAGCCAGGCATTGCGGTTGTCGAGCGCCACGTCTGAGGGGATCAGCTTCAGGCTCTCGGCGGTTTCCTGGCCGTAGGTGATGTTGTTCGCGACCTGGTCGGAAACCTTCACTTCCTTGTTGGCCGGGCTATCGACGAGGGCTTCGGCGAGCTTCGCCTGGACTTCGGTGGAGAGCCAGAAATCCATGAACTGCAGGGCAAGCTCCTGGTTCTTGGAGCCCTTGGCCAGCACCATGACGTTCATGCCGCCCGTCTGGCCTTCCTTCGGCGTCGCCCAGCCGATCGGCAGATCGAGCTTGGTGAAGGGCGCCCAGGAGAAGCGGCCGATCGGAGCGGCCCAGATCTCCTCCTGCTGCATGAGCTGAACGAGCTGCGAGGACTTCACGTAGAAGGTAACGATCTCGTCCTTCTTCTCGCCGAGGGCTTCGATCGCGCCCTTGAGGTCCGGGCTATCCTTGCCGAGCGCCTGGCCCAGCATGTAGAGCGCCGGCGGGCCCTGGTTGGTGGTGACATTCGGGAAGGCGACGTGCTCGACATATTCCGGCTTCAGGAGATCGGCCCAGGACTCGATCTTCATCTTGTCGGTGCGGTAAGCGATGGAGGTCGCATAGAAGGTATAGCCGACGCTCATACCGTCGCCGTTCGGGTCCTTGGCGATGTCGTAGAGCTTGTCGAAGTTGGAAAGCTTGGAGGTGTCGATCTTCTCGATGAGGTCCGAGCGGGTGGCGGCGAGCGCATCGGCCATCGAGACGACGGCCATGTCGACCACCGGATTGGCCTTGTTGGCCTCCATCTTGGCGAGCCGCTCGACGCTGTTTCCGGTTTCCACCACCAGCTTGCAGCTGCACAGCTTCTCGAAGGGATCGTAGACGATCTTCTTGAACTCGTCCTGCGCGAAAGCATAGACGGAGATAGTGAGCGTCTTTTCCTGCGCGTGCGCCGCGCCCATGCCGAGCATCAGGGCTACGCCCGATGCGAGAATGACCTTCTTCATGATGCGAGTTCTCCTTCTGTCCGGTTTCTTGCTTGCGACAATCCCATGCCTGCGACACCCGTGGAGTGGCGGATCACCAGTTCCATCGGAACTTTCGGAACGGCGGCCGAGACGGGCCCGAGGATTTTCTGTTCCTCACCGCCGCGCCGCTCCGCCTCGATCGTATCGACCAGCGCCGCAACGGCAATTTCGGCGACCGTTTCCATGTCCATGCGCATGGTGGTGAGCCCCGGCGTCACGACGGAGGACCAGATGAGGTCGTCGAAGCCGCTGACGCTGACCGCCTGGGGAACCGCGATGCCGGCACCCTGCAATTCGGTGAGCGCGCGAAGCGCGATGAGATCGGAAAGGGTAGCGACCGCGGTGACGCCACTACGCACCTTCTCGACGAGGCCGAGGGGACAGCCCGCGCCGCCCGCCGCCTCCAGCTTTTCGATCCAGAGGGTTTCCGTGACCGCGCCGCGGCCGAGACCCGACTTCAGCCCGCCGATGCGGTCGTTCTGCACATTGGAGGCGGGGCTGTGGCCGATGAGAAGCACGTTGCGATGGCCGAGCTCGCGCAGATGGCCCCCCATCTGCCTGCCGCCCTCCCAATGATCGGCGGCGACCGTATTGCCCGGCGTCGAAGGGCTGTCGATGACGGCGACGGGACAGCTTGCCTCGACGATGCGGGTGCCGCGGCGGGGCACGACGACCATGCCGTCCACGCCACGCTCGATGAGCCTGCCGATCGCTTCCGTCTGCATGGCGGTCTCGCCGCGGGAGTCGGCGATCAGCACGCCGTAGCCGGCGCTTGCCGCGGCATGTTCGATCGCCTGGGCGATCTGCGGAAAGAGCGGATTGGCGATATCGGGAAGGACGAGGCCGAGAACCCCGCTGCGGCCGGTGCGCAGCGCCCGCCCCGCGACACTCGGCACATAGCCGAGTTCGGCGGCGGTGGCGCGGATGCGCTCCACGAGTTCGGGAGAGACCCGGCCCTTGCCGGAAAGCGCATTCGAAACGGTCGCGACGGAAACGCCGAGCGTTTCCGCAATCCTCGACAATTTCGGTTTCGACCGGTCCACGTCGGCGCCCGCGCTTGAAGGTGATTAATCGTTTAATCCGCCTAGCGCGACAACGCCCGCTTGTCGAATCGAATCTGCAAGTTTCCCGAACTATTGCGCCGGCATTTTTCGCGCCCGCATCCGCCGCATCGGAGTAACGTTCCTGAAAAGAATGAGTTTTCCGTTGGCGGAAACAGGCAGAACATGGGCGCAAACGAAACAGCGTCCTTCTTCCTTCATGCAAAACTCGACCCGAGGAAAAGAGCAGGAAATAAACCTGCCCAAAACGGTCAAACGGCCTGCAACAATCAGAAGGGAACGAAAATGAAGCATCTCCTTGCAGCCACCTGCCTTGCCGCGGGCCTTCTCGCCATCGGCAGTCCGGCCTCCGCGGCCGAATGCGGAGACGTCACGATCGCAAGCATGAACTGGCAGAGCGCCGAAGTTCTTGCCGCGCTCGACAAGCTCATCCTCAACGAAGGCTACGGCTGCAATGCCGAGATCATCGTGGGCGATACCGTGCCGACCATCACCTCCATGGTGGAGAAGGGCCAGCCGGACCTCGCGCCCGAGGGTTGGGTGGACCTGCTGCCGGAGGTCGTCGGCCGCGGCATTACCGAAGGCAAGCTCGTGGGCGCGGCCGTCGCGCTCTCGGACGGCGCGGTACAGGGCTGGTGGATACCGAAATACCTCGCCGATGCCCATCCGGACATCAAGACCATCCAGGACATGCTGAAGCATCCGGAACTCTTCCCCGATCCGGAGGATTCCAGCAAGGGCGCGATCTTCAACGGCCCGGCAGGCTGGGGCGGCACGGTGGCGACCGCGCAGCTCTACAAGGCCTATGAAGCGGAAAAGGCGAACTTCACGCTGGTCGATACCGGTTCGGCGGCCGGCCTCGACGGATCGATCGCCAAGGCCTACGAAGCCAAGCAGGGCTGGGTCGGCTATTACTGGGCGCCGACCGCCCTCCTCGGCCGCTACGAGATGGTGAAGCTCGAGCACGGCGTGCCTTATGACGCGGCCGAATGGAAGCGCTGCAATACCGTGGCCGACTGCCCCGATCCGAAGCCGAACGACTGGCCGAAGGACAAGGTGCAGACGCTGCTCACGAAGAGCTTCGCCGATCGCGCCGGGCCGGAGATCATGGATTATCTCAACAAGCGCGCCTGGACCAACGATACGGTCAACAAGCTGATGGCCTGGATGACCGACAACCAGGCGACCGGCGAGGACGGCGCCAAGCAGTTCCTCCGTGAGAACGAGGCTCTGTGGACCTCGTGGGTTTCGCCAGAGGCCGCGGAAAAAGTCAAAGCCGCCCTCTGACCTGAACAACACCTTGGATCGGGCGGCGTGATGTCGATCGCGCCGCCTCTCCGTTGTTGTACGGCTTTCCAAAGCCGCATGTCGCACCCGAAGGAGGCCCGAGATGGAATGGCTGACCCGTTTCCCGCATATGGACGACAGCAGGTTGCGCGACCTGAAGAAGATGATCGACGACGGTTTCCGGTCCTTCACCCGCGCCTATGGCGACTGCATCGAATCCTTCTTCGATCCGCTGCAGCTCTTTCTCATTCATTCCGAACGCCTGCTGACGCGCACGCCCTGGCCGATCGTGCTGATCGCGATCGCGCTGATCGCCTGGCTTGCGAGCCGCAACTGGAAAATCGTGACGGGCTGCGTCGCAACCCTTCTGGCGATCGGCTATTTCGACATGTGGGACGACACGATGAAGACCGTCTCGATGATCTTCGTCTGCACCGTCCTCTCGATCGCCATCGGCATTCCGATCGGCATCGCCATGTCGCGCTCCGACCGGCTGCAGAACATCGTCAACCCCGTGCTCGACGTGATGCAGACCATGCCGAGCTTCGTCTATCTGATCCCCGTCGTCATGCTGCTCGGCATCGGCAAGGTGCCCGGCCTCATCGCCGTGGTGATCTACGCCATCCCGCCGATGATCCGGCTCACCAATCTGGGCATCAGGCTGGTTGACCGCGATGTTCTGGAAGCGTCGGACGCGTTCGGCTCGTCAAGCTGGCAGCGGTTGAAGGACGTGCAGATGCCGCTTGCGTTGCCGACCATCATGGCCGGCATCAACCAGACGATCATGATGGCGCTCGCCATGGTCGTTATCGCCTCGATGATCGGCGTCCAAGGCCTCGGCCAGCCGGTGCTGAGGGCGATCTCCAACCAGTATTTCACGCTGGGTATCTTCAACGGGCTGGCGATCGTCGGCATCGCGATCATCTTCGACCGCATCAGCCAGGCCTACGGCCAGCGCCTGCAGCGCCACCGCGAGATCGTGCACGGATAAGGCAAACCCGATCAGACGAAATGGACCGGGCTGTTCTCCATCTTGAGAGCGGCCCGGTGGTCCCGCTCATAGGAAGCGCGCAGGCTGTTGCGCTTTTCGGCGGAGGCCGGTTCCGTCAATGTCAGATGGAACACGCCGTCGGGATAGGTGCCGGTGGCCTCGGCATTGTCGGTGTTGTTCAGAAGCGAGTTCAGGAACTTCAGGGTCATCCAGCACCTCCTATTTTCCGCGCATCAACGAACATTCGCCGCATCGGTTCCGCATGCTCTTCCAATCGTTAAAATCTTAACCATCTTTGTTAGAGATTTCTTAACATCGCGGCTCGCGCGCGGATTTTTTATGCTACATTCGCGCCCGGAGCAGGAACGAGGAAGCATGTCGCCCTTTGGTCCTTAGGCGGATAGCAACGTGTCCGCCACCTGGAGGAACCATCCGGCAAATTCGACGTTTCATTCTGTTGGTATCTTGGGAGGAGCTAGCAATGCGCAACACAAGTTGGGAGAAGCCTGTTCACGTGACCTTCGGCCATCTCGGCACGGAATACGTGAAAAGCCCGTTCGAGGCACTGGCACTCTTGACCGACCGCTGGCCGGACATGCGAGGTCCGGAATTCGTGAGAGCCCGCAGCGCCTGCCGGGCGGCGCTCGATGGACGCAAATCCCCCGAGGAAGCGCGGCAACAGTTCGAACAGGCCGTGAGCGAGGCTCGGCTTTATACGCACTGAGCGTCCTGACGTATCGTACGGGCATTATTCCGGACATGATCGCCGGCCGCGCAGCGCGCGCCGGCCTTTTTCATGTCCAGTTTCATGTCCGGGCGCGGCGGAGATCGCGGCGGGATAGACGAAACGGAATTCGCCCGCATCGACATCCTAAAGAACAGAATTTCTTGCCTTTTGGAGCTTGCCCGCCGAAAAGACCCTGCTTACATGAAGCAATCGAAAGAAGGCTCCGATGACAATCCATCCCTCCGTTCTCAGCGTGATCGGCAACACGCCGCTTATCCGGCTCAAGGGCGCTTCCGAAGCGACCGGCTGCGAAATCCTCGGCAAGGCGGAGTTCCTCAATCCGGGCCAGTCGGTCAAGGACCGCGCGGCGCTCTACATCATCCGCGACGCGGAGAAGAAGGGGCTGCTGAGGCCCGGCGGCGTGATCGTGGAAGGCACGGCGGGCAATACGGGCATCGGCCTGACGCTGGTTGCCAAGGCGCTCGGATACCGCACCGTGATCGTCATTCCCGAGACCCAGAGCCAGGAAAAGAAGGACGCGCTGAAATTGATGGGCGCGGAGCTGGTCGAGGTTCCGGCCGTCCCCTACAAGAACCCCAATAATTATGTGAAGGTTTCCGGCCGGCTGGCCGAGGAGCTTGCCAAGACCGATCCCGCGGGCGCGATCTGGGCCAACCAGTTCGACAATGTCGCGAACCGCGAGGCGCATGTGCAGACGACGGCGCCGGAAATCTGGGAACAGACCGGCGGCAAGGTGGACGGCTTCGTGTGCGCGGTCGGATCGGGCGGCACGCTCGCCGGCGTCGCGGAAGGCCTGAAGGCGAAGAATCCGAACGTCAAGATCGGCATCGCCGACCCGGAAGGGGCGGCACTCTTCGAATACTACGCCCATGGCGAGCTGAAATCGGAAGGCTCCTCGATCACCGAAGGCATCGGCCAGGGCCGCATCACCGCCAATCTCGAAGGCTTCACGCCGGACTTCGCCTACCGCATCCCCGACGCGGAGGCTTTGCCGCTCATCTTCGACCTGGTCGAGAACGAAGGCCTCTGCCTCGGCGGCTCGACCGGCATCAACATTGCCGGCGCCATCCGGCTCGCCAAGGACCTTGGTCCCGGGCACACCATCGTCACCATTCTCTGCGACTACGGCAACCGCTACCAGTCCAAGCTCTTCAACCCGGACTTCCTCAAGTCGAAGGGCTTGCCCATCCCGCGCTGGTTGACCGAAAAGCGGCACATCCCCGTTCCTTTCGAAACCGTCTGACGCAATCCCAGGAACCGACATGCCAGTGGAAGCCCTCTACCGCGACGACTTCTATCTTTCGACTGCCGAAGCGGTGGTGACCGCCATTCACGAGGATGGCGGGATAGAGCTCGACCGCACCTGCTTCTACGCCGCTTCCGGCGGCCAGCCGGGCGATACGGGCTTTCTGGAGCGCAGCGACGGCGCGAAAATCCAGCTTGCGCCGACGAAGCACGGAGCGACCAAGGACATCGTCGTCCATGTTCCGCTCGTCGGCGAGCCGCAGCCGCTGGTCGGCGAGAAGCTGACGCTGCATGTGGACTGGCCGCGCCGCTACCGCCTGATGCGCATGCACACCGCCTGCCATCTGCTCTCGGTCGTCTGCCAGTATCCGATCACCGGCGCGGCCGTCGGCGAGGAGGAAGCGCGGATCGACTTCGACATGAGCGAGACGATCGACAGGCATGAAGTGACGGCCAAGCTGATGGCGCTCGTCAAGGAGAACCATCCCGTCTATGTCCAGTGGATCACCGACGAGGAACTGGCGGCCAATCCCGGCATCGTGAAATCGAAAAACGTGCGCCCGCCGATGGGCCTCGGCCGGGTGAGCCTCGTATGCATCGGCGAGAACTCCAGCATTGACAGCCAGCCCTGCGGAGGCACACATGTTTCCGAGACGCAGGAGGTCGGGGCGATCCACATCGCCAAGATCGAGAAGAAGGGCAAGGAGAACCGCCGGTTCCGAATCCGGTTCGGCGAGCCCTCCGCGGCGGAAGCTTAAGAACTCCAGGAGAGCATGATGAGCGAGACAAGCCGTTTCGTGGTTTCGGCCGATTGGCTGCAGAAGGAGCTCGGCAGTCCCGATCTCAAAATCCTCGACGCCTCCTTCTACCTCCCCGCCCAGAACCGCGACGCGGATGCCGAATATGCGGCCGGGCACATTCCCGGAGCGCTCCGCTTCGATCACGACAAGGTCGCCGATCATTCGACCGGCCTGCCCCACACGGTACCTTCGCCGGAAGTCTTCGCCGAGGCCGTCGGCAAGATGGGGATCAGCGAGAAGGACCGCATCGTCGTCTATGACGGACCCGGTATCTTCTCCGCCCCCCGTGCCTGGTGGCTCTTCCGCACCATGGGCGCGAGACAAGTCTTCGTTCTCGACGGCGGCCTCGATGGCTGGAAGGCGGAAGGGCGGCCCCTCGAAACCGAGGTTCCCTCGCCCGCTCCCGCGACGTTCAAAACCAATTTCCGCGTCGACAAGGTGATCGATTTCCAGACGATGCTTTCGATCGTCGGCGAAGGATCGCGGCAGATCGCCGATGCCCGCAGCGCCGGCCGCTTTGCCGGCACCGAGCCCGAGCCGCGCGCCGGAATGCGCTCCGGCCATATGCCGGGCGCCCGCAGCCTGCCTTCCGGCACATTTTCCACGAGCGGCAAGCTGAGGCCGCTTTCCGAACTCCGGCAGGCGATCGAGGATGCCGGCATCGATTTCGGCCGGCCGGTGATCACCAGCTGCGGCTCCGGTATCACCGCCGCAATCATCACGCTTGCGCTGGAATCCCTCGGCCACGAGGACAACGCGCTCTATGACGGCTCCTGGAGCGAATGGGGCAGCCGGGAAGATACGCCGATCGTTGCCGGCCCGCCGACGCCGAAAACGGCCTGACTCATGGCGAAGAAGCCCGCTCCCCTGAAGGCGCATGTGACGAGCCTCGAAATGACGGCTCCACCCAAGACGAGCCTGCCGGTGCCGGCGAATATCCAGACGGCGATCATCCGCGCGTCGGATATTCCGCTGCATTACTACCGCTATATCTACCGGCAGGTGGGCAAGCGCTGGCACTGGTACAAGCGGCTGAAGATGAACGACGAGGAGCTTGCCGCGACGATCCACGACCCGCGCGTCTCGGTGACGGTTCTTTACGTCGACGGCGCGCCGGCGGGCTTCTTCGAGCTCCTGCAGGAAAGCGAAGATGTGGTCGAGCTTTCCTATTTCGGCCTGTTCGAGCGGGCGATCGGGCTCGGCATCGGAAAATGGTTCCTGCTGCAGGCGCTTTATGCCGCCTGGCAGAGCAATCCGCAAAAGGTGACGGTTACCACCAATACGCTCGACCATCCGCGCGCATTGCAGCTCTACCAGATGATGGGTTTCTCCCCCGTCGGCACCAGCGAAGCGCTGATCGAACCGATGACGGACACGGAGCTTCTGAAAGCGCTGGACGGCTGACGGCCCGCAAGAAACGGGTGGTTTCGAGGTTTTTCTCGGCGCATCACAGGCGTTCTCAGACAAGGAGATCGCCATGACCATCACCTTCAACGCCATGCCGACCGAACATGCCGCTTATCTGTGGAGCGGCAGCCCCGACGCCTATGGTCTTCAGCCGGAGACAAGGGTTTCCGACGGTCCCGGCCATCCCTGCCGTCACTGCCTGCGGAATATCGGCGCCGGCGAGGAATTCCTCGTCTTCGCCTATCGCCCGTTTCCGGAATTGCAGCCCTATGCGGAAACCGGACCGATCTTCCTGCACAAGCAGCCGTGCGAGCGCTATGCGGCGCGAGAGGTCATACCGCCGATCCTGACAAGCCCCGACTATATCGTGCGCGGCTACGGCCGTGACGACCGGATCGTCTACGGCAGCGGCGCGGTCACGCCCACCGGCGAAATCGCCGCGCGGGCGGAAGATCTGCTGGCGCGCGAGGATATCGCCTATGTGCATGTCCGCTCGGCCCGCAACAATTGCTTCCAATGCCGGATCGACGGCACCAAGGTGCCGGACCTGGAGAATGCCGCCACACCGTCCGGGGCAACGGTGCACGGCACGGCAGGTCTCGGCCCGCAGGCAATTGTCGAACGGATGTTTTCCGTTGAAATGGCATTTCTGGCGTCGGAGGAGAAAGACATCCGGCAACTGGCCGAAGCATTCGCGGAGGACGTGATCGTTCGCGAGCCGGCCTCTCTGCCCTATCGCGGAAACTGGAGAGGCCTGGACGGCATCGCCGCCCTTTTCGCGAAGATGGGCGAGGTCTGGAGCGACATGAAAGTGGACGGGCTCCTAGTTACCGGGTCATCGGAGGAAATCCATCTGTCCTGCAACCTGACGATGGTTTCACGGGCGACCGGCAGAACCGTCATTCAGCCATTCTGCGAGCGCCTTCGGTTCCGGGACGGACGGCTTATCGAGGGCATACCGTTCTATTACGATACGCAGGAATTGCTCGAAGTCATCACGCAGAATGCAGCCGCTTGACGTGCTGGGAGGCACCTTTTCGACGCCTCCCGACACGCAGATCAGGCATTGCCCTGGTTTCCGTTCCGATCCAGATCTTCCGCGGTCTGCAGGAGGAGCCTGACGATCTCGCCGGCCTTCTTCTCGTCGGCCTCCAGCTTGCGGGCAATCACCTCGCGCAGGTTCAGGAGGGCTGCATCGATGCTGCGCGGCAATGCCGGGCCACCCTCGGCCCCGCGGGCCTGCATCCGCTCCTGCTTCTGGCGGATGCGCTCCGCAAGCTCGGTGAGGCGGTCGAGGATCGTCGCGGCAAAGCTCCTGTTTTCGTCGAGATATTTGCGGCCTTCATCGGTGATGGCGTAGCGCTTCTTGTTGCCCTCCGCCTCGGCGACGACATAGCCGGCTTCCTCGAGATAGGTGAGCGTCGGGTAGATGACGCCGGGGCTCGGCGCATAGAAGCCGTAGGTGAGATCCTCGATATGCTTGATGATCTCGTAGCCGTGGCGCGGCTCCTTTTCGATCAGCGCCAATACGACCAGGCGCAGATCACCCTGCATGAGGAAACGGCCGATACGGCCGTCGCCGTCGTCACCGAAACCACGTCCGCCTCCGGGGCCACCACGACCGCCGAAACCACGGCGGAACGGCCCGCCGCCCATCGCGAACATTTCCTCGAAATTCCTGCGTCCCCGGCCATGGCAGCCCTGACGGCCTTCAAATTTGTGTCCGAACATCACATGTCTCCTTGACTATCGTTCGATATATCTAAAGATAGTCAAGGTAGAGATTTCGTCAATGTCTTCGTTATATCTAAATCATATCTTACTGATTTTGAACGAAAGAAAACGCCCATGTCGGGGCTGCTGACATGGTTCGTACCTGTCCCGCCGTCATCCTCGGGCTTGTCCCGAGGATCTGCAAACGCAGGATGTTATTGACGGGGTTAGATCCTCGGGACAAGCCGGAGGATGACGTTCCGGCAAAATCGGAAACGCCGGCGAAGATACGCCGGCGTTCCAAGGAGTGTTTAGCGTATCGATATATTTCGATATATCTAAACGATCACGCTACGCTCAGCAGGCTCTCGGGCGCATAGGCCTCGTAGCCCAGCGCCTCGGCGACCGGCTTGTTGGTCACCCTGCCCTTGTGGACGTTGAGGCCATTGCGAAGATGCCTGTCTTCGGCAATCGCCCGCAGGCCGCGATCGGCAAGTGCGAGACCATGATAGAGGGTCGCATTGTTGAGCGCATGGGCCGAGGTGACCGGCACCGCGCCCGGCATGTTGGCGACGCAATAATGCACGATGCCGTCGATCTCGTAGGTCGGCTCGGAATGCGTGGTGGCGTGCGAGGTCTCGAAGCAGCCGCCCTGATCGATCGCGACATCCACCAGCACCGCGCCCTGCTTCATGCCGGAGAGCATTTCGCGGCTGACGAGCTTCGGTGCGGCGGCCCCTGGAATGAGGACGGCACCGATGACCAGATCGGCGGAAAAGGTTTCCTCTTCCACAGCGTCGATGGTCGAGTAGCGGGTATGGACGCGGCCATTGAAGATGTCGTCGAGCTGGCGCAGGCGCGGCAGCGAACGATCGATGACGGTGACATCGGCGCCAAGTCCGGCGGCCATTCTGGCGGCATGCAGGCCGACCACGCCGCCGCCGATGACGGCCACCTTGGCCGGCAGAACGCCCGGAACGCCGCCGAGCAGGATGCCGCGCCCGCCATTCGCCTTCTGGAGCGCCGTCGCGCCGGCCTGGATCGCCAGGCGCCCGGCGACCTCCGACATGGGAGCAAGCAGCGGAAGACCGCCGCGCTCGTCGGTCACGGTTTCATAGGCGACCGCGGTGACGCCGGAAGCGAGCAGGCCCTTGGTCTGCTCCGGATCCGGGGCAAGATGAAGATAGGTATAGAGAAGCTGGCCTTCGCGGAGCTGCACCCATTCGTTCGGCTGGGGCTCCTTGACCTTCACGACCATGTCGGATTTTTCGAAAATTTCCTTCGCGGTGCCGACGATCCTGGCACCCGCCGCGATATAGGCGGCATCATCTGCGCCGATGCCGGCGCCCGCCTTGGTTTCGATCAGCACTTCGTGGCCGTGCGCCACGTATTCACGCACCGCGCCCGGCGTGAGGCCGACACGATATTCATGGTTTTTGATTTCCTTCGGGCACCCGACACGCATTCAGCGTTCCTCTCTATCTCTTGGCTTTCAGCCGTTTCGTTTTCAACGGATCAAGCAAAACAGAGAATCGGAAGAATGTCCTTGCGAAGAGGAATTGCCACAAAGCGGATTTTCGCAGATTATTGCATGAGTTGAAATTTTTTCGAAGGATCATCGAATGAGCGGGATAGATGCCATCGATCTTGCGATCATGCGCATTCTTCAACAGGAGGGCCGCATCTCCAACGCAGAGCTTGCGCAGCGCGTCGGCCTGTCTCCCTCCGCCTGCTCCAGACGTCTCGATATCCTGGAGAAGAACGGCACGATCAGCGGCTATCACGCGCGCCTTTCCAACAAGGCGCTCGACTACAAGATGATGGTGATCGTGCACATCTCGCTATCGGGCCAGTTCGCAAAGACGCTTGCCGAATTCGAGGCGGCGGTGAAGCTCTGCCCCAATGTGCTCGTCTGCTACCTGATGTCCGGGGAGTACGATTACATCCTGCGCGTGGCGGCGAAGGATCTGGAAGACTACGAGCGCATTCACCGCGACTGGCTGTCGGCCCTGCCGCATGTGGTCAAGATCAATTCCAGCTTTGCGCTCCGCGAGGTGATCGACCGGCCGAATATCGGCCTATGAGATGCCGATGAGGATCGCGCCGGCCGTTACGACCAGACATGCGGCGATCCGCTTGGCCGAAAGCGCTTCGCCCAGGAACAACCAGCCGATCAGGGCGGCGAATACCACGCTGGTCTCACGCAGCGCCGATACGGGACCGGCCGGCGCCATGGAATAGGCCACCAGCACGACACCGTAGGCAACCAGCGAGACCAGCCCACCTCCAGCGGCCTTCAACGTTTCGCGCGAGCGGAGATCGACGTGCAACGGGCCCCGCAGGATGACGAAGGCGGCCGTCATCAGGATGCCCGGCAGCAGGAAAACCCAGGTGATGTAGGAACTCAGATTGCCGGAAATCCGGATACCCATTGCGTCGACGGTCGAGTAGCCGGCGATCGAAATGCCCGTCGCAAGCGCATATAACATGGAGCCGGAAGAGGCTCGGCCCCGCCCGAACGACAGCAACATGATCCCCAGGACTACGAGGCTGATGCCGAGCATGGTCAGCGGCAGCAACACGTCGCCGGCAAAGACGAGGCCGGCAAGCGTCACCAGAAGCGGCGCGCTGCCGCGGATGATCGGATAGACCTGCCCGAGTTCTCCCTGCCGATAGGCGGCTACGAGCAGCAGACCGTAAGCGACCTGAAACAATGCCGAGCCGATCAGGTAAGGCCAGGCCTCGGCAATCGGCAACGGCAGAACGACAGCAATAGGGATGGCGACGATCGTCATGGCGAGCATCATGATCGTCATCATCCAGAAACGATCGGCACCGGAGCGCAGGAAAGCGTTCCAGCTCGCATGAAGGATAGCGGCGAAAAGGGCCAGCGCGACGACGATGGTGCTCATTACCCGCTCCCGTCACAATCGGCCCGGCTCCCGGCCGGTTTCCCTGGATATCCAGCCGAATGGCCGGCGGGGCGCCCTGTCATAATTCATTCCCGAGGGAATCAGTTGAACGCATCTTCCATGCGTCGGACGCCCCATCGGATTTGTCAAAGGGGCGAGCGGCCAGAACGAAGAAATGCCTAGCGCGACCGTTCGATTTTTAATCTTTCCCAAAAGGGGAGTTCAAGAAATGTCTGCTACTTATCGCTGCAGGCAACACAACCCGGATGCTCGTCATGGATAACGCCAATTTCGACATGAAGACCCGAAGTGCTGAGCGCAGCAGAACCCGCATCTTCGGCACCATCCGCTATTTCAACCAGGCCACACAGGGGCGCGTCGTCGATCTTTCCGAGACGGGAATGGCTCTCGAACTCCACGGCCCTTTCCATGCGGCAAACGGCAGCCGCGTGCGCATCGAAAGCGAGGAACTCGGCATCCTCGAAGGCACCGTCAAATGGTGCCGCGGCGGCCGGGTGGGCGTGCAGTTCAACCTCAACAGCAATGCGCTGGCTCAGGTCTCCTCCTATTTCCGCTTCTTCCACCAGGATGTGAAGCCGGTGCTGACGCGGTAAATCCGAGCGGCCGGAGGCAATCTCCGGCCCTTCCCCAATCTGCGATCATCCCCTGTCATTTTGCTGATGCAAGCCTGTGCGATTGCGCATAATCTGCCGGCGAAAACGATCCAGAGGGAGATCATAATGTCGTCGTTCACCGCCCTTCACCCGATCACGCGCCGCTCTCTGCTCGGCGGGATCGCAGCCTCCTCGGCGCTCGTGATGCTGCATCCGTTCGCCGCACGCGCGCAAGGCAACCAGGCGCATCTGCGCATCATGGAAACGACCGACATCCACGTCCACGTCTTCCCCTACGACTATTACGGCGACAAGCCGAACGACACGATGGGGCTTGCCCGCACCGCCTCGATCATCGATTCGATTCGCGCCGAGGCCGGCAATGCGATGCTGATCGACAATGGCGACTTCCTGCAGGGCAACCCGATGGGCGATTACATCGCCTATGAGCGCGGCATGAAGGACGGCGACAAGCACCCGGTCGTCACGGCCATGAACGTGCTCGGTTACGACGTCGGAACGCTCGGAAACCACGAGTTCAACTACGGCCTCGACTTCATGTTCAAGGTGCTGGCGGGCGCCGGCTTCCCTTACGTCTGTGCGAATCTTACCACAGGGTTGCTGGCATCCGATCCCAAACAGGATGAACTCTTCTTCAAACCCTATGTCATCATCGAGAAGCAGATCCGCGACGGCTCCGGTGCGACGAGCCCGATCAAGGTGGGCTTCATCGGCTTCGTGCCGCCGCAGATCATGACCTGGGACGCCAAGAACCTCGAAGGTAAGGCGCAGACCCGCGACATCGTGGACGCCGCCAAGGCCTGGGTGCCGGTGATGAAGGAGGAAGGCGCCGATATCGTCATCGCGCTCTCCCATTCCGGCATCGACGGAACGGGGCTCAGCGAGCGCATGGAAAACGCCTCGCTCTACCTTGCCGGCGTCGAGGGTATCGATGCCGTCTTCACCGGCCACCAGCATCTCGTCTTCCCCGGCCCGAAGGATTTCGAGGGCATTACCGGAGCCGATGCCAAGAAGGGCACGTTGATGGGCAAGCCGGCCGTGATGGCGGGCTTCTGGGGCTCGCATATGGGGCTCATCGACCTGTTGCTCGAAAAGGACGGCAATAGCTGGAAGATCGTCGATTCCACCTCCGAGGCGCGGCCGATCTACCACCGCGACGAGAACCGCAAGATCGTCGCCGACGTCGCAGACAAGCCCGAAGTCACAGCCGCGGCAAAGGCAGAGCATGAGGCGACGCTTGCCTATGTGCGACGGCCAGTGGGCAAGACCTCCGCGCCGCTCTACTCCTATTTCGCGCTGGTGGCGGACGACCCGTCCGTGCAGATCGTCTCCAACGCGCAGACGTGGTACATCAAGGACATGCTTAAGGAAGGCCAGTACAAGGACTATCCCGTCCTTTCGGCCGCAGCCCCCTTCAAGGCGGGCGGGCGCGGCGGCGCCGAATACTATACGGACGTCCCCTCGGGCGACATCGCCATCAAGAACGTCGCCGACCTCTATCTCTACCCGAATACGGTGCAGGCGGTGCTCGTTACCGGCGAGCAGGTGAAGAACTGGCTGGAAATGTCGGCCGGCATGTTCAACCAGGTGAAGGCGGGATCGAAGGATGCGCCGCTGCTGAACGGCGATTTCCCCTCTTACAATTACGACGTTATCGACGGCGTCACCTACCAGATCGATCTTTCGCAGCCGGTTCGATTCGACAAGGACGGCAAGCTCCTGAACGCCGACGCCCACCGCATCGTCGACCTGAAATATGACGGCAAGCCGATCGATCCGGCGCAGAAATTCGTGGTGGCGACGAACAACTACCGCGCCGGCGGCGGCGGCAAGTTCCCGGAAATCGCCGGCGACAAGGTGATCTTCGTGGCCCCCGACACCAACCGAGACGTGATCGTGCGCTATATCGTCGAGCAGGGGACGATCAACCCATCGGCGGATGCCAACTGGTCGTTCAAGCCTCTGTCCGGCACGACGGCGGTGTTCGAGACCGGACCGAAGGGGCGGCAATATGCGGCCGAAGTGAAGGGCGCGAAGATCGAGGATGCCGGTGACGGCGAGAACGGCTTCGCCAAGTTCCGCCTGGTGCTGTGATCCATCTGGGCGTCATCCTCGCGCTCGGGATGAACCCGAGGGTGAGGATGACGCCCATTTGCTTCCCCGTAAAACAGCTTTGTGAGCGCCATGCCCACCTTTGCCTTCCAGCAAGTCGACGTATTCTCCAGCGAGCCCATGCGGGGCAATCCGCTGGCCGTCGTCGTGGGCGCGGATTCGCTTGATGATGCCCAGATGCAGGCATTCGCCAGCTGGACCAATCTCAGCGAGACCACGTTTCTTCTCAAACCTCGAAATCCCGAGGCAGACTACAGAGTTCGAATCTTCACCCCGAAGCAGGAATTGCCGTTCGCCGGGCATCCGACGCTCGGAAGCTGCCATGCCTGGCTGGCGCAATCGGCTTCGACGGACAAAGATGAAATCCTGCAGGAATGCGAAGCGGGCCTCGTCCGTATCCGCCGGGACGGCAGCCGGCTCGCCTTCCTCGCTCCGCCATTGAAGCGAGAAGGCGTTATAGAAGACGCGGTCATCGAGAGGGTCGCGCAAGGTTTGGCCATCCCGAGGGAGGCGATCCTTGCCGCCCAATGGGTGGACAACGGGCCTGGCTGGATGGGGTTTCTCCTGCGGTCCCGCCAGGACGTGCTGGCTCTCGAACCTGATTTTGCCGCTCTCTCCGGCCTGCGGGTGGGCGTGGTCGGCCCCTTCGACGCCGAATGGGACGGGGAGGACGCGCAGTTTGAGGTGCGCGCCTTCACCGCCGCCGGCTTCGAGGACCCTGTGACAGGCAGCCTGAATGCCGGGCTCGCCCAATGGCTGTTCGGCAGCGGCATCGCCCCGTCGAACTATATCGCCGCCCAGGGTACGCGCCTCGGACGCGCAGGCCGTGTCCACGTGAACCGGGTGGGAGACGAGATATGGATCGGCGGAGAGGTCACCACCTGCATCAAAGGCACGGTCGATCTCTGACTGCCGGCTGCTAGACGACCTCAGCCACCCTCGCCTCGAGCCGCCGAAGCAGCAATCCGAGCTCCGGAGGCGGCTTCTTCTCCACGCGCCGATAATCGCTGCCGTCCCGCTTGCGGGTGACGAGGCCGAGGTCGAAGAGATCCCGGCGCAGCAGCGCGGCATCACCGAACAGATGCAGCGTGTTCAGGAACTCGCTGATCTCACGCTCAGTGAAGATCGGTTCCGCGGGAATTTTCGACCAGAGAAACCAGAGGCAAAGCTCCTGTTGAGACCGTTTGGTCGGCCAGCGGGTTATGCAGCCTTCCCGATCGAAGACGCGGAGGGTTTTCAGCACGCGCGCCTCGTCGGGCGCCGGCGGAGCCTCCGACGTCACGTTCCACTCCTGCAGAGCTTCGGCTGTCTTTCTGGTGGCGCGAAAATGCTGGAAATTGCGGAAGCCCGCAGCGCGGGTCAGCAGATTGAGCATCTCCACATGGCTCGGCTTGCGCTCGAGCTTGTCGATCTCACCGCGAACGGATTTGGCGAAGGCCGAAAGGTCGGCGATCTCCATGGAAAAGATGGATCTCGGCATGTCTTATCCTCGAACGTGCCGTTCCCTGGAAAAGGTGTCTGTGGTCGCCGGCTTCCGACTTCGGCACGGGATAAGTGCTGATCATCTTCAATGGAGCATGGCAGGTTTAGCTTCCCTTTCGGGACGGCGACGCCTCGGTGAACTGCAGACCGTGGCGCGCTTATAGCAAGCGGAGGGAGACCGGTCAAATCGGAGGCTAGCGGCGCCGATGCCCTATTCGGCAGCGGCCAGCATGCCTTTCCCGGCCTCCAGAATCGCCGTGAAATCCGCATGGTTGGGACATGCGGAAAGCCGTTTGCGGAAGGAGTCAATCAGCCAGCCTGCCGCGGGTCCGGGCGGATTGGAGGCCTTGCGGAGAGCGTAAAGCGGATATTCGCCCTGTTCGTAGGCATCGAGCTTCAAGGCCACGAGCTTGCCTTTCAGGATGTCCTTCCTGACCAATGAGGCCGGCAGACCACCCCAGCCAAGACCGCCCCTTATGAGCTGGTGCTTGGTGGCGATGTCGCTGACGCGCCAGGTCCTGTAGGAGAGCACGTTGAAATCGCGCCCGCTCGTCAGACCGGATGCGTCCGTCACGACGAGCTGCACTTCCTCACGCACATCCGCAAGCGTCAGGGGCCGCTCGATTAGCCCCAACGGATGATCGGCGGAGGCCACCGGCAACATGAAGGAATGGCCGATCTTTTCCGCGGTGACGGAATCATCCTGCTTCAAAAGCGCGCCGCCGATACCCACATCCGCCTTGCCGTCGATCACCATCCCCATCACCATGCCGAGCTCGCCGACATTGAGATTGAGCGAAACGGCGGGAAATTTTTCGCGGAAGCCGCGCAGCGTCGCAACCACCGCTTCTGACGGCACCATGATGCTGATGGCCAGCGAGACCTGCGCCTCCAGCCCCTGCTTGATGCTCTTGGCGCGGGCGCGCATGACCTGCAGGTCGGCCACGATGCGGCGCGCATCCGTCAGCATGGCCTTGCCGGCTTCCGTCAGTTTCGGCTGGCGCGCGCCGCCGCGCTCGAACAGCGGCACTTCGAGCTGCGCCTCGAGATTGGAGATGGTATAGCTCACCACCGATTGCGCGCGGTTGAGCTGGCGCGAGGCGGCGGAAAAACTGCCGGTTTCGGCAACGGCCAGGAACACCTGCAGCTGGTCGAGGGTCGGATTGGCATCCATCGGCATCATCCAAACTATCGATAAAAGACTTCGATATTATCACAGTTTTCTCGATAGCAGTCCACACCTATCTTCCTGATCGAAGCAACGGGGCAACGCCTCGTTCACCACTCTCAAGACTTCAGGCAAGGAAGAAAACATGTCCTCCATTCTGCTCGTCACCTCCAGCCCGCGCGGCGACGAATCGCTTTCCAGCAAGGTCGCGATCGACCTTGCCAATACGCTCAGCGCCAAGGGCAACGGCACCTCCGTCATCCACCGCGATCTCGGTGCCAACCCGATCCCGCATCTCGACACGGTGACCACGTCCGCCATCCGCAAGCCCGCCGAGGCCCGTAACGCCGAGGAAGCCGCTGCCGCCGAATATTCCGACAAGCTCGTGGACGAGCTCATGGCGGCCGATACGGTCGTCATCGCCACCGGCCTCATCAACTTCAACATCTACTCCACGCTGAAAAGCTGGATCGACAACGTGGCCCGCGCCGGCCTTACCTTCCGCTACACCGAAAACGGCCCGATCGGCCTTGCCTCCGGCAAGAAGGTCTATGTCGTTCTCTCTTCGGGCGGCGTCTATTCCGAAGGCCCGGCAGTCGGCATGAACCACGCCGTACCCTATCTCAAGACGGTGCTCGGCTTCATGGGCATGACCGATATCGAAGTCATCTATGTCGAAGGCGTGGCCTTCGGTCCGGAAGCGGCCCAGAAGGCAATTGCCGCCGCACAGGCCCGCTCGGAAGAGCTGGCACTCGCCGCCTAACCACCACACCCTGCCCCGCCCAAGCCAATAACGGCCGTGGACCTCGTCCCGGCCGTTATTGGTTTTGAAAAACTGGAAGCCGGTTTAAGCGGAGCGGGATTTCTCGCCGTCGGCAAACAGCGAAACGCCGTTCTGGTCGATGATCTGCTGGGCCTTGCGGACGGTGAACTCGACCGCATCGTCCATCGAGGTGAAGACATCGGCACGAACGAAGTGCCTGACCAGCACCTCGCCGTTCACTTCCTTCTCGATGCGGCCCGCCAGCCGGTACTGGTTGCCTTCGCGGATCGGCGTCGCATGGATGGTGCAGTCACCATAGGCCTGCGGCTCGGCGGCGGAGGTTGCGGAAGCGGCATCCTTGGAGCCGCCCGAGAACATCGACAGGAGATTGGACAGGAATGAAGCCATGGCGGCTGCCTAACACATTCCAGGCGATGCCGGAAGTGCGTTCATCCCGGAAAAGTCGCAATCGGATTCGACGAAGGTTGTGCTCTCCCCAACCTGATTCGGAGCCTCCATGAAGTGGAAAGTCATCCTCGCCGTGCCTGCCGTCGCCGCGCTGGCGCTCTGGGCCGGCAATACCTCGGTGTTTTCGCGGTTTCCGGAAGACGAGCCGCTCAGGCTGATCGCGCATCGCGGCCAGCACCAACTCTTCGACCGCACCGATCTCGCGAGCGACACCTGCACGGCGAGCCGCATGCTGCCGCCGACGCATGGCTTCCTTGAAAACACCATTCCCTCCATGCGCGCGGCTTTCGAGGCGGGCGCGGACGTGGTGGAACTGGACGTGCATCTGACGCCGGACAAGCAATTCGCCGTCTTCCACGACTGGACGCTCGACTGCCGCACCAACGGCACCGGCGTGACCGAGGAGACGCCGATGGCCAAACTGAAGGCGCTGGACATCGGCTACGGCTACACGGCCGATGGCGGCGCGACCTTTCCCTTTCGCGGCCAGGGCATCGGCCTGATGCCGACGCTGCCGGAGGTTTTCCAGGCGCTTCCCGAAAATCGCTTTCTCGTCAACTTCAAGAGCCGCCGCACCGAGGAAGGCGAAGCGCTCGCCGCCATGCTTTCCGCCGAGCCGGCATTCCGACAGGCAGTCTTCGGCGTCTATGGCGGCGGCGAGCCGACCGAAAGAACGGTTGCGCTGGTCGAAAACATGGCCGGCTTTTCCAACCGCAGCGCCAAATCCTGCCTTCTCAACTATCTCGCGCTCGGCTGGAGCGGCCATGTGCCGGAAGACTGCCGCAACACGCTGGTCGCCGTGCCCGCCAATTACGCCTTCCTTCTCTGGGGATGGCCGGAGCGATTCTATACACGCATGCAGGCGGCCGGTTCCGACGTCATATTGATGGGACCGTATGAGGCAGGCGATGCGGGCACTTCCGGCATCGACGATGCGGAAAGCTGGGATCTTGTGCCGGCCGGCTTTCCCGGCCTCGTCTGGACGAACCGGATCGAGGCCGCGCGCCCGGAAGTCGAGCGCCGTGGCTTCTGTGCCCTCTCCGCCCCGCCGGCGATCTGCGCACGCTGATGTTCAGATAATGAAGCTTGCGAGGAGATCGTTCTCGGTGATGTCCTCGTAGCCCATGCCGGCGGCCTCGAGACGCTCGATCAGGGCGGAGAAGTTCTCCGGCTGCGACGTTTCGATGCCGATCAGGATCGAGCCGAAATTGCGCGCCGATTTCTTCAGGTATTCGAAGCGGGAGATATCGTCCTCCGGTCCGAGCAGGTTGAGGAAATCGCGCAGCGCGCCGGGACGCTGGGGCATGCGGAGAACGAAGTATTTCTTCACGCCCGCATAGCGCATGGCGCGTTCTTTGACGTCCGGCAGGCGTTCGAAGTCGAAATTGCCGCCCGAAACCACGCAGACGACCGTCTTGCCCTCGAGCCGCTCCGCCCCGAGCGCCTCCAGCGCCGTGATGGAGAGCGCGCCCGCCGGTTCCAGCACCACGCCTTCCACGTTCAGCATCTCGCTGATCGTCACGCAGATGGCGTTTTCCGGAAGAAGCAGCACCTGATCCGGTGAAAATTCCTTGAGCGCTTCGAAGTTGAGGTCGCCGATCCGCGCCACGGCCGCGCCGTCCACGAAATTGTCGACCTTGGCGAGCGTCACGGGCTCCTTCGCCTCCAGGCTCTTCTTCAGGCTCGGCGCTCCCGCCGGCTCGGTGAAGACGAAACCTTCCGGAGCGACGATGTCCTTCAGATAACCCGTCATGCCGGAGGAAAGCCCTCCTCCCCCGACTGGCATGACGACGAGATCGGGCACCGTGCCCTGCGGAAGCTGGTCGATGATTTCAGCCGCGACGGTCGCCTGGCCTTCGATGATGTCGAGATCGTCGAAGGGCGGCACCATGAGGCCGGCAACCTCTTCCACATGCGCGCGCGCTGCCGCATAGCATTGGTCGAAGATATCGCCGACGAGGCGGATGGTGATGAACTCGCCGCCGAAGATGCGCGTCTTGTCGATCTTCTGCTGCGGCGTGGTGACCGGCATGAAGACGACGCCTGGCACCTGGAAATGTCGGCAGACGAAGGCGAATCCCTGCGCATGGTTGCCCGCCGAGGCGCAAACGAAGGTCTTGTCCGTGGCCCCGCCGGCGATCACCTTGCGGAAGAAATTGAAGGCTCCGCGTATCTTGTAGGAGCGCACCGGCGAAAGATCCTCGCGCTTCAACCAGATCTCGGCCCCGTAGCGGCGGCTGAGATGCTCATTCAATTGGAGGGGCGTTTCGGCAAATATCTCCCGCAGCGCCATCCTCGCTTCATCCACATCCGATCTGTTCACGCTCGTCGATCCATTGAAATCCTTAGACGGTCCCGCTATGCCATAGGCAATCGGGAGAGACAAAGCTTCTTTCCACGGCGACGGCATCGGCACGAAACGCGGGATCTCTTCTTGAACGGCAGTCTTCTCCGGCCCACCGTCTATATTGCGGCCCTATGCGGGCTCTATCTTTCCATCGCCATGTTCCTGCCGGCGATGTTCGATCTCTATTACGGCCACGATGACTGGCAGGTCTTTGCGCTTTCCGGGCTGATGGTCGGCGGATTTTCGGCGGCCGCGGCGCTCGCAACGCGCGGACCGCCGCCGGTGTTCAACAAACGCTTCGGCTTCCTGCTCGTCAACGTGCTGTGGCTGGTCTTCTCCATCGTCGGAGCCATTCCCCTCTATCTCGCGGAATACAAGACGACCTTCGCGCAGGCACTGTTCGAATCGGTCTCGGGTATCACGACGACCGGTTCGACCATCATCGTTGGACTCGACGATCTGCCGCCCGGCATTCTTTTGTGGCGTTCACTGCTGACCTGGCTCGGCGGCATCGGCATCGTCGGCCTCGGCCTCTTCATCCTGCCGTTTCTTCGGGTCGGCGGCATGTCGATCTTCAAGCTCGAATCATCGGAGACCTCCAACGAGAAGCCCTTCGCACGGCTTGCGAGCTTCACCCGCGCCTTCCTCGCAGTCTACGTGCTTCTGACGATCTCCTGTGCGGTTGCCTACGACTTTGCCGGGATGAGCCGTTTCGACGCGCTGAACCATGCCATGTCGACAATCGCGACGGCCGGGTTTTCGACGCATGACGCTTCGTTCGGCTATTTCAAAGACAACACTGCGATTCTCGTCATCGGCACGATTTTCCTGGCGATCTGCAGCCTGCCTTTCTCGGTCATCATCCTTCTGGCGGTGCGCGGAAGGCTGGAGACCCTGCGCGATCCGCAGATCGTGGTCTTCCTCGGATATCTCGTCGCCATCTCGGTGGCGGTCGGCGTCTACCACCATCTCAATAACGGCGTAGAGCTGGATGACGCCCTCATCCATGCGTTCTTCAACATCACCTCCATTCTCTCCACCGGCGGTTTCTCCAGCGACGATTATACGCTCTGGGGACCGTTTGCGGTGCTCGCGGCTTTCTTCGCGACCTTCATGGGCGGATGTTCCGGCTCGACGGCCGGTGGCATCAAGGCCTACCGTTTCGTCATCATCTTCAACGTGGTGCGCGCGGGGCTTGCCAAGCTGATCTATCCGAACGCGGTCCATACCGTGCGCTACGGCAACCTGACGGTGGATGCCGAAACGCAACGAGGCGTCTTCCTGTTCGTCAGCCTCTATCTCTTCCTGTGGGTGGCGGGCAGCGTCGCCATGGCGGCCCTCGGCTACGATATTCTCACATCGATGTCGGGCGTCATCACTGCGCTTTCGAATGTCGGCCCCGGCATCGGCCCGATCATCGGCCCGGTCGGTAATTTCTCCACCATCAGCGATCCGGCGCTCTACCTGCTTTCGCTGATGATGCTGCTCGGCCGTCTCGAAATCCTCACCGTGCTCGTGCTGCTGACACCGGTCTTCTGGCGGCATTGAGAGCTTTTAATATTCGGAGATGAGCCTGGTGCGGACGGCG
This sequence comes from Rhizobium moroccans, assembly GCF_057559155.1. Classification (NCBI taxonomy): domain Bacteria; kingdom Pseudomonadati; phylum Pseudomonadota; class Alphaproteobacteria; order Hyphomicrobiales; family Rhizobiaceae; genus Rhizobium; species Rhizobium moroccans. The sequence goes on along the minus strand of NZ_JBHFJG010000046.1, from coordinate 43,906 downwards.
GGGATCGAACCCGCACGGGCAAGCCCGAGGGATTTTAAGTCCCTTGCGTCTACCAGTTTCGCCACGTCCGCGAGGCGCGATTTCAATATCGTGACCGAATACGAAATGGAAGGGCCGCTTGCCGGAAAGATGTCGTTCGGCCAACTCCAGCCTCTGCGAGATTCGCCGAACGCGCAACGCTGCCGCCGCCCAAGGTCAGCTCAAGCCCCCGGATTCACTCCAGCTTGGCATCCACGACGAGCATACCTGCCCCAAAATGGTACGGAGCTGTGGAAATTTACCGATCGTTCACCATGTCCGTTGACATCTCTGGAACCAAACGGCCCGCCGCTACAACCTTCTCTTGCTGCGGGCTGCTGCTCCCCTCCGGCGTGGCCGCGGCAAGGGCTGGCGCGGGGATATCTTCGATCCCGAGACGCCGGCCCGCTTCAGCCCCCGCAAGCTTCGCGCAAGCCTCGCGAACAATAAGCGCCCTCTAAATTAGGCGGGCAGTTGTTTGCCGAGAATCATGAGGATTTCGAATGCGGTATGATTGGACGGGCGTCAGGACGATGCGGATCAAACGGCTGAAGATCGCGGCCTTCTGCGTGTCGCTGACGGCGCTTGCCACCGTCCCCGCCTGGACATTCCTCTCCTGAGTCTTCCATTTTGGGCTGAGCCAATCACGGCAAAGGGCGCGGCATCCACATGCCGCGTCCTTTTGATTCGAGTGCGATGAACGATTTCAGGCGGCGAGCTTGCCGGCGATCTTCGCCACATGCGCGCCCTGATATCGCGCGGCTTCCAGCTCTATCTCCGAGGGCTGGCGGGAACCGTCACTGCCGGTAATGGTGCTCGCACCATAAGGCGAACCGCCCTTGATCTCATCCAGGCCCGACTGGCCGGCAAAGGAGTAAGGCAGGCCGACCACGACCAAACCCTGATGGAGCAGGGTCGGGATGAAGGTCAGGATGGTCGATTCCTGGCCGCCATGCTGGGTCGCGGACGAGGTGAAGACCGAGCCGACCTTGCCGACCAGCGCGCCCTTGGCCCATAGGCCGCCGGTCTGATCCCAGAAATTGCGCATCTGCGAGGCAACGGTGCCGAAACGGGTGCCGGCGCCGACGATGATCGCGTCGTAATTCGCCAGTTCGTCGACGGTGGCGATCGGCGCCTGCTGGTCGAGCTTGTAATGGGAGGCCTTGGCGACCTCTTCCGGGACGAGTTCGGGAACGCGCTTGACATCCACCTCGGCGCCCGCCGATCTGGCGCCTTCCGCCATGGCATATGCCATCTTCTCGATATGACCGTAGGCGGAATAATAAAGAACCAGAACCTTTGCCATCACATGTCTCCGTTTTGTGTGGAATGCGTTTGGGATCTCGATGACGAGATGTAGCAAGTTCGCCGAATGCGGACAGCCCCGGCCCGCTCAACGCACCGTTCAATTTTTGACGACGTTTTCCGATGGACGGTCACAAAATCATGACTATCCGGCAATCTGCCGGTCTGGCGAAGGAAACCACTTCTGCGCCCGGCGATTTCGGCGTAGAGCATCATCCGACCACGGAGGACGCCATGCCAGATACGCCTATCGTCACCGCCGCCATGCTTGCCATCGGCGACGAACTTCTTTCCGGTCGCACCAAGGACAAGAATATCGGCCACCTCGCCGATGTGCTGACGCTTTCCGGCATCGACCTGAAGGAAGTGCGGATCGTTCCGGACGAGGAAGAGGCGATCGTCGAGGCGCTGAACGCGCTGCGCGGCCGGTATGATTACGTCTTCACGTCCGGTGGCATCGGCCCGACCCATGACGACATCACGGCGGATGCGGTTTCCAAGGCGTTCGGCGTTCCCTGCATCTATGATCCCGAGGCCATGCGCCTACTCGCCGAGATGTACAGGCGCCGCGAAATGGAATTCACCGAGGCGCGCCAGCGCATGGCGCGCATGCCCGAGGGCGCCCGGCACATTCCCAACCCGGTTTCGACCGCCCCCGGCTTCGTCATCGGCAATGTCCATGTGATGGCCGGCGTGCCGCAGGTCTTCCAGGCAATGATCGACAACGTGCTGCCGACGCTGAAATCGGGTACGAAGATGCTGAGCCGCGCCCTTCCCTGCCCCTATGGCGAGGGCGACATAGGCACGCCGCTTACGGCCGTGCAGAAGGCGCATCCGCAGACGAACATCGGCTCCTACCCGAAATATGACGGGCAGCGCTTCTCGACGGAGATCGTCGTGCGCGCCCGCGACCAGGAGGCGCTGGATGCCGCCGCCAATGCGGTGGCGGACATGATCGCCGGCATAAAGGCCAGCAAGGCGCGCACCAACCCGACCGCGGACGCCTGAACGACTGCGGCATTATCACCTCTTTGTTGCTGGCTGCTTGACCGGGAACAATGGGAGCCCCACGTTATCTTGAGATAGTCTTTGATCCCTTGGGGAAAGCCTGTCGCTGAGGAGATACCGCCATGGCTTACAAGACCATACTCGCCGTTCTCGACACACCCCGCAATGCGCGCCAGATCACCGATTTCGCCGTCGCGCTCGCCGACCAGTTTTCCGGGCACCTGATCGGCGTCCACGCCGAGACGCTGGCCGCCGTGCCGCTGATCGCACCCATGGAAATCCCCGATCCGGCGGCTGTCCAGGCGCTGCAGGAGGCGGCCCACCGCGAAACCGCCGAGGTCGAGCGCATCTTCAAGGAGCGTGCCGGCCACGACGGCGTCTCCATGGAATGGCGCAGCTTCCTCTCCTCTGCCGGTTACGGCGCCCATACCGTGATGGAAACGGCGCGCGCCGTGGACCTGATCGTCGCCAGCCAGAGCGATCCCGCCCATTCCTCCGACAATCGCGCCGATCTCGAAACCTTTCTGTTCGAAAGCGGCCGGCCCATGCTCTTGGTGCCCTACACGATGAAACAGCCGGCGCCGATCCGCCGCGTGCTGATCGCCTGGAACGGTTCGCGCGAAGCCGCACGCGCCGCCTTCGATGCCCTGCCGCTTCTCAAGGAGGCGGAAAGCGTCGAGGTCTTCTGCGTGGACCCGCCGGAAAGAGGCGATCAGATGCGCGACATGATGGGCGTGGAACTTGCCGCCGCGCTTTCCCGCCACGGTGTCAACGTGACGCTGACCACGCAGGACAGCGGCGGACTTTCGGCCTCCGCGGCGATCGAGAACCGGCTTTCGGAAGGAGGCGTCGACCTTCTCGTGATGGGCGCCTACGGCCATTCGCGCTGGTGGGAAATGCTGTTCGGCGGCGTCACGCGCAGCCTGCTCGATTCGATGACAGCGCTCTCGCTCCTGTCGCGCTGAGGCCTCACGCAACCCGCGCAAGCTCGCGCATCAAGCTCCGGGTGGGCTCCTGAACTCCTGCCCGGCTATTTCCGCAGGATCTTCTGCATCGCCTTCCCCTTCGCGAGTTCGTCGATCAGTTTGTCCAGGTAGCGAATTTCCCGCATGGTGGGCTCCTGGATCTCCTCCACGCGGATGCCGCAGACCACGCCCGTAATCAACGATCGCGAGGGATTCATCTTCGGCGCTTGCGCGAAGAAATCCTCAAGGCTGGTGTTTTTCGCCAGCTGATCGTCCAGCGTCTCCTGGCTGTGTCCCGTCAGCCAACGGATGATTTCATCGACCTCCGCCTTCGTGCGCCCCTTCTTCTCCGCCTTAGCGACATAGTGGGGATAGACGCTTGCGATGCCGATCGAATAGACGCGATGCTTCGTCATGCGAACTCCGAGACATCCAGGATAACTTTCGGATTACATTAGCAGACATCGGCGCTTTAACGTACGGCCCATCAGTCGCGAATCACCCGCTTGCCATCAGGGCGGGAATGCCGCTATTAGCGAGAGCCAAAGCAGCTCCCGCTAATTGGCAAAAAGACATGTCCCTTCCCGATAAAGCCTTTCCCGTTTCCTGGGATCAGTTCCACCGCGATGCCCGCGCACTTGCCTGGCGGCTTGCCGGCCTCGACCAGGATTTCCACGCCATCGTCTGCATCACCCGCGGCGGGCTCGTACCGGCCGCCATCATCTCGCGCGAACTCAACATCCGCCTGATCGAGACGGTCTGCATCGCCTCCTACCACGACTACGTCAACCAGGGCGAAATGAACCTGCTCAAGGGCATCAGCCCGGATCTCACCAAGGATGGGGGCAAGGGCGTGCTGGTCGTCGACGACCTCACCGACACCGGCAAAACGGCCTCCGAAGTGCGCGCCATGATGCCCGAGGCGCATTTTGCCTGCGTCTATGCCAAGCCCAAGGGCGTGCCGACGGTCGACACCTTCGTGACCGAAGTCAGCCAGGATACCTGGATCTATTTCCCCTGGGACATGGGCTTCACCTATCAGGAGCCGATCGCCAAGGGCACCAAGGGCTGATTCGGGGCCCTTCGCCCGAGGAAACAATCCTGTCCCTGCACCGTTGACCGTCCGTGGCCGACGAGGTTTGGGATGGACAGTCAGTTTTCGATCGTTTTCGGCGTGGCGCTTGCCGCCGCCCTCGCCTCGCCGCTCGGCGGGGCACTTTCCATCTGGCTCAAACCTTCCAGCCTTCTGCTATCGCTTGTCGTCGGCCTGGCAGCGGGCGTGCTTTTGGGCACCTTCGCCTTCGAAATGATGCCGAAGGCGCTGGAGCTTTCCTCGATCCCGCTTGCCGCCTGCGGCTTCGCCCTCGGTTTTGCGCTCGTCTACCTGCTCGACCTCTATGTCAACCGCTGGAAAATGGCCGGCCGGGAGGCGGCACAGAACGAGGCGGTGAAGAGCATGCACCGGCGCCTGAAACCGCGCGGCAGCAACACCGCCGTGCTTGCCGGCGGCACCAGCGCCGAGGAACTCATCGAAGGCGTATCGATCGGGATAGGCGCCGCGCTCGACCCGAGCATTGCGGTCATCGTCGGGCTTGCCATCTTCATCGACAATATCAGCGAGGCGATGAGCATCGGAGAACTGGTGCTGGGCGAAAGACGGGATCATGCGGGACGGCGAATCACCCTGTGGACGTCGCTGATCGGCGCATCGCTCTTCATCTCCGCCATGGCCGGCTGGTTCTTTCTCCAGGGCGTGCCAGAACCGGCGCAAGGTTTTCTCTTCGCCATGGGCGCCGGCGGCATGTTCTATCTGACGATCACCGACCTCGTTCCGGAGGCAGAATCGCACCATTTCCAGCAATCCTCGGCGATTGCCACCGGCTGCGGCTTCCTCCTCATCATGGTATTGTCGGAACTGATGTAATCCGGGATTCATGGGCTGTTTCAAAGCGCTACGGCGCGCGGCTCAAAGCCTCGGCCAATATTCCCTCAAAAGAACGACCGCGGGTTGAAAGATTTTGTGATCGCATCCAAGCCAGCTTGAAGCGCTCGGCCCAAATGCCTGAGTTTCTTCGATTATTTTTCTATCCCCGTTTTCCACAGTCTGCGAGCACAATATCTTGTGGTTATAAAAGCGTCGCAATCTACGCCTTGACGAATCTGTTGGCTCGGACAACAGTGTTCCAATGTTGCGGCGGCGACTGGACCGGATCTAACGAGGCCGGTTCCCATCTACGAAATCCTGTACCCGTATTCGGGGGCTCGCCTTGATTTAGCGCGTGCCGCCGTGGGGCTTTGTTGTCTTGATTTTCGTGGGCTGTCAAAGCACGAAAAGACTGGCGGAAAGAAGTTGTTAATACTATATTTAGTGTTTGCAGCCAGCATCGCCACAAGATACAGGTTGACCATCTCCGGATAACCTGACCGACGGAACGGAACGGACACTGGCTGCAGGTCGTTGATCGACGGCCGCCGGCATCAGAATTTTTGCGTCTGAAAACGGGCGCCAACGCGAGGATAGGGCAATGCGTATAGAACGTCGTTTCACCAAGCCGGGCCAGGGCGCCTATGCGGAGATCGAATTCCGCAAGGCGGTGAGCGAGATCCGCAACCCGGACGGCTCCATCGTCTTCCGGCTGGCCGACATCGACGTGCCGGCGCAGTTCAGCCAGGTCGCCACCGACGTGCTTGCCCAAAAGTATTTCCGCAAGGCGGGCGTGCCGAAAATCCTGAAAAAGGTCGAGGAAAACGACGTCCCCTCCTTCCTGTGGCGCTCCGTTGCCGACACTGAAGCCCTGAAGGCGCTCCCCGAAGGTGAGCGCTACGGTTCCGAGACCGACGCCCGCCAGGTCTTTACCCGTCTCGCCGGCACCTGGACCTACTGGGGCTGGAAGGGCGGCTACTTCACGTCCGAAGACGACGCCGCAGCCTTCATGGACGAGCTCGCCTACATGCTCGCCACCCAGCGCGTCGCTCCGAACAGCCCGCAGTGGTTCAACACCGGCCTGCACTGGGCCTATGGCATCGACGGTCCCGGCCAGGGCCATTTCTACGTCGATCCCTTCACCGGCAAGCTCACCAAGTCCAAGTCGGCCTATGAGCATCCGCAGCCGCATGCCTGCTTCATCCAGTCCGTCGGCGACGACCTCGTCAACGAAGGCGGCATCATGGATCTGTGGGTCCGCGAGGCGCGCCTCTTCAAGTACGGTTCCGGCACCGGCTCCAACTTCTCCCATCTGCGCGGCGAAGGCGAAAAGCTTTCCGGCGGCGGCCGTTCGTCCGGCCTGATGAGCTTCCTCAAGATCGGCGACCGCGCAGCGGGCGCCATCAAGTCGGGCGGCACCACGCGGCGCGCCGCCAAGATGGTGGTGGTCGATATCGACCATCCGGATATCGAGGAATATATCAACTGGAAGGTCAAGGAAGAGCAGAAGGTGGCGGCCCTCGTCACCGGCTCGAAGATCGTCGCCAAGCATCTGAAGGCGATCATGAAGGCCTGCGTCAACTGCGAAGCGGATGGCGACGACTGCTACGACCCGGCCAAGAACCCGGCGCTCAAGCGCGAGATCAAGGCCGCCAAGAAGGACATGGTTCCGGAAAACTATGTGGGCCGCGTCATCCAGTTCGCACGCCAAGGCTACAAGGACCTCGAGTTCAAGACCTATGACACCGACTGGGATTCGGAAGCCTATCTGACCGTCTCCGGCCAGAACTCCAACAACTCCGTCTCGCTGAAGGACGACTTCCTCAAGGCCGTCGAGAACGACGGAGAGTGGAACCTCACCGCCCGCAAGGACGGCAAGGTGATGAAGACGCTGAAGGCCCGCGATCTCTGGGAACAGATCTCCTATGCCGCATGGGCGTCCGCCGATCCGGGCATCCACTTCAACACGACGATGAACGACTGGCACACCTCGCCTGCCGGTGGCCCGATCCGCGGCTCCAACCCGTGCTCGGAATACATGTTCCTCGACGACACGGCCTGCAACCTTGCCTCCCTGAACCTCCTGCAGTTCAAGGACAAGGCGACGAAGCGCATCGACATCGCCGATTACGAACATGCCGTGCGCCTGTGGACCGTCGTGCTCGAAATCTCGGTCATGATGGCGCAGTTCCCGTCGAAGGAAATCGCCGAACTCTCCTATCAGTACCGCACGCTCGGCCTCGGCTACGCGAATATCGGCGGCCTCTTGATGTCCACCGGCATTCCCTACGACTCCAAGGAAGGCCGCGCGATCGCCGGTTCGCTCACCGCGATCATGACCGGTATCGCCTATGCGACCTCCGCCGAAATCGCCGGCGAGCTCGGCCCCTTCCCGAACTTCGCGCCGAACCGCGAGAGCATGCTGCGCGTCATGCGCAACCATCGCCGCGCGGCTTACGGCGAAACCACCGGCTACGAACAGCTGTCGGTCAACCCCGTCCCGCTCTTCCATGCGGAAAACCCGGACCAGGACCTGGCCGCCCATGCCAAGGCCGCCTGGGACAAGGCGCTGGAACTCGGTGAGAAGCACGGCTACCGCAACGCCCAGACGACGGTGATCGCGCCGACCGGCACGATCGGCCTCGTGATGGATTGCGACACGACCGGCATCGAGCCCGACTTCGCGCTCGTCAAGTTCAAGAAGCTCGCCGGCGGCGGCTACTTCAAGATCATCAACCGCGCCGTTCCTGAAGCGCTCCGTTCGCTCGGCTATTCGGAATCGCAGATCGCCGAGATCGAGGCCTATGCGGTCGGTCATGGCAACCTCAACCAGGCGCCCGGCGTCAACCCCGGCACGCTGAAGGCCAAGGGCTTTACCGACGAGAAGATCGAGGCCGTCAACGGCGCGCTGAAAGCGGCCTTCGACATCAAGTTCGTCTTCAACCAGTGGACGCTCGGCGCCGACTTCCTGAAGGACGTGCTGAAGGTCACCGACGAACAACTCGGCGACATGAGCTTCAACCTGCTCGAGCACATCGGTTTCTCGAAGAAGGACATCGACGCCGCCAATATCCATGTCTGCGGTGCGATGACGCTGGAAGGCGCACCGTTCCTCAAGGACGAGCATCTGCCGGTCTTCGATTGCGCCAATCCCTGCGGCAAGATCGGCAAGCGCTACCTCTCGGTCGAAAGCCATATCCGCATGATGGCGGCCGCCCAGCCGTTCATCTCGGGCGCGATCTCCAAGACGATCAACATGCCGAACGAGGCGACCGTCGAGGATTGCGGCGCGGCCTACATGCTGTCCTGGAAGCTCGCTCTCAAGGCCAACGCTCTCTACCGTGACGGCTCCAAGCTTTCCCAGCCGCTCAATGCCTCGCTCATCGACGAGGACGATGCGGAGGACGCGATCGAGGAACTGGTACAGGCTCCGACCGCGGCCCAGGCCGTGCAGATCACCGAGAGGATCGTGGAGCGCGTCATCGAGCGCATTACCCGCGAACGTGAAAAGCTGCCGAACCGCCGCCAGGGCTATACCCAGAAGGCCAATGTCGGCGGACACAAGGTGTATCTGCGCACCGGCGAATTCGGCGACGGCCGGCTTGGCGAGATCTTCATCGACATGCACAAGGAAGGTGCCGCCTTCCGCGCGATGATGAACAACTTCGCCATCGCCATCTCGCTGGGTCTCCAGTACGGCGTGCCGCTGGAAGAATATGTGGAGGCCTTCACCTTCACCAAGTTCGAGCCGGCCGGCATCGTGACGGGCAACGACGCTATCAAGAACGCCACCTCGATCCTCGACTACGTGTTCCGCGAACTCGCCGTCTCCTATCTCGGCCGTCACGACCTCGCGCATGTCGATACGTCGGACTTCTCCAACACCGCACTCGGCAAGGGTATCAAGGAAGGCAAGACCCAGCTCGTCTCGACCGGCTGGACCCGCGGTTACAAGCCGACCCTGATCCAGGGCGGCCAGACCGGCCCTTCGTCCGAAGCGAAGGGTGCCGCAACCGCAGCCCCTGCCCGCGCTTCTGCAACGGTTACCTCGTTCACCGGCAGCGTTGCCGGCAATACGGCCCGCAAGCTGGAACCGACGGTTGCCGCAGCAACCTCCGAAATCGTCTCCTTCAAACGGGATTATGAGGAGCGCGCCAAGGAACTGGCCGAAGAGATCGCCGAGGAAGTGCTCGACGACGTCGCTTCCGAAGAGCAGCAGGCAGCCACCGCCCTCTTCTCCGACAAGGCCGCCGCCGACGCAGCCTCGGCCAAGGCGGAAGCCAAGAAGGTGGAGAACGAGCGGCGCATGCGCTCCATCGCTCAGGGCTATACGGGCAACATGTGCTCCGAGTGCCAGAACTTCACCATGGTGCGCAACGGTACCTGCGAGAAGTGCGACACCTGCGGCGCGACCAGCGGCTGCAGCTGATCCGGCGGTATGCTGTATATAGCGCGGGCGCCACTGGGTTCGGCCGCTGCGCCATTGAGATGACATCAAATCGGTGGTCTGCCGCCGATCGGGAATGCGAAAGCCGCGCCTTCGAAACGAAGGTGCGGTTTTTTTCTTGTAGCCGTTGATCCAGAAGGTGCCAGCCCGCACCTGGGATTCTATCCGGAGAGCCCGGGCAACGTCCTGTGTCCATACCGCACCCGCGAGCATATGGATTGTCGTTGGCGATGCTGCGAAGCCAGCGGGAATCGGAACCAAACCGATCATGGGAGGGTTTACGCCGCATGCCTCTTCCCGGAGATTGGCGCCATTGCCAGGGAAGCATCTCGCGTCGGCCGCTGCTCATAGCGGCCAGAAGGAGGCGGTATGCGCGATCACCACAATGCACATGAACACACGAGCAGGCATCCATATGCCATGTTCGCCGTGAACATGATCCTCAGCCTCGTCGTCATGTATTTCGTGATGTTCTCGATGATCGACGGCTGGGGGGACTTTCGCAACAATCTCAACATGTTCTACATGGCTCTGACGATGGTGGCGCCCATGGGCATCATCATGCTCGCGACGATGAGGGGCATGTACGGCAACGGGAGGCTGAACGCGGCCATCCACGTCGGCCTAGCAATCCTCTTCCTGGCAGCTTTGTCGGGCACCCGTACCCAGGCGCTGGTGGGCGACCGGCAGTTTATCGCCTCGATGATCCCGCATCACTCGGGCGCTATCCTCATGTGCAGGGAAGCAGGATTGACGGATTCGGAACTGGTCACGCTCTGCTCCGAGATCTCACGTGCCCAGCGCGAGGAGATCGAGCAGATGAACCAAATTCAGGCCCGTCTGGGAGGACGGGGTTAGCCGAATAAACCCGTAGTCAATGGCTCCAGCCGATGTTATGAAACGGCATCAGGGATAACCGAAGCACTGCCTCGAAACCCGGCTCGCAACATGCCGTGCCGGGATCGCCGCTTCCCGCATGGCTTTGCCATGAAGGGAACGGCAAATGTATTTTCGGCTCTTTCTTCTCGCCCTCGCGACATTCGCCACAGGCACGGCGGAGAACATCATCGTCGGCATCCTTCCCACCATAGCGCCGAGCCTCGGCGTCTCGGTCGGGATCGCCGGACAGCTTACCTCGGTTTTCTCGATCACCTTCGCGCTTACCGCACCCTTGGCTCTTGGCCTGACAATGCGCTTCGAGCGCAAGAGCATCATGCTTTCGGCACTTGCGGTCTTCGCTTTCAGCAATGTCGTCGCCGGCATCAGCCCCAGCTACTCCATTCTGTTTGCCGCCCGCATCGGCATGGCTGCCGCCAGCGCCGTGGTTTGCCTGATCGCCACGATGCTGGCCACGGAACTGGTCGACAGCGGCATGAGAGGGCGCGCGATCGGCATCATCTTCATGGGCATCAGCGGGTCGATGGTGCTGGGTGTTCCGGCGGGAATGCTGATCAATGAATGGTTCGGCTGGCGTGCCGTCTTCCTCGCCCTGGCATCTGCCGCGCTCATCGTCCTGTTTCTCGCCCAATCCTTCCTGCCGAGGATGGGGCAGCGCCTGCAGGGCGACCCCGATTACAAGTCGCATCTGAAATCTTACAGGCTTCAGTCAGCGCAGCTGGTATCCATTCTCATGATAGGCGGCCACTTCGTCCTTTTCGCCTATCTCGCGCCATATCTGACCGAAGCCGTCGGCATTGCAGGCCCGCATGTCGTTTTGGCTTTCATAGCCTTCGGGGCCGCGGGCGTGAGCGGCGGATATTGCGGAGGATGGCTTGCAGACAGGCTCACGCCGCGCATGGCAATCGTCGTGACGCCGTTTCTCTACCTGCTGGCGCTCGCAGCCATTCCGCTGTTTTCAAACGCGCCGGCGGCCTTCATCGCCATCATGGCGGTCTGGGCTTGCATCAGTTGGATGATATCGCCCGTCGTGCAGAGCTTCCTGATATCCGCCGATCCCGCGACTGCGGAGGCTGGCATCGGTCTCAATCTCTCCGCCATGCATATCGGAGTGGCGCTCGGGACCGCTGCCGGAGGCCTGATCCTGGAACGCGCTTCCTTGCAGGCGCTGCCCTGGGCGGGATGCATTCTGGTCGGGCTTGCCGTTCTTTGCGCTCTGAACGCGACCTGGCGCGGAAAGAGGGTGCGGCCAACGGGATGACGTGATCCCCTACCACACCCTCGATTTCATCCGTTTCGAATCCGGCAGGTCACCGCCCGGCGACTTTACTGCAGTGTGCGGATCTCGATCTCTTCGGCGGCGCCCGAAACGGCGGCGGGTAGTCCGTCCCCTTCCAGGCCAGTCGCGACAACCGAGACGCGGAACCGACCATCGAGGTTGCGGTCGAAGATCGCCCCCACGACAATATCGGCAAAATCCTGCACCTCGTCGCGAATGCGGCTTGCCGCCTCGTCCACTTCGAAGAGCGTCATATCCGAACCGCCCGAGATGGAGATCAGCACGCCTTTGGCGCCCTTCATCGAGACATCGTCAAGAAGCGGGTTTGCGATCGCCGCTTCCGCCGCCTTCATCGCCCGGCTATCTCCGGCGGCTTCGCCCGTGCCCATCATTGCGCGCCCCATGCCGCGCATGACAGACTTCACATCGGCAAAGTCGAGGTTGATCAGGCCTTCCTTGACGATGAGATCGGTGATGCAGCCGACACCGGAATAAAGCACGCGGTCGGCCGTCATGAAGGCATCGGCGAAAGTCGTTTTCGCATCAGCGATGCGGAAGAGGTTCTGGTTGGGAATGACGATCACGGTGTCGGCAGCTTGACGAAGCGCCTCGATACCGATTTCCGCAGTTTTCATGCGGCGATTTCCTTCGAAGGTGAAGGGCTTTGTGACGACACCCACCGTCAGAATGCCGGCCGAACGCGCGGCATGCGCGATCACGGCAGCGGCCCCTGTACCCGTTCCTCCGCCCATGCCGGCGGTCACGAAGCACATGTGCGAACCGCTCAGGTGGTCCATGATCTCGTCGATCGACTCCTCCGCAGCGGCGCGGCCGACATCCGGCAGCGAACCTGCGCCAAGCCCCTCTGTGACGTTTGCGCCAAGCTGGATGCGGCGCGACGCCTTGGATGTGGCGAGCACCTGGGAGTCGGTATTTGCCGCGATGAATTCCACACCCTGCAGATTTTCCGCAATCATATTGTTGACCGCGTTGCCGCCTCCGCCGCCAACGCCGATCACAGTAATATGCGGCCGTAGTCCGGAAATACCGCTCTTGGCGTCCGTCATTGCTCTCTCCTTCAAAGCCTCGTGTCTGCCCCGCCCCTGTGAGGACAGCGAATCAGGCATTAAGCTAGGCGTACAACAAGGCAGAGCCGGGGCGAAGCCCTCATGACCAGGGCGGCCGATACTCGACGTGGCAAGGCATCGCCTGCCCAGACGCAAACAGCGCCCCGCATCTCTCAAGACG
>NZ_JBHFJG010000046.1:0-30782 GCF_057559155.1 Rhizobium moroccans | reverse complement strand
ACCCGGAAAAAACTAGAACTTGTAGTTCACGCCGGCCTTGATGGTGTGGTCGCCGATGTCGGACTTGGAGGTTCTCGCGCCGTCGAAGCTGCGGACGTCGTTGGTGCGGACATAGTTGTATTCGACCTTGGCGGAGAGGTTCGAATTGATGTTCTGCTCGATGCCGGCGCCGAGCAGCCAGCCGGGCTTCCAGCCATCGGGGCCTTTCGCGCTATCGGTATCGCGCAAGCTCGTCATCGCCACGCCGGCGGTGCCGTAGAGGAGCGTATCGCCGAGCGGCGCACCCACCTTGCCCTTTGCCGCCACGCGATAGCGCTCCTTCAGCTCGCCGCCGCGCACGTCGACTTCGGTATCACCCATGTGCGACAGCTCCAGCTCGCCGCCAACGACGGCGCCGCCCATTTCGGCATTGTAGCCGCCCTGGATGCCGCCCATGAATTCCTTGTCGCCGGAGAACGGGCTCATCTTGTCCGAGCCCATGCCCGCATGAAGGCCGACATAGGGACCCGTCCAACCGCCGGAAGCCGAAGCCGGCTCGTTATAGGACGGCGCATCGGAATAAGGTGCCAGGTCGGCAGCCGAGGCCTGCGTGATCAAAGCGGGCGTGGCGGAAATTGCGGCGATCATCGCCAGGGCGAAAGGCTTCACGTTCATGGTCATCGGCTTTACTCCGTACAGCGCCTGCGTTGGGAATACGCAGGCAATTACTCAGGTTACAAACTGCGGGGCGATACCGGCCATTCCACCACCCCCTCGGATGGCGCGGCGCTCGCCGGGCGCGCAGACACCTCTTCAATTTTCATGAATCCTTAAAGACTTCCTTAACCCGGCGGCCGGCTGGCGAGAGTTCGAAGGCAAGGGATGTTCACAATGCCGCGAGCGGGGCAATCATCCTCCGGCTCCGTTACCGCGCGGCCGGGGCGCGCAAATTTTCCGTCCGCCAGCGGAACTTTTTGCGGCGAGAGAAATTGTGAACAATTCGATCATCAGTGAGAGGAGAAATGCGCCATGTCTGCCGCACAGGAGTCCATCGCGCCGCGCGATGAACACATCCTCACCGTCCAGGAGGCGCTCGAGCCGCTCTTCTTCGCCTTGGAGGAGGAGGCCGAAATGAAGATGATCGCGGCAGCCGTAAAGGCCGGCTGGTCGGTCGACGAAGCGGTGGCCGCCATCGACGAGCTGCGCCGCAACGAATTGTTCCCCGTAGGCCGGACCCATTGAATTCATGAAAGCCTGTCGCTGCCCGGCGCAGGATCAAGCCTTCTCTTTTCCGCCTGTCGCCATCGCAAAAGCGGTGCACGGTTTGACGCGGCATGCTCTAAGTCTAGAAAAAGAGCAACAGCGACGAGGGCATGGCATTCATGACGATCCGAAACATTTGCATCTATGGCGCGGGCGCGCTCGGCGGGGCATTCGCGGCGAAGATCGCATCCGGGCTCGGCGACCAGGCCGAGGTATCGGTGGTGGCGCGCGGCGCACATCTCGACGCCATCCGCCGGAACGGCCTTACGGTGCGCTATGCCGGCGAACCCGAGCCGATTACGGCGCGGGTCACGGCAACGGACACCCCCTCCGAGCTGCCGCCGCAGGATCTTGTCATCACCGGGCTCAAGGGCCACCAGCTTGCGGGCGCGGCCGAGGGCATAGCAGGGCTATTAAAAGACGGAACCCGCGTGGTGATGATCCTCAACGGCATTCCGTGGTGGTATTTCCACCGGGATGAGGCGAGCGGCCATGCGGAGCGGCAACTCGAGGAACTCGATCCGGGCGGCAGGCTCTGGCGCCTCATCGGCCCGGAGCGGGTCATCGGCTGCGTCGCCTATCAGGGCGCGGAAGTCGTCCGCCCGGGAGAGATCGGCTTGAGCCTTCGCGGCCATTTCTTCCTCGGCGAACCGTCGGGCGTGCTTTCGGACGATCTGCGGACCATCGCCGATCTTCTGAGGGCGGCTGACCTGGACGTCCGCACGACCCAGGCGATCCGCGAGGTGATCTGGGAAAAGCTGATGCGCAATGCGGCCGTCAACCCGACCAGCGCGCTAACTCGGGCGCTATGCAACGACATGGTCGCCGATCCAAACATGCTGGCTCTTATGGGCAGGCTGATGGAAGAGGTGCAGGCCGTCGGCAAGGCGCTCGGTATCCGCTTTGCCCAGAGCGTGGAACAGGAGATCGAGCGCACACGCACGCTCGGCGCCGTGCGCACCTCCATGCTGCAGGACCTGCTTGCCGGAAAACCACTGGAGATCATGCCGCTCACCGGCATGATCGTCTCGCTCGGGAAGCTCGCCGGTATTCCCGTGCCGGCCTCCGAGACCATACTCACGCTTGCCGGCCAGCTGGACAGGGAAAACCTCAGAAGGTGATTCAAGAATTTCAGGAATTGAATCCGGAAAACCTTCCAGCCCTTTGAAAAGAAACGCTTCCGGCGGACTGGTTTCACCGGAAGCGTTTCGGAAAATCTCTATTGTTTGACCTGCTCGGCCCAGGTCGCGGTATTCGACTTGCCGTCCAGGAAGGGCAGCACGGTCGCCGCGAGTATCGGAGAAGCGAACATGTCGTAATGGGTCTGGTCCGGCACGATCGCCAGCCGGTTCTTCGGCATGTTCTCGCGCATCCAGCCCGCATCCTTCAGCCCGCCACCGAGCTTCTGGTAGAATTCGACGATATGCTCCGGGCGGATCATGTCGCTGTCGCCGTAGACGAGCATGACCGGCATGGTGAGCTTGGCGACGGCATCGGAAAAATCGTAGTCCCGGCGCATCAATTCGCCCATGGCATCCAGCAGCCGCGGGAACTCGGAAACATCCGGCGCCACCGCCTTGTAGGAGATGAACATGGGCGTTTCCTTCATCATCTCCGCCATGCCGGCGCCGACGGCCTCCTGTTGCGGGATCATCTCGGGGAAGAAGCCCTTTCTGGCAAACGGTGCCGAGACGACGACCAGCCGCCGCACTTTTTCCGGTGCCTGGGCCGCCATTTGCAGCGCCACGCCGCCGCCCATGGAATAGCCCATCACGTCCACCTGGCTGTAGCCGAGTTCGGCAATCAGCTCGCCCATATCGGCGCCGATGGCTTCCAGCGCGATCGGCCGGTCGCCGAGGCGCGTGCGCCCATGGCCCTGCAGATCGACGGCGATCACCTGCCGATGCTCGGTCAGCGCCGGCAGGATCGGCGCAAACATATCGATGGAGCCGAGCCCGCCATGCAGGAGCAGCAGCGGATCGCCCTCTCCCCGGATTTCGTAATAGTAATCTATGCCGCCGGCTTCGACATATCCCGTCTTCGACGGTTCGGCAGCGACCGCCGGAACGATCGAGGCGGCGATGACAGCGATAGCGGCTGCGAGCATCTTCATCGGCATGACTTCCTCCATGAGGCAACAGTTGAGATGCCCCAAGGACGTGCGGGTCTCGACCGAGCCGACAATGCGAACTCAAAAAGCTGCGGGCAAAAGAAAAAAGCCTGCCGGGGGTACGGCAGGCTGGAGTTGTGGAGGTCAATGTTATTGTGCGGTGGCGGCAGGGGACGAACGCCACCTTGTTATTTCAAGTGCCGCAAGCGGCGTATTCCGGCAGCGGGTCCGGGGACGGGAGCTGCGGCTTTTGCACGTTCAACTCGAAGCCAAGCCGAAGGTTCCACCAATCCTTAACCCGGGTTCCGCTACGCTTTCCGGGAGCATATGCAGGCATAAAGAGGCAAAGGCATGGCAGCCCCGACATTCCGCTTTACCCACTACGATCTGAAGGAACAGCGCGCCGGCGTGACGATCGAGGTAACGTTGAATGCCGTCAACAACGTGCGGCTGATGAGCAATTCGAACTTCCAGCGCTTCAAGGAGCTCCTGGATTTCAAGTATATCGGCGGTATCGCGAAAAAATCGCCGGTCCGGCTGCAGATCCCCGAAAGCGGCCATTGGCATCTGGTCGTGGATATGGAAGGCCATCACGGCCTTGCGGATTCCGGCGTCCGGATGATCCCCGCCCCGCCGAGCGTCACGGCCGGGAAGAAGGCGTCGTAGCGCGTCTCAGGGTTCGCCGCGTTCCTTGCGCAGCTTTGCCCACCAGTCGAGCCGTTTCCTGATCTCGCGCTCGAAACCACGCTCCGGCGGATCGTAGAAGACCTGCCGGCCCATCTTTTCCGGGAAATAGTTCTGGCCGGAAAAGGCATCAGGCTGGTCATGGTCGTAGCGATAGCCCTCGCCATAGCCTTCGCCCTTCATCAGCTTGGTGGGAGCGTTCAAGATGTGCTTGGGCGGCAGCAGCGAACCATTCTCCTTGGCGGCGCGCATCGCCGCCTTGAAAGCCGTGTAGACCCCATTGGATTTCGGCGCGGTCGCGAGGTAGACGCAGGCTTCCGCAAGCGCCAGTTCGCCTTCCGGCGAGCCGAGATAATCGTAGGCATCCTTGGCGGCATTGGCGATCACCAGAGCCTGGGGATCGGCAAGCCCGATATCTTCCACCGCCATGCGCACCAGCCGGCGGCCGAGATAGAGCGGGTCCTCACCAGCATCGAACATGCGGGCGAGATAATAGAGCGCCGCATCCGGATCGGAGCCGCGCACGGATTTATGGAGGGCGGAGATCAGGTTGTAATGGCCGTCCTGGGCCTTGTCGTAGACCGGGGCTCGGCGCTGGACGATCTGGATGAGACCTTCGGTATCGAAGACCTCCCCTTCCCTCGCCGCGCGCCAGACTTCCTCCGCAAGCGTCAGCACGGCGCGGCCATCCCCGTCCGCCATGCGGATCAGGCTTGCGCGCGCCGCCTCGTCGAGCGGCAACGGCCGGCCTTCGGTCTCTTCCGCGCGCTTGAGGAGCTCCTCCAGGCTCTCCTCGTCATGCGGCAGAAAGGTCAGCACGCGGGCGCGGGAAAGCAGAGCGGCGTTGAGTTCGAAGGACGGATTTTCGGTGGTCGCTCCGACCAGAATGACGGTGCCATCCTCCATCACCGGCAGGAAACTATCCTGCTGGGCGCGGTTGAAGCGGTGTATCTCGTCCACGAAGAGCAGGGTCTGGCGGCCATCCATGCGGCGCATGCGCGCCGCCTCGAACACTTTCTTCAGGTCCGCGACACCGGAAAAGATCGCCGAAATCTGCTCGAAGGCGAGCCCCGCCTCGCCCGACAGCAGGCGGGCGACCGTCGTCTTGCCGGTTCCCGGCGGCCCCCAGAATATCATCGAGCCGAGCGATCCGGCCTCGATCATCCGCCGCAGGGCGCCGTCAGGCCCGGTCAGATGCGGCTGACCGGTCACCTCCGCCAGCGATTTCGGGCGCAGCCGATCCGCCAGAGGCCGCCGGCTGGCGACCTCTTCCGGAACTTTCGGCGCGAAAAGATCGTCACTCATCGAAAGAACTGCCGTATCCTCTGGCCGTCGCGCTCGATCTCCACCCGCCAGAAACCGGGATCGTCATCGAGCATGGCCTCCATGCCGTTGGTGGAGGTAACGGACGTGCCGTTCAGCGAAATGATGATATCGCGCGGCTGGAAGCCCAGTCGGCCGGACGGCGAGCCGCGCGCCACATCCGTCACCACCACGCCGGTCTTGTCTGCCGGAATGCGCAGCTCCGTGGCAAGCTTCGGCGAGAGGTTGGCGATCCTCAGCCCAGCAAAGGGATTACGCCCTTCGATCAGCCGCTCGTCGCGCGGGGTGCTTTCCGGCGCCGTATTCAGCGCGATCGTGACCTCTCTCTGGCTACCGTTCCCCTCTACCGTCAACGTCGCCTGCTGGCCGAGGCCCGCGGTGGTCAGCCGATAGCCGAGCGCGTCGGGATGCTCGACCGGAATGCCGTTCACGGCCGTCACGACCTCGCCGGTTTTCAGGCCGGCCTTGTCGGCGGGGCCGCCCTCCACGACACGCACGACCAGCGCGCCGCGTGCCGTCTTCAAGCCCAGAGACTCCGCGATATCCGAGGTGACCGGCTCGAAACCGGCGCCGATATAGGGCCGTTCGAAGACGCCCTTGCCGCTTTCGGCGGCGGCGAGGAAGACCTTCACCAGATTTGCGGGAATGGCAAAGCCGATGCCGTTCGAACCGCCACCGCGCGAGAAGATCGCAGTGTTGATGCCGATCAACTGGCCGTTCATGTTCATCAGCGCGCCACCGGAATTTCCGGGATTGATCGACGCATCGGTCTGGATGAAGAAGCCGAAATCGCCGGACGTGATCTGGTTGCGGGCAAGTGCGGAAACGATGCCGCTCGTCACCGTCTGGCCGACGCCGAAGGGATTGCCGATCGCAAGCACCAAGTCCCCCACCTCGACGTGGTCGGAATCGCCGATCGGCAGCGCCGGGAAGTTCTCCTTCGCATCGATCTTCAGAACGGCGAGATCGACGCTCTCGTCCTTCAAGAGAACCTTGGAGGGAAATTCGCGGCCATCGGCGAGCGCGATCTTGATATCGTCGGCCCCCTCGATGACGTGATTGTTGGTCACCACCAGGCCGTTCTGAGCGAGAATGACGCCCGAGCCGAGCGAGGACTGTTTCTCCGTGCGGTTCGGCAGGCGCTGTCCGAAGAACTGTTCGAAGAAAGGATCACCCGCGAACGGGTTCAATCGCTGGATCACCCGTTCGGCATAGACGTTCACCACCGCGCCCGACGTCTGCTTGACGAGGGGCGAGAAGGAAAGCTGCATTTCCTGCCGGCTCTGCGGCACGACCTTGTTCTCCTGGGCGAATGCCGCAGCGGGCATCACCAGGTTCAGGGCCAGAAGGCCGGCCGACAGGCGTTTCAGCGTGCTCTGCATGTGATTCCTCTTCACGAAAATCTGGAACGATTTGTAGCGGCGAACGCTAGAAAGGAAAGGTGGCGGAACATAGGAATGGGAATTCTCCGAAGGCACCTCACCTTGCAGCCGGAAACGGAAAGATAGCATGGATCATATGGTGAAAGCGAAGGCCTGGGCCAAGACCCTGAAGCGGGACATAGTGGCCCTGTGGCTCGCCGCGCGCGACAGCCGCGTGCCGTGGAGCGCCAAGCTCATGGCCGGCGCCGTGGCGGCCTATGCGCTTTCGCCCGTCGACCTCATTCCGGATTTCGTACCGGTCCTCGGCTATCTCGACGACCTCGTCATCGTTCCGTTCGGCATCATGCTGGCGATCCGCCTCATTCCCCCGGCCCTGATGGAGGAGTTCCGCGCGGAGGCCATACTGCGGACCACACGCCCGAGCAGCCGCGGCGGCCTGGCGTTCATCCTCGCCCTTTGGGCGGCCGCCCTTATCTTCCTCGGCCTATGGCTCTTGCCGGACGCCTGAGCCGACCGTGCATCAACCGACAGAAAGGAGCACCCGATGCAGAGACTTACAGCCTTCGCCATCCTCACTCTGGCCGCGCTTACCTTCAATGCACCATCGAGCCTCGCCGCCAGTTTCGATTGCGAAAAGCCTGAACTTGCACCGGACGAAAAGGCGATCTGCGACAACCGGGCGCTCAACGATGCGGACGTGAAGATGGTCACGACCTTCGACCTGCTTGCCGGGCTGCTGGCCATGGGCGCGCGGGGCACGATGCAGGACGAGCAAAGCGCCTGGCTCAAGCGCCGGCAGGCCTGCGGCGGCGATGCCGCATGCATTCGCACCGCCTATGACGAGAGGCTGAAGCAATTGGATGACATCTATAACAACCTGACGCGGCCGCTTTAGCGGCGAACTCCACGATCGTCATGTTCCCCTCATAGCCCGGTCTTAGTATGCTGTTCATACCAGGGCCGCGATGCCGGAGGGGGATATGGAGGCTTTCAAGGTAACATCCTTCAATGTGGAATGGCTGACCAATGCGTTCGACGTCGTGCGCGGCGTCGTTCCGGAGCGATCGAGGCGCGGCCAGCGACGCATGCCCTCGATGACAGATGCGCAGGCGAAGCTCCAGGCATTGCGGGCAGAGATCCTGGAGATCGACGCGGACATTCTGTTCCTCATGGAAGCGGTTCCGGGCAGCGCGGACATGACGGCCTTCCGCGACGAATACCTGCCGGAATATAAGCTCATGACCCATCCGAATGGCGATGACAGGACATACGGCATTCAGGGCGAACAATGGCTGTGGTTCCTCGTCAAACCCGCGCTCGCCCAGGCGACACGGGCAAGCCTCCTCGATATAGCCACCTGGAAATCCTATACGGCCGACGAATCCAAGCTTTCACACAATGACGGCAAGTGGCAGTTTTCGGCTCCCCAACTCGACAACCGCGAGAAAACCGTCGGCGCAAATGTCCGCCGCTCCCATTCGCACTACCGCCACCCGCAAATCCTCGTCATGGATTACGAAGGCGTGCGCGTCGAGATCATCGGCGCACATTTCAAAAGCAAGCATATCGGTCTTTCCGTGCCGGCCCGGCGGCCGGAGGAAACCGACAAGGCCTATCATGACCGGCCGGATGTCGCGTGGTTCATGGCGAATGCACATGTGGCGCGCGCAAAGCTCAGCACCGAGGCCATGGACGTCCGCTACTACATCGACAAGCGGTTCTCACAGGAGGAACTGCCGATCATCATGGTCATCGGCGATCTCAACGACGGCCCAGGCAAGGAACTTCTCGAGCGGGAATATCTCCTGCATGACCTGATCAGCGTGCTTCAGGGCGATGTGTTCTTCGCCCGCAAGTTCCTGAACCACGGTCTGTTCGACTACCCGCAGCACCTGCGCTGGACGGCGATATTCGAGGACAAGCTCGATCCCGGACGCTCGCCGAACATCTTACTCGACCATATCGTCTTCACCGAGGCGCTGAGCCGGCGCGGGATCGGCCCCTTGCTGGTCGAGCCGCGATCCGGCTTCGTGGAGCATGAAATCCACGACCGCATCAACTCCACGCAGCCGGAAAACGCAAAGACGAGCGATCACCGGCCGGTCAGCCAGATCGTCGCCCGGCGGCCGCCTATCGCGTAGTCAACCCGATAACGGCATTTGCCTCGCGCAAGACTTCGTCTAGAACCTGTCGCGAAACTTTACCAACAGCTTCCACATGTTTCGCCTCCACTGTGACGATCTTTACCGGGCGGACGACGGATGGAGCCGGCAATCCGGCTTTCAAATGATCCGGAATACGGACGTCCCCAAGCCAGGGCCGGTTTTCCGCCGAAGTAATCATGACGACCCACAGCAGGGCGGCGTTTTCCCCGATCGGTCCATTTGACACCACGAGCGCCGGCCTGCGCTGCCGGGTGTCACGGTCTGTATAAGGAAAAGGAACGCGGACGACATCGCCTTGCTCAAAAATCGGCATAGGCCTTCCTGTCGGCCTCGCTATCCCACTCGCCGAACGTTGCGAATGGATCTTCTGCTTCCGGGGAGATGGGCGCGCGCGAGATCATCACACGTCCATCAGCCTGGATCGCATAAAGAATTTCGTCGCCCTCCCTGAGGTGAAGAGCGTTCCGGACCGGTTGCGGTATCGTGGTCTGTGCCTTGCTGGTAATTTTGCTCGTTATCATGACCTTACCCTCCCGTGCACAGTAAGGAATTTCCTTACCATGCACAAGACAGAAGCGCGTTTGAGCGGCACCCCGGCGAAGGTTGCGTCACGCCTCGGGCAGGATACGGACTGCGCCCTTGTCGGCGCTGGCGGCGAAGGCGGCATAAGCCTTCAGCGCCGTCGTGACATTGCGCTTGCGGGGCGCGGCCGGCTTCCAGCCGAGCACGTCCTGCTCGGCGCGGCGGGTGGCGAGTTCCGCATCCGGCACCGCGAGGTTGATCGTGCGGTTCGGGATGTCGATCTCGATCGGGTCGCCGTTACGCACGAGGCCGATCGCCCCGCCCTGGGCTGCTTCCGGCGAAGCATGGCCGATCGAGAGGCCGGACGTGCCGCCGGAGAAGCGGCCGTCGGTGACGAGCGCGCAGGCCTTGCCGAGGCCCTTCGACTTCAGATAGCTGGTCGGATAGAGCATTTCCTGCATGCCGGGGCCGCCCTTCGGGCCTTCGTAGCGGATGACGACGACATCGCCGGCCTTGACCTCGTTGCCGAGAATGCCCTTCACCGCCGCATCCTGGCTTTCGAAGACGACTGCCGGACCGGTGAATTTCAGGATCGACTCGTCCACGCCGGCAGTCTTCACGATGCAGCCGTCAAGCGCGATATTGCCGTAGAGAACGGCAAGACCGCCATCCTTGGAGAACGGCTTTTCGACCGAGCGGATGACACCCTTTTCGCTGTCGGTATCGAGATCATCCCAACGCGAGGATTGGCTGAAGGCGACCTGGGTCGGCACGCCGCCGGGCGCCGCCTTGAAGAATTCGCGGACCGTCTCGGAATTGGTGCGGGTGATATCCCAGCGATCGATCGCGTCGCCGAGCGTCGCCTCATGAACCGTGTAGCAGTCGCGATGGATAAGGCCGCCGCGTTCGAGTTCGCCGAGGATGCGCATGATGCCGCCCGCGCGATGCACGTCTTCCATATGGACATCCTGCTTGGCGGGTGCGACCTTGGAAAGGCACGGCACCTTGCGGGAAAGCCGGTCGATATCCTCCATCGTGAAATCGATGCCGCCCTCATAGGCCGCGGCAAGGATATGGAGAACGGTATTGGTGGAGCCGCCCATGGCGATATCGAGCGACATGGCGTTCTCGAAGGCCTTCTTGGTGGCAATCGAGCGGGGCAGAACGGTTTCGTCTTCCTGCTCGTAATAACGGCGGGCAAGATCGACGATCAGGTGGCCGGCCTCTACGAACAGGCGCTTGCGGTCGGCATGGGTTGCGAGCGTCGAACCATTCCCCGGCAGCGACAGGCCGAGCGCTTCGGTCAGACAGTTCATCGAGTTGGCCGTGAACATGCCCGAGCACGAGCCGCAGGTCGGGCAGGCCGAGCGTTCGATCGTGGCGACATCCTCGTCGGAAATCTTGTCGTCGGCAGCAGCGACCATGGCGTCGACGAGGTCGAGCGCGACCTTCTTGCCGTGCAGCACGACCTTGCCGGCTTCCATCGGGCCGCCGGAGACGAAGACGGCCGGGATATTGAGGCGCATGGCGGCGTTCAGCATGCCGGGCGTGATCTTGTCGCAGTTGGAGATGCAGACCATGGCGTCGGCGCAGTGTGCGTTGACCATGTATTCGACCGAGTCCGCGATGATTTCGCGCGAGGGCAGCGAATAGAGCATGCCGTCGTGGCCCATGGCGATACCGTCATCGACCGCGATCGTGTTAAATTCCTTGGCGACGCCGCCGGCGGCCTCGATCTCGCGGGCGACGAGCTGGCCGAGGTCCTTCAAGTGAACGTGACCGGGCACAAACTGCGTGAAGGAGTTCACGACCGCAATGATCGGTTTGCCGAAATCGCTGTCCTTCATGCCCGTCGCACGCCAAAGGCCGCGCGCGCCCGCCATGTTGCGGCCATGGGTCGTTGTTCTGGAGCGATAGGCTGGCATTGTCTTCATATCCTCGGGTGCGATCTTTATGGTTCCGCGCAGTTTAGCCCTTTCCTCCGGCAAGCGCAAAAACCCCTGACTTGGCAGCTTTCTAGGTCAAGTCCGGCAGGCTGTCACTATCAACGCGAGCCAAAGCGGTACGGTTGCTGGGAGCCGTGACCCAGCATTTGTTTTTCGCTGCTGCCGATCGAACCGGCTTGCTCTTCTTCACATAAACGTGGTTCCGTCCGATACCGTGAAACCTTTAGGCTGCGGGATACGTATAGGGAAGAAAAGGTTCGCCCAAGGAGAGTACGATGCCCGCCTTTCGTCCGCCCCATATCGCGGCTTCAGAGATCACGCCGCGTTCGATCTACATGTCTCGCCGAAGCTTCCTCGGCGCGGCCGCGGCGGGAATTGCCTTCGCCGGCGCGGGCGATGTGCTCGCGGCACCCCTCAGCGCCTCGCCGAGCATCTTCAAGACGGATGAGCCGCTGACGCCCAAGGAGGCGATCACCAGCTACAACAATTTCTACGAATTCGGCGTCAACAAGGAGGACCCGGCCGCCAATTCCGGCGACTTCAAGCCGCTCCCCTGGACGGTGAAGGTAGACGGCATGGTAGGCAAGCCGAAGGAATTCGGCATCGAGGAATTGATGAAGTTTCCGCTGGAGGACCGCACCTACCGGCTTCGCTGCGTCGAGGGCTGGTCGATGGTGATCCCCTGGATAGGTTTTCCGCTCTCCGCCCTGCTGGATCAGGTAGAGCCGCTCGGCAGCGCCAAATACGTCGCCTTCGAAACCGTGGTGCGGCCGGAGCAGATGCCCGGACAGCGCGGTTTCTTCCAGCCGCTTCCCTGGCCCTATATCGAGGGTCTCAGGCTCGACGAGGCCCGCCACCCGCTGACCATCCTTGCCGTCGGGCTCTATGGCGAAACCCTGCCGAACCAGAACGGCGCGCCGATCCGATTGGTGGTTCCGTGGAAATACGGCTTCAAGAGCATCAAGTCGATCGTCAAGATTTCGCTGGTGGAAGAGCAGCCGCAGACGACCTGGAAGAATTCCAACGCGCGCGAATACGGCTTTTACTCGAACGTCAATCCGGCGGTCGATCATCCGCGCTGGAGCCAGGCGACAGAGCAGCGGATCGGCGACGGCGGCTTCTTCAACGTCGCCCGGCGCGACACGCTGCCGTTCAACGGTTATGCGGACGAGGTGGCGAGCCTCTACGAAGGCATGGACCTGAAGGCGAACTATTGACGATGCTCACGCTGCCCACTCTGCCCCGCCGTTATCACAGCGCCAGCATATGGGGGCTCTACGCCATCGGACTGGTGCCGGCCGCCTGGTATTTCTACCTTGCGGCGACAGGCGGGCTGGGTTTCAATCCGGTCAAGGAATTTGAGCACCTTCTCGGCATATGGGCGCTGCGCTTCATCGTCGCCACGCTCGCCATCACGCCCTTGCGCGACCTTGCCGGTATCAACTGGATCCGCTACCGCCGTGCACTCGGGCTTCTCGCCTTCTATTACGTGCTGATGCATTTCTCGGTCTATGCCTCGCTCGACCTGCGCTTCAATGTGGGCGCGGTCGCCGCGGATATCGCGCGGCGGCCCTACATCACCATCGGCATGGCCTGTCTGCTGATGCTGATCCCGCTTGCGCTGACCTCCAACAACTGGTCGATCCGCAAGCTCGGGCCGCGCTGGACGAAATTGCACAAGCTGATCTACGTGATCGCGGCCGGCGGGCTCCTGCATTTCATCCTGGCGCGCAAGAGCCTGACGCTCGAGCCCCTCACCTATCTGGCCATCATCACCGGACTTCTCGCCTACCGTCCCCTGCGCAGGCCGATCATGAACTGGAAGCGCGGGAAAAAGTCCGGGGCCGCGCAAGCTGCCCGCTGAAAGCCCTCGCTTCAACGACTTTCAGTTTTGGCAGGTTCGGAAAGCAGGCCCAGCACTTCCGCGATGAACTGCGAACGGCCGCGCTCGGGACGATCGAGGTGGACATAGTGCGTGGCGCCGGGGATCGTGACGCTATGGACACCCGCCGCGTTGACGAGGTGGCCTTCAAGCGCGGTCACGTCATCGGGGCGACTCCAGAAATCGTTTTCCGAACGGATGATCAGCACGCGCGCGGTAATCGAGGCGGCATCCCAAAGCTGTCTTCCCGAAGCGAGATAGAAGCTATCTTCCATAGCCCCTGAAGGCGCGCGGAATGCCGGCGGTTCGTGATCGCCCGAGGCCGGATCGGATGCCAGAGCCGCCTGCTGATAGGCCTCGACCACCGCCGGGTCATGCCAGCTATCCTTGTCCTCGACGGGAATGGATCTGTCCCAGGAGGGGATGAGTGAGGCCGCCGTGTTCAACCGATAGGCACCGAACTTTGCGATGTTGAAACGGCTGCGATCATTCGGATCGGCGTTCTCGCCGTCCGATCCGAGCGTGGGATGTCCGGAAGTCGCCCCGTAAAGTGAATTATAGACGACCAGATGGCTGACCTTTTCCGGGAAAAGAGAGGCATACATGCCTGTCCAATGCCCGCCTGTCGCCCAGCCCAATAGGGCGACCTGCCGCCTGCCGGTCCTATCCTGGATCGCCTCGACCGCAGCATGGATATCTTGGACGACTTCGTTGGAATGAGTCAGCGGCCTGCCTTGCTGCGGGCCATCCTGCCCCGGACGGCTCGATCCGCCGTAGCCGCGGGCATCAAGAATGAACACCCGGTATCCTTCCATTGCCAGATCACCGGCGAGCGATCCCCCTTCCACCGGCAAATCGAAGGAGGCAACGCCCGGAACCCGCGCCCCATGGACGAGCATGACGGGAGGTCCCTTCGGCTCCACCCCGGCATTGCGGACTTCACGGATGGCGAGTTCGATATCGGCTCCAGCCTTTATCCGAAAATCCTCGCGTTCGATTTCCGCTAAGGCGGGAGCCCCGAAGGCAGCCGCGAGGGTAGCGCAATAAAAAGCAAGTCTTTGCATGGTCAACTCCTTGGGAAAGCCTTGTCAGCCATGGCTGACGTCACCCTCCCAGATCGTTGCGGCAGACAAACTTTTCCAATATCAAAACGGAGTTTATTGATACTCTTTCGGTATGATGACGATCGATCTGCACCATATGCGGCATTTCGTTGCCGTGGCCGAAGAACTGCATTTTGGGCGCGCCGCCGCCCGGCTCGGAATGGCTCAGCCCCCGCTCAGCCAGTCGATCAAGAGACTTGAAGACCGGCTGGGATTTTCGCTGTTCGAGCGGACCCAGCGCGTGGTGAGCCTCACCGCCGCCGGGCGTGTGTTTCTGGAGGAGGCGCGGCGAACCATTGCGCAATCCGAAGAGGCCGTCCGTCTGGCCCGCCGCGCGGCGTCCGACGAGCTTGCAGAGATTTCGATCGCCTTTGTCTCGGCAGCTCTCTACCGCCTGCTTCCGGCGACCATACGCGCCTTCCACGAAATTTGGCCGGATACGGCAATTCGGCTCGACGAACGCCCTACGGAAGCGCAATTGGTCGATCTCGCAAGCGGCGATATCGATCTCGGCTTTTTCCATCCGCCGATCCAAACCGTCGATGGCCTCGCCGTGGAACTGATCCACCGGGACAGGCTGATCGTCGCCGTGCCGGCTCATCATCCCCTCGCCGCCCTGGATTCCTGCCGGCTCGCCGATCTGGCCGGACGAGATTTCATCATGTTCCCTTACCAGCAGGGGCCGGTTCTGCACGGCAACATTACAAACGCCTGCAGGGCCGCGGGTTTCGTGCCGAATATTGTGCAGGAAGCTCGGCAGATGCATACCATCCTCAGCCTGGTGGCCGCGGGGCTCGGCGTATCGCTGGTGCCAAAAGGCGCAACGACGATGCAGATCGTCGGCGTGGCATTCGTCCCGCTGCTCGATGCACCGGAAAACGTGGCCTGGGAGCTGGCTATCGGCTGGCGGCCAAGAGGCGCGCGAAAAGCGCTGCGGAACTTCCTGGAGGTCGTGCGGTCGACAAGCCAGGGGCTTGAAGCATGAGGTGACCTCATCGCTCGGCAGCAAAAAGGCCGGGTGTTTCCACCCGGCCTTTTCATGTCCGACAATGCGGAATTATCAAGCGGCTTCGGCAGCTTCGGATTCAGCGGCAACGCGAGCCTTGTCGGCAGCGCCCTTGGCGTTGACGTCGCGCTCGACGAACTCGATGACGGCGAGAGCGGCGTTGTCGCCCTGGCGGAAGCCGGCCTTCATGATGCGAAGGTAGCCGCCGTTGCGGGTGGCGTAACGCGAAGCGATCGTGTCGAACAGCTTGCGGACGGCATCCTGATCCTGGATCTGCGAGATCGCCTGACGACGAGCATGCAGGTCGCCGCGCTTGCCGAGGGTGACGAGCTTCTCGACGATCGGACGGATTTCCTTTGCCTTCGGCAGGGTCGTTACGATCTGCTCATGGGTGATGAGCGAAGCAGCCATGTTGGCAAACATCGCCTTGCGGTGGCTTGCGGTGCGGTTGAGCTTGCGGCCGGCTTTCTGGTGGCGCATCTCTGGTCTCCTTTACTTGCAGGCATGCGCCTGCAGTTTAATGGTTAGTACTGGTCTTCGTAGCGCTTGGCGAGATCTTCGATGTTTTCCGGCGGCCAGGCGGGAACTTCCATGCCAAGATGGAGGCCCATGGATGCCAGAACTTCCTTGATCTCGTTCAGCGACTTGCGACCGAAATTCGGAGTGCGCAGCATTTCCGCCTCGGTCTTCTGAATGAGGTCGCCGATATAGACGATGTTGTCGTTCTTCAGGCAGTTCGCCGAACGGACGGAAAGTTCCAGTTCGTCGACCTTCTTGAGGAGAGCCGGGTTGAACGCGAGTTCGGTGACGGCTTCCTCTTCGGCTTCCTTCTGCGGCTCGTCGAAGTTGACGAAGACAGAAAGCTGGTCCTGAAGGATACGGGCGGCGAAGGCTACGGCGTCTTCACCAGAGACCGAACCATCGGTTTCGATGGTCATGGTCAGCTTGTCGTAGTCGAGAACCTGGCCCTCGCGGGTGTTCTCCACCTTGTAAGAGACCTTCTTGACCGGCGAATAGAGGCTATCGACCGGGATGAGGCCGATCGGAGCGTCTTCGGCACGGTTACGCTCAGCCGGGACATAGCCCTTGCCGTTGTTGACCGTGAATTCCATGCGGATTTCCGCACCCTCGTCGAGCGTGCAGATCACGTGGTCAGGGTTCAGGATCTCGATATCGCCTACCGTCTGGATGTCGCCGGCGGTAACCGAGCCCGGACCCTGCTTGCGCACGACCATGCGCTTGGCATCGTCGCCATCCATCTTGATGGCGATTTCCTTGATGTTGAGCACGATATCGGTCACATCCTCGCGAACGCCGGGGATGGAAGAGAATTCATGCAATACGCCATCGATCTGCACGGCGGTGACGGCCGCACCGCGCAGAGACGACAGAAGCACGCGACGAAGCGCGTTGCCGAGCGTCAGGCCGAAGCCGCGCTCCAGAGGTTCGGCAACCAGCGTTGCCTTGGTGCGGCCGGAAGAGGTGAATTCCACCTTGTTCGGCTTGATCAGTTCCTGCCAGTTCTTCTGGATCATGTTTCATACCTTCCGTTCGTTGCCACCATCCAATCGTGGCAACCGAGCACGAGGAGCGCCGAGCGGAGCACATATCGCTCATCGGCATACGGTCAAAGCCGCCAACCTCCGGGGAGGTAAAGCGGCTATTCCCGAGTTCAATGCAGGACCGCCCGAAGGCGGTCCAAGCGTAATACGACGATCAGACGCGACGCTTCTTGCGCGGACGGCAACCGTTGTGCGGGATCGGGGTCACGTCGCGGATCGAGGTGATCATGAAGCCCGCGGCCTGGAGAGCGCGAAGCGCCGATTCACGGCCGGAGCCCGGACCGCAAACCTCGACTTCAAGCGACTTCATGCCATGCTCCTGAGCCTTCTTGGCGCAGTCTTCGGCAGCGATCTGAGCAGCGAACGGGGTCGACTTGCGCGAACCCTTGAAGCCCTTGGCACCAGCGGACGACCAGGCAATCGCATTGCCCTGCGCGTCGGTGATGGTGATCATCGTGTTGTTGAAGGTCGAATTGACGTGGGCAACGCCCGACGTGATATTCTTGCGTTCGCGGCGGCGAACGCGGGTGGCTTCCTTGGCCATATTATCCCTTTCGTTGATCTCTGCACCGCCGTAATTCCAGCGGCTCCACCTTGGAAAAGCGAATAGCGAATAGTTGGTAGCGAATAGAACAAAAACCTATTCGCTATTGGCTAATTCCTATTCGCTCCCAAATTACTTCTTCTTACCAGCGATCGCCTTTGCCGGGCCCTTGCGGGTGCGGGCATTGGTGTGCGTGCGCTGACCGCGAACCGGAAGGCCACGGCGATGACGCAGGCCGCGGTAGCAGCCGAGGTCCATCAGGCGCTTGATGTTCATCGCGGTCTCGCGACGAAGATCGCCTTCGACCTGATAGTCGCGGTCGATGGTTTCACGGATCTGAAGGACTTCGGAATCCGTCAACTGATGGACGCGCTTGTCGGCCGGCAAGCCAACCTTGTCCATGATTTCCTGCGCAAATTTCGAGCCGATCCCGTGAATGTAGGTCAGCGCGATAACAACGCGCTTCGCAGTCGGGATATTGACGCCAGCGATACGTGCCACGTCTGTTCTCCTTTTCCAGTTGCCATCCGGCAAGTGGTGCTTCTTCCATGACAGCGGCCTGAAAGGCCACCAGTTCAACTTCATCCGGAACAAGTCAAAACGACCAGCTCCGGATGTCCTTTCGGGAAATCCGCGCCGATCGCTTAAAGCTGTCGCGAGTTGGCGCGTCTTTAACGGAATCAGCGCCGAAAAGCAACTGCTCCGCCCAAGATTCTTTAACAAGTCCAAGCCGGCTCAGAGGCCGGCAAGGATTTTCTCGATGTCCGCCGTGACCGTGTCGATCTCGGCCATGCCGTCAACGACCTTCAGCTTGCCCTTGGCATAGTAGTAACCGATCAGCGGCGAGGTCTCCTTGTAGTAGACCTCCAGGCGTTTGGTCATCGTCTCGGCATTGTCGTCGGGCCGGCGCTTGAAATGGGTCGAACCACACTTGTCGCAGACGCCTTCGCTCGCCGGCTTCTTGTCGGTGTCGTGATAGACCGTTCCGCACTGGGCGCAGGAATAACGACCGGACACACGGCGGATAAGCTCCTTGTCATCCACGCGCAGCTCGACGACGACGGAAAGATCGAGCCCCTTGGACTTCAGCATTTCCTCGGTGGCGTCTGCCTGCACCAGGGTGCGCGGGAAGCCATCGAGAATGAAGCCGTTGGCGGCGTCCGGCTGATCGATACGTTCGGAAACGATCGCATTGACGATTTCATCGGAGACGAGCCTGCCCGCGTCCATAACGGCCTTGGCACGTTTGCCGACTTCCGTCTCGGCAGCTACAGCCGCACGCAGCATGTCGCCGGTGGAAAGCTGCGGAATTCCGTGCTTCTCCACGATCCGCTGGGCCTGGGTCCCCTTACCCGCGCCCGGCGGCCCCAAAAGAATCAATCTCATCGTCCCCTCTTTCCTCCGCGCAATTTCGACTTCTTGATCAGCCCCTCATATTGCTGCGCAATCAAGTGGCCCTGAATCTGAGCGACCGTATCGAGCGTTACACTGACGACGATCAAAAGCGAAGTACCACCAAGGGCTAACGGAACGCCCGTGCGAGCCACCAGGATTTCCGGCAGGATGCAGACGAACACGAGATAGATGGCGCCGACGACCGTGATGCGGGTCAGCACGTAGTCGATGTACTCGGCCGTCCGCTCACCCGGACGGATGCCCGGAATGAAGCCGCCGTGCTTCTTCAGGTTGTCGGCGGTGTCCTTCGGATTGAAGACGATCGCCGTGTAGAAGAATGCGAAGAAGGCGATCAGCAGGCCATAGAGCAGCATGAACAGCGGCTGGCCGTGGCCGAGCGCCGAAATGATCGTCGTCGCCCAGTTCGGGAGCTGGCTGTTACCGGCGAAGCCCGCTGCCGTCGCCGGCAGAAGCAGGAGCGACGAGGCGAAGATCGCCGGGATGACGCCCGAGGTATTGAGCTTCAGCGGCAGGTGCGAGGTATCGCCCTGGAACATGCGATTGCCAACCTGGCGCTTCGGATACTGGATCAACAGGCGGCGCTGCGCACGCTCGACGAACACGATCAAGGCGATGACGCCGATCGCAACGACGATGACGGTCAGAATAAGTGCCGTCGAAAGAGCGCCGGTGCGGCCGAGCTCGAGCGTTCCGGCAAGAGCCGACGGAAGGCCGGCCGCGATGCCCGCGAAGATGATCAGCGAAATACCGTTGCCGATGCCGCGCGAGGTGATCTGCTCACCGAGCCACATCAGGAACATGGTGCCGCCGAGCAGCGTCACGACCGTGGAAATACGGAAGAACCAGCCCGGATCCATCACGATCCCCTGCCCGCTCTCAAGGCCGACCGCAATGCCATAGGCCTGCAGCGTGCCGAGCAGCACGGTTCCGTAACGGGTGTACTGGTTGATGATCTTGCGACCCTGCTCGCCTTCCTTCTTCAAGGCTTCGAGCGAGGGGACGACCGAGGTCATCAGCTGCACGATGATCGACGCGGAGATATAGGGCATGATGCCGAGCGCGAAGATCGCCATGCGCTCGACCGCGCCGCCCGCGAACATGTTGAAGAGACCGAGGATGCCGCTCGCCTGGCCACGGAAGGCCTGCGCATAAGCCTCAGGGTTCAGCCCCGGAAGCGGAATATGCGTACCAAGGCGATAAACGAGGAGTGCTGCGAGCGTGAACCACAGTCGCTTCTTGAGGTCCTCCGCCTTGGCGAAGGTCGAAAAATTCAGATTGGAGGCAAGTTGTTCCGCTGCAGAAGCCATGCAATTCTCCGCCTGACCAATTCTCCGGCGGTGGACAAGTGCCGGGTCCGGAAAGCAGTCTCAAAAATTCAGTTTCAGAAAACCGGGCGGGGAGATTGCGGGCGCAATCGGCTGCCTCACCCTGTTTTCAGTATGATCCCGGACAGGCGACCGGCTAGATCGCTCCAGGATCGTGAGGCTCACATATGGAGATAAAATTGCCCGGTGTGAAGCTCACTCCGGGCAATTTCAAACGATTTATTCAGCAGCGGCTTCCACTGCGAGGAGCAGCTTAACGGAACCGCCAGCCTTTTCGATCTTCTCGACGGCAGCCTTGGAAGCACCAGCGACTTCGATCGTGACCTTCGCCTTGAGCTCGCCATCGGAAAGGACGCGAACACCGTCCTTCTCGCGACGGATCACGCCGGCAGCCTTGAGGGCGGCGGCATCGATCGTTGCCTTCGGGTCCAGCTTCTTGGCGTCGATAGCCGTCTGGATGCGGCCGAGCGACACGGTGACGAAGTCGGAAGCGAAGATGTTGTTGAAGCCGCGCTTCGGCAGGCGGCGATAGATCGGCATCTGGCCGCCTTCGAAGCCGTTGATCGACACGCCGGAGCGAGCCTTCTGGCCCTTCACGCCGCGACCACCGGTCTTGCCCTTGCCGGAACCGATACCGCGACCTACGCGGATACGATCCTTGGTGGCGCCTTCGTTGTCCTTGATCTCATTCAGTTTCATGGTCAATTCCTCCGTCTCACTTCTCGTCGACGACGCGAACGAGATGCTGGACAGCCCGGATCATGCCACGAACGGAAGGAGTGTCTTCCAGCGTACGGGTCCGGTGCATCTTGTTGAGGCCGAGACCGATCAGCGTCTGACGCTGGACGGCAGGGCGGCGGATGGGGCTACCGATCTGCTGGACGGTAACCGTCTTCTTTGCGGCTTCTGCTTTCTTAGCCATGATCCGCTCTCCTTATTCTTCCGAGGTCACACCGGAAGAAGCACGGCGAGCCTGGAGCGTTGCATACTTGATGCCGCGCTGTGCCGCGATGTCCTTCGGATGAACCTGGTGCTTCAGGGCGTCGAACGTGGCGCGAACCATGTTGTAGGGGTTCGACGAACCGGTCGACTTGGCGACGACGTCATGAACGCCGAGCGTCTCGAATACGGCGCGCATCGGACCGCCGGCGATGATACCGGTACCAGCCTTGGCCGAGCGCAGCAGAACCTTGCCGGCGCCGTGACGGCCATTGACGTCATGATGCAGCGTACGACCGTCGCGCAGCGGTACGAAGATCAGGTCGCGCTTTGCAGCTTCGGTAGCCTTGCGGATGGCTTCCGGCACTTCGCGTGCCTTGCCATGGCCGAAGCCGACGCGGCCCTTCTGGTCGCCGACGACGACGAGAGCTGCGAAACCGAAGCGACGGCCGCCCTTGACGACCTTTGCGACGCGGTTGATCGCGACCAGCTTGTCGACGAATTCGCTATCGCGCTCTTCACGGGCCTGGCGATCTTCGCGCTGACCCCTTCTTTCCTGTGCCATTGTCCTTTTCCTTTTTTCTTTTCCGGGTGCAATCGGCAGATTACCCATTGAAGCAACTCGGGCACGAAACCCGAGGACGCTCCTCATTTGCGGCGAACCGCAATTCGCCCGGCCTCCCCTATCAGGAAAGGCCGGGCGAAATTCCTTAGAAGCTCAGGCCGCCTTCGCGGGCAGCTTCGGCAAGCGCCTTGACGCGGCCGTGATAGAGGAAGGCGCCGCGATCGAACACGACTTCCTTCACGCCGGCCTTGGCGGCACGCTCGGCGACGAGCTTGCCGACGGCTGCGGCAGCAGCAACGTCAGCGCCGGTCTTCAGCGACTTGCGCAGATCACCCTCGAGCGTGGAAGCGGCTGCGAGCGTGCGGCCGGCCACGTCATCGATGACCTGGACATAGATGTTCTTCGACGAGCGATGAACCGACAGGCGCGGGCGGCCATTGGCGACCGCCTTGATCTGGCGACGCACTCGGCTCGCGCGCTTGGCAAGTACTTGTTTCCTGCTAGCCATTTCGCGTGATCCTTACTTCTTCTTGCCTTCCTTGCGGACGATCCGTTCCTCGGCGTACTTGACGCCTTTGCCCTTATAGGGCTCCGGACCGCGGTATTCGCGGATTTCCGCGGCTACCTGACCGACCTGCTGCTTATTGATGCCGGTGACGACGATTTCCGTCGGCTTCGGCACGGCAATGGTGATGCCCTGCGGCGGTTCATAGACCACGTCGTGGCTGAAGCCGAGCGCGAGCTGCAGGTTCTTGCCCTGCATCGAGGCACGGTAACCAACGCCGTTGATCTCGAGCTTGCGCTCGAAACCGTCCTTAACACCCTTGAAGATGTTCTCGACCATCGTGCGGGACATGCCCCACTTCGAGCGAGCATCCTTGGTATCGTTGATCGGAGTCACCGATACCGCATTGTCCTTGAGTTCAAGCTTGACTTCGTCATTCGCGACGAAGAACAGCTCGCCCTTCGGGCCCTTGGCAGTCACTTTCTGGCCGTCGATAGCAGCCGTAACACCTGCAGGAACCTGAACGGGCTTTTTACCGATACGAGACATGTTTCAATCCTGTCTGTTCGCTATGGAGAACCCCTGCCCTGTCTTAGAAGACCGAGCAGAGAACCTCGCCACCTACGTTCTGTTCGCGAGCCTGGTGATCGGCCATCACGCCCTTCGGAGTCGAAAGGATGGTGATGCCGAGGCCGTTCGCGACCTGCGGAATGGACTTTACCGAGACATAGACCCGGCGGCCCGGCTTGGACACGCGGCCGATCTCACGGATCACCGACGCGCCTTCGTAGTACTTCAGCTCGATTTCAAGCTCGGACTTGCCGTTGCCGTAATCGACCTGGGAATAACCGCGGATGTAGCCTTCCGCCTGCAGAACGTCGAGGACGCGAGCACGCAGCCGGGAAGCCGGCGTGGACACGGTCGACTTGCGGCGGGAAGCACCGTTGCGGATGCGGGTGAGCATATCACCCAAGGGATCAGTCATGGTCATCTAACGATCTCCTTACCAGCTCGACTTGACGACGCCCGGCACCTTGCCGAGGTTGCCCAGCTCGCGAAGCGCGATACGCGACATCTTGAGCTTGCGATAGAAAGCGCGCGGGCGACCGGTGACTTCGCAACGGTTGCGGATGCGCGTCTTCGAGCCATCGCGCGGCAGCGAAGCGAGCTTCAGGGTTGCCTTGAACCGGTCTTCGATCGGAAGTTCCTGGTTCATGATGGTCGCCTTCAGGGCAGCGCGCTTGGCGGCCTGGACGGCGACGGTCTTGCGGCGGCGCTTGTTCTTTTCAACTGCGCTGGTTTTCGCCATATCGGAGTTCCTTCTTAACGCTCGTCGTTACGGTTACTGACGGAACGGGAAGTTGAACTCTGTCAGAAGAGCCCGTGCTTCGTCGTCGTTGGTAGCCGTCGTGCAAACGATGATGTCCATGCCCCACATCTGATCAACCTTGTCGTAGTTGATCTCAGGGAACACAATGTGCTCCTTGATGCCCATGGCGAAGTTGCCACGGCCGTCAAAGCTCTTGGGGTTCAGGCCGCGGAAGTCGCGAACGCGCGGCAGCGCGATGTTGACCAGGCGATCCAGGAATTCATACATGCGGGCGCCACGGAGAGTAACCTTCGCGCCGATCGGCATGTTCTCGCGCAGCTTGAAGCCGGCGATCGAATTGCGTGCCTTGGTGACGACCGGCTTCTGGCCGGCGATCGCCGCAAGATCCGCAGCAGCAACGGTGGGCTTCTTCGAGTCAGCCGTAGCTTCACCGACACCCATGTTGATCACGACCTTGTCGAGCTTCGGGATCTGCATCTCGTTCGCGTAGGCGAACTTTTCCTTCATCGCGCCGCGAATACGGGAAACATATTCCTTCTTGAGCCGCGGCTCATACTTTGCCTCAGCCATCGATTACATCTCCCGTACGCTTGGCAACACGCACCTTCTTGCCGTCAACGACGGAGAAACCAACGCGGGTCGGCTTCCCGTCCTTCGCGACGATCGCGATGTTGGACAGGTGAATGGATGCTTCCTTGTTGATGATGCCAGCCTCAGCGGTCTGTGTCTGACGCTGATGACGCTTCACCATGTTGATACCGCGCACCAAGGCGCGATCTTCCTTCGGCAGGACCTGGAGAACTTCGCCAGTGCGGCCCTTGTCCTTGCCAGTCAATACGACGACGTTGTCGCCCTTGCGGATCTTTTGCATCTTTCCCGCTCCCTTAGAGTACTTCCGGAGCCAGCGAGATGATCTTCATATGGTTCTTTGCGCGCAGTTCGCGCGGAACCGGTCCGAAGATACGGGTGCCGATCGGCTCTTTCTTGTTGTCGATGAGGACCGCTGCGTTGTTATCGAAGCGGATGACGCTGCCGTCCGGACGACGGATGTCCTTGGCGGTGCGCACAACAACCGCCTTCATCACGTCACCCTTCTTCACGCGGCCGCGCGGGATGGCTTCCTTGATCGATACGACGATGATGTCGCCGATCGAAGCGTACTTGCGCTTGGAGCCGCCCAGCACCTTGATGCACATGACACGACGTGCGCCGGAATTGTCCGCCACGTCGAGGTTTGTTTGCATCTGAATCATGTCAGGTCGCCTTTTTCTAATGACCGGAACGACCGGGCGCGAAAACGCCCCGATCCGGCTTTTGGACAGAATTTCGATGTGCGCGGGATGGGTCTTGCCAAGGTGGTTTCCCGGATGGGACCTTCCCTGCGCTCAAAGCAAAAGACGCTCGTTGCCGAGCGTCCTGCGCCAATGGCGTGCTTCATACAGGATTCTGCGCCAGACGCAAGGGCCTGACGCAGAAACCTGGGCAATTAAGCCTGGGCGGCAATAACCGTCCAGCGCTTGTCCTTGGAGATCGGCGCGCATTCCTCGATGGAAACCACGTCGCCAACCTTGTATTGGTTGTTCTCGTCATGCGCCTTGTACTTCTTGGAACGGCGGACCGTCTTCTGAAGCAGCGGATGCGCGAATCGGCGCTCTACCCGGACAACAACGGTCTTCTCGTTCTTGTCGGAAACAACTACGCCCTGCAGAATGCGTTTCGGCATATTATTCTTCCTTTAAGCCTTGGCTTCTGCCGCCTTCTGGCGGGCAATGGTTTTCACGCGGGCGATGTCCTTGCGGACTTCGTTGATGCGCGAGGACTTCTCGAGCTGACCGGTGGCCTTCTGGAAGCGCAGGTTGAACTGCTCCTTCTTGAGCTCGGCGAGCTTGTCCTTGAGCTGGTCGGCCGTGAGGCCGCGTACGTCTTCGGCTTTCATCGTGCCTTCTCCTTACTCTGCGATGCGCTGTACGAAGCGCGTCTTGACCGAGAGCTTGGCAGAACCGAGGCGAAGAGCCTCGCGAGCGATTTCTTCCGAAACGCCGTCGATCTCGAACATCATACGACCGGGCTTGACCTTGCATGCCCAGTATTCAACCGAACCCTTACCCTTACCCATACGGACTTCGGTGGGCTTGGCGGTGACAGGAACGTCAGGGAACACGCGGATCCAGACACGGCCCGCGCGCTTCATGTAACGGGTGATCGCGCGGCGAGCCGCTTCGATCTCGCGTGCATTGACGCGGTTCGGTTCCTGAGCCTTCAGGCCGAATTCACCAAAGGCAAGGTCGAAACCGCCCTTGGCAACGCCCTTGATGCGGCCCTTGAACTGCTTGCGGTACTTGGTACGCTTTGGCTGCAACATTTTCTTACTTCTCCGAGCTTATCTTTCGCCAGCGCTTATCAAGCGTTTTCGCGGCGACGATCGCCACGTTCGCGGCTTGCCGGGCCCTGCGCATCGCCTTCCAGCGCGCGCCGCTCGGAAGCCATCGGATCATGCTCAAGGATTTCGCCCTTGAAGATCCAGACCTTGATGCCGCAGATACCGAAAGCGGTTTCGGCTTCTGCCGTACCGTAGTCGATGTCGGCGCGCAGCGTATGAAGCGGAACGCGGCCTTCACGATACCATTCGGTACGAGCGATTTCTGCACCGCCGAGACGGCCGGCGCAGGTGATCTTGATGCCTTCGGCGCCGAGACGCATGGCCGACTGAACGGCACGCTTCATCGCACGGCGGAAAGCCACGCGGCGCTCGAGCTGCTGGGCGATCGACTGGGCGACCAGAGTCGCGTCGATTTCCGGCTTGCGCACTTCGACGATGTTGAGGTGCGTTTCAGACGACGTCATTTCGGAAAGCTTCTTGCGGAGCTTTTCGATGTCGGCGCCCTTCTTGCCGATGATGAGGCCCGGACGGGCCGAGTGGATCGTGACGCGGCACTTCTTGTGCGGACGCTCGATAACCACCTTGGAGATGCCGGCCTGCTTCAGCTCCTGCATCAGATAGGCGCGGATCTTCAGGTCCTCATGGAGGAGCTGACCGTATTCCGCGTTATCGGCGAACCAGCGGCTGTCCCAGGTACGATTGATGCCGAGGCGAAAGCCGATCGGATTGATTTTCTGGCCCATTATGCGGCCTCCCCTTTTTCCTCGACTTCGCGAACGACGATCGTCAGGTGAGCGAAGGGCTTCTCGATGCGCGAAGCGCGGCCGCGGCCGCGGGCATGGAAGCGCTTCATCACGATCGACTTGCCGACATAGGCTTCGGAAACGATCAGCGAATCGACGTCGAGGTCATGGTTGTTCTCGGCATTGGCGATTGCAGACTCGAGGGTCTTCTTCACCGTGCCGGCGATACGCTTGCGGGAGAACTCGAGCTCCGCAAGCGCGCGATCGACCTTCTTGCCGCGGATCATGGCGGCAACAAGGTTCAGCTTCTGAGGGCTGACGCGAAGCGTACGGGCGACTGCCTGTGCTTCGTTGTCCTTCAGCCGGCGTTCGGTCTTAGCCTTCGCCATGGTTACTTCCTCTTCGCCTTCTTGTCCGCACCGTGACCGTAATAGGTCCGGGTCGGAGAGAATTCACCGAACTTGTGACCGACCATGTCTTCATTGACGCTGACCGGCACATGCTTGCTGCCATTGTAGACGCCGAACGTGAGCCCGACGAACTGCGGAAGGATCGTGGAGCGACGGCTCCAGATCTTGATTACTTCATTGCGTCCGCCTTCGCGCACCTTCTCAGCCTTCGTGAGAAGATAGCCGTCAACAAACGGACCTTTCCATACTGAACGAGCCATTGTGTGACTTTCCTCTTACTTCTTGCGCTGATGGCGCGAACGCATGATGAACTTGTCGGTCGACTTGTTCGAACGCGTGCGCTTGCCCTTGGTCGGCTTGCCCCACGGGGTCACCGGATGGCGGCCACCGGAGGTGCGGCCTTCACCACCGCCGTGCGGATGGTCGACCGGGTTCATGACGACGCCGCGGTTATGCGGACGCTTGCCGCGCCAAACGGTGCGACCAGCCTTGCCGTCGTTGATGTTGCCGTGGTCCGGGTTGGAAACCGCACCGACCGTGGCCAGGCAGGAGCCAGGAACGAGGCGCTGCTCGCCGGAGTTCAGGCGAAGGATCGCCATGCCGGCGTCGCGGCCGACGAGCTGGACATAGGTGCCGGCCGAACGAGCGATCTGGCCACCCTTGCCCGGCTTCATTTCCACATTGTGGACGATGGAGCCGACCGGGATGTACTGAAGCGGCATGGTATTGCCGGGCTTCACGTCGACGGCCTTCTCGGAAGCGATGACCTTGTCGCCGGCAGCAAGGCGCTGCGGAGCGAGGATGTAGGCCTGTTCGCCGTCCGTGTAGGTGACGAGCGCGATGAACGCCGTACGGTTCGGGTCGTATTCCAGACGCTCGACCGTGCCTTCGACGTCGAACTTGCGACGCTTGAAGTCCACGAGACGGTAGGTGCGCTTGTGACCGCCACCGATGAAGCGAGCGGTGATGCGGCCGTTGTTGTTGCGGCCGCCGCTCTTGGTGAGACCTTCCGTCAGCGTCTTGACCGGCTTGCCCTTCCAGAGGCCCGAACGGTCGACGATGACCAGCTGGCGCTGGCTCGGGGTCGTCGGATTGTAGCTTTTCAATGCCATTGTATCTTACCTCAGAGACCGGTGGAGACGTCGATCGTCTGACCTTCGGCCAGGGTGACGACAGCCTTCTTGACGTCCTTCTGCTTGCCGATGAAGCCGCGGAAGCGCTTCACCTTGCCCTTGCGGACCAGCGTATTGACGGCAGTGACCTTCACACCGAAGAGCGCTTCTACGGCAGCCTTGATTTCAGGCTTGGAAGCAGTCTTGGCAACGTTGAAGACAACCTGGTTCTGTTCGGATACCAGCGTCGACTTTTCGGTGATCGAAGGAGATACGATCACATCATAGTGGCGAAGATCGGTCACTTGAAACGCTCCTCTAGAGCTTCAACTGCGGCCTTCGACAGGACGAGCTTGCCGCGACGCAGGATGTCGTAAACGTTGATGCCCTGAACCGGCAGAACGTCCACGTTCGGGATGTTCTGAGCGGCGAGCTTGAAGTTGTTATCGAGCTCAGCACCGCCGATGAACAGGACGTTGGTGAGGCCGAGCGTCTCGAACGAACCAGCGAGAGCCTTGGTCTTTGCTTCCGCAGCAACCAGGTTGTCGATGACGATCAGTTCTTCAGCCTTCAGCTTTGCCGAGAGGGCGTGACGCAGAGCAAGCGCACGAACCTTCTTGGGAAGGTCGTGCTCGTGGCTGCGGACGACCGGGCCATGAGCCTTGCCGCCGCCGCGGAACTGCGGAGCGCGAGCCGAATGGTGACGAGCGCGGCCCGTACCCTTCTGCTTGTACATCTTGGCACCGGTGCGGGAAACTTCCGCACGGCCCTTCGTCTTGTGAGTGCCCTGCTGCTTCTTGGCGAGCTGCCAACGAACCATGCGGGCGAGAATGTCTTCACGAGGATCGAGGCCGAAAATCTCATCCGACAGGGAGACCTTGCCGGCGTCTTTTCCCTCGAGGGTCTTGACGTTAAATTCCATTTGCTTGGCTCCCTTACTTCGCGGCCGACTTGACGGCATCGCGAACGACGATCCAGGCGCCCTTGGAGCCGGGGACGGCACCCTTGACGAGGATCAGGCCACGGTTCTCGTCGGTGGAGACGACTTCCAGGTTCTGGGTGGTGACACGCGTCTGGCCCATGTGACCAGCCATGCGCTTGCCCTTCCAGACGCGGCCCGGATCCTGGTTGGAACCGGTCGAACCATGCGAACGGTGCGAAACGGACACACCGTGCGTGGCGCGCAGACCACCGAAGTTGTGGCGCTTCATGGCGCCGGCAAAAC
Source organism: Rhizobium moroccans (assembly GCF_057559155.1). Taxonomy (NCBI): domain Bacteria; kingdom Pseudomonadati; phylum Pseudomonadota; class Alphaproteobacteria; order Hyphomicrobiales; family Rhizobiaceae; genus Rhizobium; species Rhizobium moroccans. Next base: position 1,361 of record NZ_JBHFJG010000046.1, on the reverse strand, counting down.
CCTTACCGATCGTGGTGCCGGTAACGTCCACCAACTGGCCAGCCTGGAAATGGCCCGCCGTCAGCTCGGTGCCGACATCGATCATGTTGTCTTCAGAAACGCGAAACTCTACGAGCTTCGCCTTCGGCTCGACGTTGGCGACGGCAAAGTTGCCGCGCATCGCCTTGGAGGTGTTCTTCACCTTCGCCGTGCCCGCACCGAGCTGAACAGCGGTATAGCCGTTCTTCTCGACGGTGCGGTGCGCGACGACCTGGCAGCTTTCCAGCCGCAATACGGTTACCGGGATATGCTCGCCAGCGTCGTTGTAGACGCGGGTCATTCCCACCTTCTGTGCAATTACACCCGAACGCATCGGTTCAATCCTTCTCACTCCGCTCGAGGCGCAAACCTCAGAGCTTGATCTCAACATCAACACCGGCGGCGAGATCGAGCTTCATCAGCGCGTCTACCGTCTGCGGGGTCGGGTCAACGATATCGAGAAGGCGCTTATGCGTGCGCATCTCGAACTGCTCGCGGCTCTTCTTGTCGATGTGGGGGGACCGGTTAACCGTAAACTTCTCGATTCGGGTCGGAAGCGGAACGGGGCCCCGGACGCTAGCACCGGTGCGCTTCGCCGTCGACACGATCTCGCGCGTGGAAGCATCGAGAATCCGGTGATCGAACGCCTTCAGGCGAATGCGGATATTTTGGCCGTTCATTCGACGTTATCCTTGTTTTCTGTCACCCGCATGCCAAACGATACGGCAGGGGTTGTTCGTTTACCTAAGGCGGACCACCGGTTTCAAAGATCGAAGGGACACCGAATCCGGCACCCCTTCCATTCTTCGGGCCATATGACCCACCTTAAATTGTTGGGCAGTCGCCTGTTTCGTACATACGAAGCAGGCGCAAATTACGCTCGCGCGCCATTTGCTACATTTTTGTGTCATAAGCAAGCCGCCTCGGGCCGCTTGCTTAAAGTTTTTCGGACGAAGCCGGCATCCCAAGATGCCGGCTTCGTCTTTGAATTACTCGACGATGGAGGCGACGATGCCTGCGCCGACGGTACGGCCGCCTTCGCGGATCGCGAAGCGCAGCTTCTCTTCCATGGCGATCGGAACGATCAGCTCGACGTCAACCGTCACGTTGTCGCCCGGCATCACCATTTCCGTGCCTTCCGGAAGCGTCACGATGCCCGTCACGTCCGTCGTACGGAAGTAGAACTGCGGACGGTAGTTCGTGAAGAACGGCGTATGACGGCCGCCCTCTTCCTTCGTCAGGATGTAGGCTTCTGCCTTGAACTTCTTGTGCGGCTTGACCGAACCCGGCTTGCACAGGATCTGGCCACGCTCGACGCCGTTGCGGTCCACACCGCGAACCAG